>CAZEZH010000125.1:0-9951 GCA_964516305.1 uncultured Halochromatium sp. | reverse complement strand
TGGTGTAGGCGCCGATCATGATCAGCTCGCCGTGGGCCATGTTGATCACGCCCATCACACCGAAGGTGATCGCCAGCCCAATCGCCGCCAGTGCCAACACCGAGCCTAGGCTCAGCCCAAAAAAGAGGGTCTCGACGCTGCTGTTCAATTGGCGCTTGCGATCAATCGCATCCAGCGCCGCACCTGCCGCGGCGAGCACCTCAGCATTCTGCTCCGACTCGAGCAAGGTATTGAGCGCATTGCGTGCTTCTGGGTAGAGATTCCCATGCAGCACCCCAACAGCCGCCAAACGGCTATCTGCGTCCGGCTGCTTAAGATCGGCGATGGCGACCACCAAGGCCAACGCGTCAGCCACCTGCTTTTCGTCTTCAGCAGCAATCTGTGTGCGAACGGCACTGATCACGGCCGGATCATCGCTGCCGATCATTTCGCGCGCCGCCTTCATTCGTAGCGTGGGGTCAGGACTGGCAAGCGTCAGCGCCGCGATCGATGTGCGCAGCGCGCTGCGCATGCGATTGTTGACCGTGATCTTACGCACATCGCGGCGCCCAACCTCGCCGAGGGCCTCGCCGCTCAGCGCATCGGCTAACGCCCAGCCGCTGCCCGCCGATTCCACGTAGACGATACGATCGTCGTCCTTACGATAGTAGAGATCGCCAGCGAGCAGCGCTTTCAACAGGGGGATTGCGCGCGCATCACCGGTTTCCGCGATGGCCTGAGCCGCAGCCCCTTTCACCTTGAACGAGCGATCCGTCAAGCGCGAAACCTGTTCGTTGAAGGCAGCGGCTAGATCTATTTCAGGTTCAGCTTGAGGGTCAGGATCGGTTTCGGGGTCAGTTGCCGACTCGATGACCGGGCTGTTTGAACTGTCGATTGCCGATTGGCTGGTTGTGTCAGCTTCAGTGTCAGCCACCAAGCTCGTTGCAGCCTCGACTGCCGGCCTTGACGTCAGGTCGGTTGCCTGGTTGCTAGCCATGCTGCTCGTGGCCGTGATCAGCAATAGCAGCAGACCGAGCATCATCATCCATTCGCGACCGCTGCCACCAACGCCGAACCTAGACATAACCTTAATCGACCGCACGAGGAAACGAAGAAATGGGAGCCCAAGCAGCAACCGGAAATCCAAGCCGAGGCCATCCCTGGCGTCAGTTCGGTATCAGATCAGCCTCAGCGCCTACTCAGCCGCCGGCTGCTCGGCACCAAGGCACTTTCTGGTCTCGGTATTGTAATTGCCGCAGGTGATCGGGTCAGTCCAATCGGCGATCAGATCCTTAGAGCCTTCCAGATAATCCGACCAGGCATCACCCGGCACCTCTTCCTCGGTCTGGTAGACAATCGCAAACTGACCGTCGTCCTGGATCTCGCCGATCAGCACCGGCTTGGTGATGTGATGGTTGGGCAGCATCTTAGCAGTCCCGCCGCTGAGATTGCTGGTCGTCAGCCCAACGATCGCCTTCTCGACCGCGTCGGTATCGATGGTACCGGCCTTCTCGACCGCCTGCACCCAGAGATCGAAGCCGATCTTGTGCGCCTCCATTGGGTCGTTGGTCACCCGTTTCGGATTGCCGATGAAGTCATGCCAGGTCTCGATGAAGGTATCGTTCTCATCGGTCGGCATGCTCATGAAGTAGTTCCAGGCGGCCAGATGGCCGACCAGCGGGCCGGTATCGATGCCTGAGAGCTCCTCCTCGCCCACCGAGAAGGCGATGACCGGGATGTCCTCAGCCGAGATGCCCTGATTACCCAACTCCTTGTAGAAAGGCACATTGGCGTCGCCGTTGATGGTGGAGACCACCGCAGTCTTCTTGCCCTCAGAGCCGAACTTCTTGATATCGGCGACGATCGACTGCCAATCGGAATGCCCGAATGGCGTGTAGTTGATCATAATGTCCTCTTCCGCCACGCCGTTCTGCTTCAGGTAGGCCTCGAGGATCTTGTTGGTGGTGCGCGGATAGACGTAGTCGGTGCCCGCCAGCACCCAGCGCTCCACGCCGAGCTCATCCTTCAAATAGTCGACCGCCGGGATCGCCTGCTGATTCGGTGCCGCGCCGGTGTAGAAGACGTTCTTCGACGACTCCTCGCCCTCGTACTGCACCGGGTAGAACAGCAGGCCATTCAGCTCCTCGAACACCGGCAGCACCGATTTACGCGAAACCGAGGTCCAGCAGCCGAAGACTGCGGCAACCTTGTCTTGCTCGATGAGTCCGCGCGCCTTCTCGGCGAACAGTGGCCAGTCCGAGGCCGGATCAACCACCACGGCCTCAAGCTGCTTGCCAAGCACCCCGCCCTTCTCGTTCTGCTCCTCGATCAGCATCAGAACCGTATCTTTAAGCGTGGTCTCGCTGATCGCCATGGTGCCGGAGAGGGAGTGCAGCACACCGACCTTGATGGTCTCATCGTCGGCCTGCCCCGTTGTGGGCGCGGCGTCTTCGGCAAATCCGGACAGCGATACACTCAACCCCAGCGCGATGCCGGCACTGAGCAGCAGGGGTTTGAAAGACGGGATCGAAATCATCCAGGGGGTCTCCTGTGGTGATAAGTCTTGGAACGAGAACAGTCAGCATGAGCCGCCAACTGACGCTCTTAAGCAAACGCCAGACCAGTCTTCAAAGTGTTTGATTTAGAGGCCGTATCCAGATGTCAATTCGCGCCCAGCGCAGAGGCGCGCACCAAGAGCGAACACTAGTCAGCGCCTTGGTGCAGACCTTTGCACCAAATTGGTGAACACCGATAGCCTATCATCCGAGCCTGCTCACGGATTCCGCACACAGCACAACACCGGTAAGACCAACCATCGGAAAGGCCGATTGACAGACATCGCCTAAGGACGCATCACCAGATTGAAGTCGCGGAACGGCTCGAAGTCCGACCCACTGGGCACCGGCAGTGGCGAGGCATCGTAGATGGCATTCACAACCGACTGATCGAATCTCGGATTGCCACTGCTGGTGACAATCTTGACCTGATTGCTGATGACCCGGCCGCCGCGCTCGAGCCGCACATTGACAACCGGTGCGTTGCCTTCCCAGGTACCAGCCGGATGCACCCAGAACTGGCGGATGCGCTCTTGGATCGCCGGCACCCATTGATTGGCAATCTCCTCGCTTGGCGGGCTTGGTGCGTTCGATTCGGCAGCACCGCGCTGCGTCGCGCTCAAGGCTGGCAATCCGACATCGGGCAGCAGCCCGCGCGCGCCAAACAACACCAACACCGTCAGTGCATTGGCGAGCAGCACCGCAACAAAGACAGTCAAAAACAATTTTCCAGTGCCCATCAGTGCTCCCCTGTGAGTTCAAATACGCCGTTATCATCCCCATCCACCATCGACCCGATCCTCCAACAACCAAGGCCCCAAGATCACCATGCGAATCCTGCACACCATGCTACGCACCGGCAACCTGCAACGCGCCATCGACTTCTACACCCAGATGCTCGGCATGAAGCTGCTGCGCCAGAAAGAGTATCCGGCAGGCGAGTTTACCCTGGCTTTCCTCGGCTACGGCGACGAATCCGAGCACAGCGTCATCGAGCTGACCTACAACTGGGGCGTCGAACAGTATGAGTTGGGGGATGGCTATGGGCATATCGCAATCGAGGTTGACGATGTTTACGAGGCCACAGCGCGCATTAAGGAGCAAGGCGGCGAGATCTTGCGTGAGGCAGGTCCGATGAACGCTGGCGCCACCATCATCGCCTTCGTCAAGGACCCCGACGGCTACCCGATCGAACTGATCGGCGCGAAACAGACTGCAGGTTAGCCTGCCTAGTCCCAGCGAAAAACGCTCGACCCGTGGCAGCAGTGCGCGCAGACTTCGGCATCCGTTCCCAACGAGCCTCGCGCATTTGGCCTGCCACGCCTCTTCTCTCCCGCCCGAACGACCGCCAGCCCTCGCCGAGCAGATCGCCGCTACCCTCGCCGAGCAGGGCTGGTGCATAACCGATAACTTCCTCGCGCCCCTGCACATCAGCCAACTCCGCCATGAGGCGCAACAGCAATGGCAGGCTGGATACTTCCGGCGTGCCGGTGTCGGCCGTGGCAAAGAGTTGGAACTCCGCAATGAGGTCAGAACCGACCGTGTCGTCTGGCTCGAGCCGAGCAAGCTGAGCGCCGCCCAGCGGCTCTATTGGGGCCAGCTCGAGCAGCTGCGGTTGGCGATCAACCGCAGCCTGTTCCTCGGCCTCTACGAGCTGGAGGCACACCTGGCGGTCTATCCACCCGGCACCTATTACCGCAAGCACCTGGACCAATTTCGCGGCATCGGCGAGCGCACGCTGAGCTGCATCCTCTATCTGAACGAGGCTTGGCAGGCCCGGGACGGCGGCGCCCTGCGTCTCTACACCGAGCAAAACCATCCCAAGGCAAGCGAGCTGATCCTCCCCGAAGGCGGTCGCCTGGTGACCTTCTTCAGCGCCAGGTTTCTGCACGAGGTCGAGCCCGCGCAGCGCGAGCGCTTCAGCCTCACCGGCTGGTTCAAGCGCCGGGGCTAGGCAGCCTGTCGCTTTCTCGCCCCAACGCAATAAGACCTCAGTGTCTTCGGTGATTCTTGGATCGCAGACCGAACCGGCAGCTGCTGCCCATCCGTCTCAAAATTGACTGATACGCTAAGGATCAGTCCAGGCTGTGTTCTGGTGAGGACGTGATGAGCAAGGCCCGAGCACTGATTCGGCTTGAAGTGATCGCCTAGGACGCCGCGCCCCGAACGCTGGAAACCATGTCTGGTCGCAGAACCGACAACTGATACCTGCGCGGTGTCAGCCTCCTCACAGAGGCTTTGGAAGCCCTGCTCTGACCATAGACGAATCAATCGCTTAGTGTTGAACCGGCACTAGGCACACCGTTTGCTTAACGACCCCATATTGCCTAGCGCGTCGCGACTGCGGCGCCGTCAGACGTTACGGGGATCGAGACATGGTGCAAGCGGTTACCACTCTGAAGACAGAGCGGCGCACGACGGTGAACGCGCCGACCAGTGGCTGCGCGTCCAGCGGTTGCGGTAGCAGTTCCGACAAGCTCGCGCATTTGCCCGAGGCGATTCGCGCCAAGGTCAACGACCACCCCTGCTTCTCCGAAGACGCCCACCATCACTACGCGCGCATGCATGTGGCGGTGGCGCCGGCCTGCAATATCCAGTGCCATTACTGTAATCGGAAGTACGATTGCTCCAATGAATCGCGCCCTGGCGTAGTCTCGGAGCTGCTGACGCCCGAGCAGGCCATCAAGAAGACCCTCGCCGTTGCTGCGGCGATTCCGCAGATGAGCGTGCTCGGTATCGCCGGCCCTGGTGATCCGCTGGCCAACCCGGAGCGTACCCTCGCGACCTTCCGCGCGCTGTCCGAGAAGGCCCCCGACATCAAGCTCTGCGTCTCGACCAACGGCCTCGCGCTGCCGGAGCTGGTCGACGAGATCTGTGAGCACAACATCGATCACGTCACCATCACCATCAACTGCGTCGACCCCGAGATCGGCGCCAAGATCTATCCCTGGATCTTCTGGAACAACCGCCGCATCAAAGGGGTCAAGGCCGCACGCATCTTGATCGAGCAACAGCAGAAAGGCCTGGAGATGCTCACCGAGCGCGGCGTGCTGGTGAAGGTCAACTCGGTGCTCATCCCTGGCGTCAACGACGAGCATCTAAAAGAGGTCAGCCGTGTCGTCAAGGCCAAGGGCGCCTTCCTGCACAACGTGATGCCGCTGATCGCCGAGCCCGAGCATGGCACCTTCTACGGCCTCATGGGCCAGCGCGGCCCGACCCACGACGAGTTGCAAGCCCTGCAAGACGCCTGCAGTGGCGACATGGCGATGATGCGCCACTGTCGGCAGTGTCGCGCCGATGCGGTCGGCATGCTTGGCGAGGATCGTGGGGCCGAGTTCTCGGTCGAGAAGATCGAGCAGATGGACATCGACTACGCCGCCGCGATGCAGCGTCGCGCCGCAGTGCATGCGGAGATCGAGGCCAAACGTCAGGCCCAGCGCGAGGCGCGCGAACAAGGAACACAGCCGCAGCGCGGCGAGGTCTTCGTCGGCCTTGACTCGCTGACGCGTCGGCACCCAGCAGCCTCCGCCGCCGCGCGGTCCGACGTTTCTTCGACACGCCCAGCGCCGGCGACAACCCCGCTGCCGGCAGTGACCCAGGCCATCGCACTGGCCGCCACTCAAGGGACCACTCAGGCAGCGACCCGCATAGCCTCGGCGCCTGCCAATGCTCCAGCAAGCACTGCAGGTCGCCCGCTGCGCATCGCCGTCGCGAGCAGCGGCAGCGGCGTCATCAATCAGCACTTCGGGCATGCCCGCGAGTTCTTGATCTATGAGGCCGATGGACAAGCGGTGCGCTTTATCGGCACACGCCGGGTGGCAGCCTATTGCAGCGGCGATGAGACCTGCGGCGACGGCGAATCGGCGCTCGCCGGCACCCTGCGCGCACTCGACGGCTGCACCGCCGTGCTCTGCTCAAGGATCGGCATCGAGCCCTGGGATGCACTCGAAGCCGCCGGCATCGCTCCCAATGGCGAGCACGCGATGGAGCCGATCGAGGACGCCGTGGCCGCGGTCTATGTCGAACTGGCTGCTGCGGGCCGCCTCGCCGATCCCGAAACCCAAACTGCGCTGAGCGCCTAAGCCGTCGGGGAGTTCATGCGAAGCGCTTGGCGGCTAGCTAGCCGGCTAGTCATTAGCCACTATTGACTAGCCAACAAGCGCTCGCAATGGCTTCGACACCTAACACCCCGCCAGCACTGACACTGAAGATAGCACCATGGCTTATCAAATTACCGACGGCTGCGTGAACTGCTGGGCCTGCGAGCCACTGTGCCCAAGCCAGGCCATTCAGGCCGCCAAGCCGCATTTCATCATCGACCCGAGCCAATGCAGCGAGTGCGCCGGCGACTTCGCCGAGCCGCAATGCGCCAGCATCTGCCCTGTGGAGGGCGCCATTCTCGATGCCAGCGGCACACCCGTGAATCCGCCCGGCTCGCTGACCGGCATCCCACCCGAACGCTGGCAAGCGGCCATGGCCGAGATCCGCGCCCGTTAAGATGTCAGCAGACCCGTTTGGAGCAACGCGAGCGTGAGCAGTCCCAGCCCCGAGCAGACGCTCGAGCCGATGTCCGTTTGCGACTGCAACGCGGTCGAGATCGCACCTGGCGTGCACTGGATTGGCGCGCTCGATCCCGGGCTGCGCAGCTTCGACATGATCCTGCGCACCGCCAACGGCACCACCTACAACGCCTACGCGGTTCGTGGTCGTGACGGCGTCGCCATCATCGATACGGTCAAGGCCGAGTTCGCTGACGACTTCTTCGCGCGTCTCGAGCAAGTGGCCCGTCTCGACGAGATCCGCGTCATCGTCCTCAACCACCTCGAGCCCGACCACACCGGGGCACTGCCGGAACTGCTGCGCCGCGCCCCACAGACGCGCCTGATCATCTCCAAGCGTGCGCCAGCGATGCTCAAGGCGTTGCTGAAACCGACCGGTGATCAGCTCGACGTCGAACTCGTCGACACCGGCGATGAGGTCAGCCTCGGTGACCGCCGACTGCGTTTCTTAAACACACCTTACCTGCATTGGCCGGACACCCAGTGCACCTACCTGGTGGAACAGCAGGTGCTGTTCACGGGCGATGTCTTCGGCTGTCACCACTGCGATCCGCGCCTGTTCAACGACCGTGTCGGTGACTTCCGGTTTTCCTTCGACTACTACTACGCGCACATCATGCGGCCCTTCAAGTCGCATGTCCGCGATGCACTCAAACTGATCGAACCGCTGCCGCTGACGCTGATCGCACCGGCGCATGGCCCGGTCCTCCGCGAACGCCCGCGCCGCTATGTGACACGCTACCGGGAACTCTCGCATAGCGGTGAAGGCTTCGATCAGCCGTTTGAAGGCAACGACCAGCCCGCCTCGCTCATCATCTTCTATCTCAGCGCCTACGGCAGCACCACGCGCATGGCCGAGGCCGTGCAAGCCGGTGCCGAATCGGTCCCAGGCTTGCGCGTGTCCTTATACGACCTCGAAGGCGGCGAGATCGCACCCTTCGTCGACCTGATCGAGGAGGCCGACGCGCTCGCGTTCGGCTCCCCGACCGTCAACGGCGATGCCGTGAAGCCGATCTGGGATCTGCTCTCGTCGCTGACCGGCATCAGCCTGCGCGGGAAGATCGGCGCCGCCTTCGGCTCCTACGGCTGGAGCGGCGAGGCAGTGCCGATGATCGAAGACCGCCTGCGCGGCTTAAAGATGCGAGTGCCGGTGTCTGGTCTGCGTCTGAAGCTGACGCCAACCGCCGCTGAACTCGATGCCTGCCGCGCCTTCGGCCGTCAGATCGCCGAGGCGATGACTGGTACCCCAAAGGCACCAAAAACCGCCGAGCGCGTCATCGATTTCGCCGAGCTGAGTCCGTACCCGGAAACAGGCGCCTCGTCGTCCAAGCTGGCGACGCGCTATGAACCTTAGAGAGGCTCTACGACAGAAGCGTCGCACGACGGCGCCCTGATGGTTTCAACCCCAACTCCATTGCAACGAAAACCAAGAGGAATACACGACATGGCCAAGGCAAAAGTGACCTTTCAGGACATTGATCAAACCGTCAACGTCCCCGCCGGCATCCGCGTCATCGACGTCTCCGAGAAGATCGGCGCCGGCATCATCTACGGCTGTCGTGAAGGCGATTGCGGCACCTGCATGATGCATGTCGTCGAAGGCTGGAACAATCTCACCGAGCCCTCGGTGCTCGAAGAGAAGGTCCTGCGCGAGAACATGGCCAGCCGTCATGACCGCCTCGCCTGCCAGGCCCAGATCATCGGCGACTGCGCCGTCAAGCCAGCCTAGACCACCGCATCCGATCACCATCCCTTAACACCCCATCCAACGCGGAGCCCCATCAATGGCACTCGTGACCTTTTCAAACCCAGACTATAAAGACAAGACCGTCTACGCGGTCGCCGGCAGCCACACCGAGACCCTGCTAAAGATCGCCAAAGAGAACAAGATCCCGGTACAATTCGACTGTCAGGACGGCGAATGCGGCCATTGCCTGGTCCGTGTAACCAGCGTCGACGACAAGGACCGCATGGGCTATTTCCTCACCGATAAAGAGCAGACAGTGCTCAAGGAACTCGGCAAGCTCACACAGGAGCAGATCGACCAGCTGCATGTGGACGATATGCCCAGTGAATGGCGTCTGGCCTGCCAGATGATCGTGCGCGACGAAGACGTCCGCGTCGAGTACTGACCCATGCCCCCGTCGGCTCCAGCCCCCTCAGCGCCCATCGTCGAGGCGAGCACCAAATGGGTGCCCGCCGCTGGCGGCTGCTCAGGATCAGTGCCGGATGCAACGGCGGAGTGCTGGCGGCACTGGCTCCTGTCCCTTGCCGCCGGCCACCGAAATGACAGTCTTTTGGCCTCAATGCTCGCAAGTCAATGCGTCGGCCTCGGCGCGATGCCAGACTCGCTCGGCCTCAGGCCAGAGGCGTTCAAACAGCTGATCGCCTATCACTTTCCGGCACTGCGACAGACCGTGCTTCCGCAGCCGCAGCGCCAACTCGATCCAGAGCGGACTGACGAGCGGGACGAACTGGTTCGGCTCTTGCTAAAACCAACAGATGACAGATCCGATGAGCCCTCTCAACGCTCAAGCCTGAGGGTTTCAAACGCCCAGCCCCAGCCGCAGCCGAGCCCGCAGCAGCGCTGGATGGCCGAGATCATCGCTGCGGGCTGTATGGGAAGCGACCACCTCTGGCAAGACCTCGGCCTCTGGAATCGAGCCGAGTTGAGCCGGTTGATGGAACAAAACTTCCCCGCCGTTGCCCAGAAAAACTCTCACGACATGAAGTGGAAGCGGTTCTTGTACAAACAGTTGTGCGAGGCCGAGGGCATCTACACCTGCCGTTCACCCTCCTGCGAGGTCTGCGTCGACTACCATGCTTGTTTCGGGCCTGAGAACTGAATTCCTCCTGCT
>CAZEZH010000124.1:0-10043 GCA_964516305.1 uncultured Halochromatium sp. | reverse complement strand
GCCGCCTGGATTTCGGAGCTGGTGCCAGCGCCAGCGCCAGTGCCAGTGCCAGTGCCAGTGCCAGGGCTAGGGCCAGGGCTGGAGCCAGGCTCGAGCAACAGGTCGATGCTGGCATTAGCGATGGCGCAGGCGAGCGGGTTGCCCATGAAGGTGGGGCCGTGCATGAAGACGCCTGGCTCAGCGCTGGAGATCGCATGTGCAACCTGCTCGGTCGCCAGAGTGGCGGCGGAGGTCAGATAGCCGCCGGTGAGCGCCTTGCCGAGTGTCATGATGTCCGGGCAGATGCCGGCGTGCTCGCAGGCGAACAGCCGACCGGTGCGACCGAAGCCGGTCGCAATCTCGTCGGCGATCAGCAGCACCCCATGCGCGTCGCACAGCGCGCGCACACGCTGCAGGTAGTCGGCCGAGTAGAAGCGCATGCCGCCGGCGCCCTGGACGATGGGCTCGAGGATCACCGCGGCGATCTCGTCGCGATGGGTCTCGATCAGGTGTTCAAACTCGGCGATATCGGCATCGGTGCAGGGCTGGCCGAAGAGCGGAGCGGGCGCCGGTGCAAAGAACTGCTGAGGCAGCACCTGATGATACAACTGATGCATGCCGGTGACCGGATCGCAGACCGACATCGCATGAAAGGTGTCTCCGTGGTAACCGGAGCGGATCGTCAGGAAGCGCACTCGTTTCCGTTGACCAATGGCCTGCTGATATTGCAGCGCCATCTTCATCGCCACCTCGACCGCGACCGAGCCGGAATCGCAGGGAAAGACCTGCTGCAGCGGCTCGGGCGTGATCCGAACCAGCCGCTCCACCAACCCAACTGCGGGTGCATGGGTGAGGCCGCCAAACATCACATGCGCCATCTGCTCGAGCTGATCGCGCGCGGCCTGGTTCAGCACCGGATGGTTGTAGCCATGGATCACGCACCACCAGGAGGCCATGCCGTCGATGAGCCGGCGGCCGTCCATCAGCTCAAGCTCGCAGCCCTGCGCGGCGCGCACTGGATAGACCGGATCGCGGTCAATGGTCGAGGTATAAGGGTGCCAGGCGTGGGCCTTGTCGAGCGCGATTAGGCACTCGATCTCGGGGCTGTTTGGCGAGGTGTCGCCGATGCTCATCTGGGCCTCTCTGGCGTTGGGACTTCTTACGATCGAATGGTGGTGGCGACAGAACGGGTACTACGCGCTCACGCGATCGACAAATGTCAACCACGGAACGCGGTCGGGGTTACGCGCGCGGCGGCGATTGCCAGGCGAACGCCCACAACGGCGGGCGGACATGCTGTGTTAATGGCATCATTGTGCGGCTGCGACAAAGCAACCGAGTCGTCTGCCGAGGCTCAGCGACCGTCGCGCGGCTGACCAATCCCATGCTCGCGCGCAAAGTCGAGCATGCGATGGATCGGTAGCACCGCGCGCTGCCGGATCGACTCATCGATCCGGATCTCCTGGTCGCCGCGCTCGAGCACGGTGGCTAGATTCTGCAGTGCATTCATCGCCATCCAGGGGCAGTGGGCGCAGCTCTCACAGGTGGCACCTTCGCCGGCGGTGGGGGCGGCGATCAGCGTCTTGCCCGGCGCGAGTTGGTGCATCTTCCAGAAGATGCCCTCGTCGGTGGCGACGATGAACTCGCGATTCGGCATCTCGCACACGGCCTTGATCAGCTGGGTGGTGGAACCGACCACATCGGCCTGGGCGACGATCTCGTCCGGCGACTCTGGATGCACCAGAATCGCCGCGTCTGGATGCAAGCGGCGGACTCGCTCGAGCGCGAAGCCCTTGAACTCCTCATGCACCACGCAGGCGCTGTCCCAGAGCAGCATCTCGGCGCCAGTTTGTCGCTGCACGTAGCGGCCGAGGTGCTTGTCTGGCGCCCAGAGAATCTTCTCGCCGCGCTCGTGCAGATGCTTGACGATTGGTAATGCGATGCTCGAGGTCACGACCCAGTCCGAGCGCGCCTTGACCTCGGCGCTGGTGTTGGCATAGACCACCACGCTGTGGTCCGGATGCGCGTCGCAGAAGGCGCTGAAGGCCTCGGCCGGGCAGCCCTCGTCCAGCGAGCAGGTCGCCTGCAGCGTCGGCATCAGCACGCGCTTCTCGGGGTTGAGGATCTTCGCCGTCTCGCCCATGAAGCGCACGCCGCAGACCACCAGCGTCTTGGCGTCGCTCTCGGCGCCGAAGCGTGCCATCTCGAGCGAGTCGGCGACATAGCCACCGGTCTCCTCGGCCAGCGCCTGCAGATCACCGTCGACGTAGTAATGCGCAACCAGTACCGCATCCTGCTCGGCAAGCAGGCGTTTGATACGCTCCTTCAGTGCCTCTTTAGCGGACTCGCCGAGGACCGGCCGGGTCGGATGGGGCGGCACCTCGATGCGGTCGCGGACGAGTGGTTCGACGTTGGCTGTGTTCATTGCTGCTCTCCGGGCTCCGGGCTTTCAGGAGCGCTGGTACCTGGCTGTGCTTTGGCCGTTTGGCGCGGGACGCTACGGTCGATCCGACCGAGCCCGCGCTCATTTCAAGCAGGTGATTCGATCGCGTTTGGTGAGACGATAGACCCGAGCCGGTCGATGCTTGCCGCGGCGGCGCAGCTCGCCGGTCTCTTCGATCACCTCAAGTGCCTGTGCCCATTTGCGGAAGTTGCGCTTGTCGATCTCAGCATCAACCAGCGTCTCGTAAACGCGCTGTAGCTCGCTGAGGGTGAAGGTCTCCGGCAGCAAGTGGAAGGCGATGGTCGAGTAGTCGAGCTTGCCGACCAGCCGTTGATGCGCGACCTCGATGATCTCGGCGTGATCGAATGCCAGCGGTGGCAGCGCCTTGACCGGGAACCAGTCCGCCGCCGCAGCGTCGTCGCCGGCCCGCACCGCGAGCCTGGTCTCCGGCGCCAGCGCTAGGTAGGCGACGCTGATCACACGCTCGCGCGGATCGCGACCGGGTGTGCCAAAGGTGCCCAATTGCTCGAGATAGAGGTTTTCGACGCCAGTCTCTTCAGCCAGTTCGCGTGCCGCACCGGCCTCAAGGTCTTCGTCGATATCGACAAAGCCGCCCGGAAGCGCCCAGCTGCCCTTGAATGGCTCATTACCACGCTCGATCAGTAATAGCTGCAGACTGTCCTCGCGGATGGTGAACAGTACGACATCCGTTGTGACCGCCGGATGCGGATACCGATAGCAATAAGATTTGGACGGGTCGACAGCCTGATCTGACATCGATGGATTCGATTCCTGTCTCATGACAGACAAGTTAGTGTCGAATCTACACTTATGCAACCCCTTCACCCTTCACCTTTCAAACTTCTCCTCCCGCCACAGCCAAGCGGCGCCGCGTACGCCGCTGGAATCGCCGAAGCGAGGTGGGACGATGCGGGTGGCAAGGCCGTCGCCGAAGATATATGGGCGAATGCGCGTGGGTAGGTTCTGATAGAGCCGGCCAAGGTTGGAGAGGCCGCCGCCGAGGACGATGACCTCGGGGTCGAGGAGGTTGATCACCGCCGCCAGGGCGCGTGCGAGCCGGTCCTGGTGGCGCTGCAAGGCAGCCTCGGCCTCGGCGTCGCCCTGCTCGGCAGCCGTTGCAATCTGTTGGCTGTCGAGCCGGCGGCCCGTGAGGCGCTCGAGGTCCGCCGAGAGGGCGGGGCCTGAGACCCAGGTCTCGATGCAGCCGCGTTTACCGCAGTAGCAGCTGGGACCGGTGCGCTCATCGTCGCGCGGCCATGGCAGCGGGTTGTGTCCCCACTCGCCGGCAATGGCGTTAGGGCCGTTCAGCAGTTGGCCGTTGACCACGATGCCGCCACCGGTGCCGGTGCCGATGATGACGCCGAAGACAGAGTTGGCGCCGGCGGCGGCGCCATCGGTGGCCTCTGAGAGGGTAAAGCAGTCGGCATCGTTGGCGATCCGGATCGGACGTTTGAGAGAGTGCTCGAGGTCAGAGCTCAGGCTGCGGTTGTTGAGCCAGATCGAGTTGGCGTTGCGCAAGCGGCCATTGAATGGTGATAGCGCACCCGGGGTGCCGACGCCAATGCTTGCATGCACACCGAGTATGGTTTCCAGCTCTGAGATCAGACCTTTGATGGCCTCAAGCGTGCCCGGGTAGTCGTTGCGCGGGGTTGCGATGCGCTTGCGACGCAGAACCTGGCCGTCTTCGGCCAGGGCTGCAGCCTCGATCTTGGTGCCGCCGAGATCGACGCCGATGTGGACCGGCCCGGTCATCCGCTGCGGTAGGTGTCAGCCTTTTGCCGGTGGTGTCTTGAGCCCACGCGGGTTAGTGAAGCGCTCGTTGAGATTCTGCACATAGGACTCGCAGTCGTGCAGGACCTTCGCGATGCGGCCTTCCGACCAGTCATTCCAGCCCAGCAGCTTGCCGAAGAAGAAGGTTTGCCAGCTGCGCGTATTGGCCTGGAAGGCGTCCAGCACATTACCGGGCAGGCGCTCGTCACGCAGCTGCTTGCGGAGCCAGGGTCGCACACTCAGGGCGGCGAGCTTTCGCAGTCCGAAATGGGCCGCGACGAAGATGGCCACGGCGAGCGCCTCGGCACCTTTCAGGCCCCATGAGATGTCCAGGCCCTCGAGCGTCTTCAACCAGGCCGGCTCGTAGGACAGCCCCTGCCAGTGGCCGCCGCTTATGCTCCAGACTAGGAACGCTGTGATCATCGCGATGAGGACAATCGCGTCGGCCATGAAGGTACGGATGCGCCAGCGCTGCACGGCGGTCTCGAGCAGGGGCACGGTCTCATCGGCAAAATCGGTAGCGGCCTGACGCAAGGAGGCGATGATCCGGTAGGCGCGCTCGATCTCAACCTGATCCATGCGCTCATAGATCTCATTGAGGTCGGCATCGCGCTTGCGCTCAAAGCGCTCGCGCTTGGCCGGGTCTTGGATGTTCGGCGCGGAGCCACTGTAGACGGTGAAGAAACGCCCGGTGGTCATGCCGACCTCGCCAAGTGCTCGTAACCAGGCGGCGACGACGTCTTCCGGATTATCTTCTTTGGCCGAGGTGTCGATTTGGTTGAGGATGTGCAGGAACTTGCTCGAGTCGGCGCGGTTCTTGGTCCGGACCACCAGATGTTGTAGCGTGTCACGCATCGCGCCGGGCTCCGGATGCCGTGCATCGAAGAGCACCAGCACCAGATCGGAGAGATCGATCATATGGTCGGTGATGCTGAGGATGGCATCGCGCTGGGCATCGGCGTCAAAGCCGGGCGAGTCGATCAGGATCTTGCCGCGCAGCCGATCGCTGCAGGAAGTCTTGAGCTGCAGGTAGGCGTCGATGCGCTTGCCCTCGCCGCCAGCGACGCGCTCGATCTCGCGCGACATCTGATAGAAGGGGAAGCGTGGATCGGAATCCAGGGAGACGCCGGGCAGGGCGCGGCTGCGGGTCTCCGGGCTATAGACGATGACGGTGAAACGGTCGTCGACGGCCTGGTTGCCGGTGCGCTGAATGGTCTGGCCGAGGAAATCGTTGATGAAGGTCGATTTGCCGGCGGAAAAGGTGCCGAGCACCGAGATGAGTGGCCACCAGGGCACCTGGCTCGCGAAGGATTTATTCTCCGGCAGCAGCTGCATGTCGTAGGCCACCCGGTCGAGCGTTCGGAAGCTCTGCACCGCGCTCAGTAGGATGGGGTTTTCCTGCTCCAGGTGGGTTTCGAGGTCGTTGAGACGCCTCTGCACGTTTTCCGGGCCGGTGGCTGAAGACATGCGTCACGCTCCTGTCAGTGGTCTCGGTCAAGCTCGAGCCTGGGTGAAAGCTCGAACGCCTGCGGATACTATACGCTTTGCTTCTGTCGAGATAGTGTCCGTGCGGCGAACAGGGTTAAGTCCTTCGGCGCGGCGAATAAAGCAAGCCGCACAGTCAATGGCTTAGCGTTTTCTCAGGGGTAGGTCAGGGCGACGTGGCGTGATTTTGGGTGTTTCTAAGGGGCTGATTTTTTTGGTCTAAATAGGTGACTCGCTTGATATTGGCCCGCATTTTCAGGATACTCGGCGGCTTAGCTCTTGTGTCGCTAACAATAACGATTAGACGCCTAGGAAGCACCACCGCTAGCGCGAAATGAGCCTCAGTTGCAGACAGCATTCGCTGCAAACGATCAGCGTTGTACCATCGCTATCGCTGATCGCCGAGCTGATATCGCTCGGGTCGCAGTGGATAACGCGCCGCCAGTTGCACGCGGCTGCTAACCTCTGGCAGTCGGCGCCAGGTTTGGCCGGTAGGCACCGGCGGCTCGCGTCAGACTTGGCCGCTGGGCGATTCGCCGAATTCAGCTCTCGGGTACCCGGAATCATGGGAAATCTAACTATGCGCATGCTCTCAATCGGGCTCATCGCCGCTATGAGCGCCGTTACGGCTGTCTCGGCCCAGACAGTGGAAGACATCTATGTGGTCAAGCAGGCGGAGGGTCTGCCGACGGTCTCAGTTGGTGGTACTGTTATCCCCTATAAAGAGGTCACACTCTCGGCTCAGTTGCCGGGCCGGGTTGATTATCTGGCGGGCATCGAGGGCGACGCCTTCGAGAGCGGCGATCTCCTTGTGTCGATCGATGCCAGTGAACTGGAAGCAAAGCGTCATGCGCTGCTCGCCCAGATGGCGACGGCGGACGCGCAGCTGCGCAATGCGGGCGTGCAGTACAATCGGGAGATCTACTCGCCTCGCGCGCGTAACGCGCCGGGCGGAATGGGAATGCCGAATCTCTTCGATCAATTCTTCACCCGGCCGATGGAAGATTTCGTCGGCGATCGTGATGTGGATGCCGAGCTTTCTGCTGACCTGTTCGCGTCGGGAACCCAGATCCAGGAAGCCCGCAATGCGATGATGCGGCTCCAGGCGGAACTGCGGGCACTTGACGCCAATCTACGCGATTCGAAATCACTGGCCCCTTTTGATGGCATGATTATCAGCAAGTTCATCGAGGCGGGAGATACGGTGCAGCCGGGCCAGCCGCTGCTGGACTTTGCCGACGTTGAGTATCTTCAGGTCGAGGTCGACGTCCCGGCGCGCCTACGTCCAGGGCTGCGCGAGGGCGCGATGCTGCGCGCAGAACTCGATGTGCCTGCACGGGCACGCGCCGGAGCCGACCCCGTGGATGATCCTGGCAACGTGCCAGTGCGTGTTGCTCAGGTCTATCCCATGGCTGATCCGCAGCGCCATACAGTTAAGGTTAAGCTCGATCTGCCCAAGGGCGTCTCCGAGCCGGGCATGTATGCCAAGGTGATGGTGCCAGATTTCAACGCTCCGGCTCGCGTTAACCCGGTCGTGCCGCGCACCGCGATTCGCTTCAACGGCAGCCTGCCCGGTGTCTATGTGCTCGACGAGGATGGCAACCCACACCTGCGCCTGATCCGTGTTGGCGAGCCGACACCGCGTGGCGGGGTTACTGTGCTCAGTGGCCTCCGCGCCGGGGAGCGAATCCTTAGCAACCCGGGCCCCGGCATCGCCACTGGCTGGTCGCAAGACGATCGCTCAAGCCGCTGAGAAGGTCTCCGATGACCGAGACGGGGTCCTGTTGTTAGTGCCTCGTCTCGGTTTTTTCACGCCCGCTCTTGATGTAAGAAACAGACTATGAGCCAGGACGATAGCCCTCGTACCCCAGCGCCAGAAGACGCTCGCTCCCTTGCTTCGATGGATGGTGACAGTCTCGGTCTAGCAGGCCGCACTGCCCGTTTCTTCATCCGCTCACCACTCTCGCCGCTGCTCTATGTGGCGATGCTGATGATGGGGCTGCTCGGTCTGATCGCGACACCGCGCCAAGAAGATCCGCAGATCTCGGTGCCGATGATCGACATCATGGTGCAGTATCCCGGTGCTTCCGCGGAACAGGTATCGGGCCTGGCGATGCAGCCGCTCGAGCGGATCATGAGTGAGATCCCGGGGGTTAAGCACGTCTATTCTGCCGCGCAGCGTGGTCAAGGACTGGTGACGGTCGAGTTCGAGGTCGGCGAGCAAGTCGGTCCGTCGCTGGTCAAGGTCAACGACAAG
The DNA here is from genome assembly GCA_964516305.1 of uncultured Halochromatium sp. Classification (GTDB taxonomy): domain Bacteria; phylum Pseudomonadota; class Gammaproteobacteria; order Chromatiales; family Chromatiaceae; genus Lamprobacter. The sequence goes on along the minus strand of CAZEZH010000124.1, from coordinate 2,088 downwards.
ATCGCGTCCAACATGGACAAGATCCCGCCCGGCGTGATGCCGCCGCTGGTCAAGACCAAAGGCATCGACGATGTGGCCATCGTTACTCTCACGCTTTGGTCGAAGGATGTCGACGGTAACGGCCGGCCCGATGTTGATGATGGCCAGCTGAGGCTGTTGGCGCAGGACGTGCTGCAGTCGCTCAAGGAGGTCGAGGACACTGGCAACAGCTTCATCGTTGGCGGGCGAAGCGAGCAGATCACGGTCGATGCCTATCCTGAACGTCTGTCCGGTTACCGCATCAGTCTAGACGAGGTCGCTAGTACCATTCGCGCAGCCAATGCCGAGGCGCGCGCCGGCGGCGTTGAATCCAGCGGCTCGCACTTCTCGGTGGTCTCTGGCTCGTTCCTCGAAGGGGCGGAGGATATCCAACGCTTGGTGGTTGGCACCTACAACGAGATTCCGGTCTACGTTCGCGACATCGCACGCGTGCGTCAGGGGCCGGAGGATGCAGATCAGCTGGTGGCCTACTACAGCGGCCCGGCGGCCGAGGGTGATCTGACCGCCGACGGTGCCCCCGCGGTGACCATTGCGATCGCGAAAAAGGAACTGACCAACGGGGTTACAGTCGCGAATGCGATTCTTGACAAGGTCGAGGAGATCAAAGGCGATCGGATTCCGAACAATGTTGCGGTGAGTGTGACCCGTAACTATGGCGAATCTGCGGATGAGAAGGTCTCAGAACTAATCTTCAAACTGTTCATTGCGACCTTCTTCGTCTTCTTGCTGGTGCTGGCGGCGTTCCGCGCGCTGAAGCCGGCCATCGTGGTCATGCTGGTCATCCCAGTGGTCCTGCTGATGACCATCTTCGTGGCATGGATTACCGACTACACCATCGACCGGGTGAGCTTGTTCGCGCTGATCTTCTCAATCGGCATCCTGGTCGATGACGCTATCGTTGTGGTCGAGAATATCTACCGGCGCTGGCTCGAGGAGGGCCGCACCGATGAGGTCACCGCAGTCGATGCGGTGCGCGAGGTCGGCAATCCGACCATCCTTGCGACCTTTACCGTCATCGCGGCACTGCTGCCGATGGGTTTCGTCAGCGGCATGATGGGGCCCTACATGATGCCGATTCCGGCGCTGGGCTCGGTGGCGATGCTGATCTCGCTGTTCGCGGCCTTCGTGTTCACGCCTTACCTGGCCATCTCGAAGTGGCTGCGCCCCTCGATGCGCTACCTGGAAGTGGCCGAGAAGCGCGAGCATAAAGAGGCGAAGAACCTTGAGCGTCTCTATGTCGGCATCCTGACCCCGCTCATCGAGCATAAGAGCAAGCGCCTGATCTTCAAGCTCGTGCTTTGGGGAACCTTCCTCTTCACCCTGAGCTTCTTCTACTTCAAGTGGGTGCCGGTGAAGATGCTGCCGCTGGACAACAAGCCCGAGTTCTCGGTCGTGTTGGACATGCCCGAGGGCACAGCGCTCCCGGTCACGGCGAATCTGGCGCATCAGATGGCAGATAAGGTCCGCACCATGCCCGAGGTCACCGCGATCCAGCTCTATGCCGGAACGGCGCGGCCGTTCGATTTCAACGGCATGGTGCGTCACTATTACCTGCGCTCCGATCCCTGGCAGAGTGAGCTACAGGTGCAGTTGACCAATAAACACGACCGTGACCGCACCAGCCACGAGATTGCAGTTGAGGCGCGTGAGATGCTACTGCCGCTGGCCGACGCCAACGGCGCCAGCATCGCAGTGGTCGAGATGCCTCCTGGACCCCCGGTGCTGCAGTCGGTGGTGGCCGAGGTGTATGGACCCAGTGCCGAGGTTCGCCGCGCCTTTGCGCAGGAGTTGACCGACATCTTCGCCCAGGCTGAGAGCGCACGTGATGTAGACAACTACCTGCGCGATTCTTACGACTACTGGCGCTTCGATGTTGATACCGAAAAGGCCGTGCGTCGAGGCGTGTCGGTGGACTCCATCAATCGCAATCTGACCATGGCCTTCGGTGGGGCCGAGATTGGCGACGTGAAGATGCGCGCTGGTCACGAGCCAGTGAACATCGTGGTCCAGGTGCCACTCGCCGAGCGCTCGCAGATCGAGAGTCTCGGT
>CAZEZH010000123.1:7188-10086 GCA_964516305.1 uncultured Halochromatium sp. | reverse complement strand
CGCTTTGGTACAGCCGCAACGACTGCTGCAGGGTCTCGATGCAGCGGCGCAGATGATCGAGATTCAGGTAACGCATCCTGTGTGCTCCCAGTCGGGTGCGCCTGACGGCAACCAGCGAGAGGCTGTCGACTTAGCCTCAGGCTCATCGCGCCGGGCCTCGAAGGCGTCGGAGATGTACTTCAGGAACAGCAGTCCGAGCACGACGTACTTGTATTCGGCGGCGTCGATCTTGGCCGCGCAGCGTATCCGCCGTCTTCCAGAGGATCTCGGCGCGGGCCAGATCGGTGTTGTTGGTCTCAGTGGTCGCCATCATGGCTCCATCTCGGACTCTGAGCGATTTAGTCCAGATTGGCGAATGATCGCCAATTCAGTCGCTGCAGCACTCGATAGATCGCCGCGGAATCGAGATCGCCTTCTCCTTGGCCCACCTGGACATTGAGCCATTGTTGGATCTGGGCAGCTCCGGGCAGCGCGAGACCCAGCTCATAGGCGCCTTCCAGCAGAATCCGGAGATCCTTCTGATGCAACCTAGCCTTGAAGCCTGGCGTGAAATCCTCGTCCAACATCCGCTTCCCGTGCACCTCGAGCACCCGGCTATTCGCGAAGCCGCCGAGAAGTGCCTCGCGCACCTTGGAGGCGTCGACGCCAGAGGCCTGAGCAAACAAGAGCGCCTCTGCCACACCGGCAATCGTCTGCCCGACCACCACTTGGTTACATGCCTTGCAGACCTGGCCGGCCCCCGTATCACCGACGTGGACGATGTTCCGCCCCAGGATCTCGAACAGTGGGAGTACTCGATCAAACGCTGCCTTTGGCCCACCTACCATGATCGACAGACTGCCGTCGATGGCGCCCTGCTCACCGCCGGACACCGGTGCGTCCAGCATCATCACCTCGGCTTCCCGCAACTGCGCGGAGATGCGCCCTGTCACTGACGCCGAGATGGTACTCATATCCACGACCAAAGATCCCGGCCTAATCCCGTCGAGAACGGCCTTGCGATCGCAACCCGCCCCAGCAACGTTTGCTGAGCCGAGAACCACCTCTTCCACATCAGCCGAGTCTGACACCATGGTAAAGCAGATATCGGCATCAGCTGCCACCTCTGCAGGACTCGAGCAGGCCACTGCGCCTGCCTGGGTCAGCGGTTCCATTGCCTCTGGGCGTCGCGCATACACCGATAGCGCATAGCCAGACTGCAGTAGATTCAAGGCCATGGGCCGACCCATGATCCCGAGGCCAACAAATCCAATTCGCTCAGTCATCACGGGAGAGGCTCCAGTATGGCCGTTAAAAGGTCGCAACTAGGCGCGCGGCTAACCGATGCTGAAGAGCACATCGGGGCCGGGCGTGATCGGCAGCCCGAGCGGATCAGCGGATCGGTTTAGGAGCCCTCTGCATCGCCGCTGGACCCGCGGGTATTGAAGGAGACCTTCCAGTCCGACGCCCCGGCGTCGGACTTGGCTTGGGTCGGGATGGCGGTCAGCTCCAAGGTCCCGACCTCAGACACCGCGGCCCGCAGCCGCACCGGAACCACCTCACTGCGCTTGAGCTTGTCGGCGGGCAGATTGGTCTGGATCTCTTCCATCTCCTCCAGCTCATCCTCGGACCATTCCTCGAGCAGGTCGCCGACCTGATCCTCGCGGCGGACACTGGAGCCAAAGAAACGGAAACGCACTGGCTCGCCCACCACCAGACCGAATTCTTGCGGCGGCATCACCGGCTCGCTACCCTCCTCCAGCCCGAATGGCACGACGCAAAGGGCGTGCAGCTCTGGCTCCATCCCTGGGATGGCGGGCATGCTGCGCTCGATACCCACGTAGTAGGAATGCGAGGTTCCACCGCGGATACGCACACCGCCATGGTTGCGCGCATAGGCATAGAAGGCCGCGCCGCGGGCAACGGCCAAGTCCATGTCGTGCGCCTCGAGCAGCCTGGCTGGAGGCGCATCCTCAGTGGCCAGCCATTGGTTCAGCACCTTTAGCACCCGATCGCGCAAGACCTCAGCATTGAAGACACCGCCGTTGAAGAGCACCGCTGTCGGATGCAGGAAGCTGGCCCAATGCGCATGTTCGACAAACCCCTCCAGATCTTCCGTCGCACCAGCCTGCTTGCCGAGGAAGGCGGCCAGGTGGCGGGTGACGGCGGGGTCCTGAGCGAACGGCAAGCCGACCTTGGTCAGTGCACCACGAGCGCGCTGAGCGGGTCGCTCGTCGACGGAGACCTCAGGGAAGAAGCCATCGATCAGGGTCTTGGTGACCTCATCCCGGGTCAGCTCGGTGCGGATCGAACCGCCGATCAGTTTGGCGCCGCGACTCGGAACCACGATCGGCACCGATTCAAGCCCCGCATCGGCCAACAGCGCCTCCTTGGCCACACGGCAGCCGTGAGTCAGGGCCTGCAGCTGCCAGCGGTCGAGTTCGACACCGCTCTGCTTCAGCTTCTGCTTGACCACATGGGCCAGGGTCAGGTCCATATTGTCGCCACCGAGCAGGATGTGCTCGCCGACTGCAACCCGAGTCAGCTCCAGTGCGCCGTCCTGCTCGGTGACCGCGATCAGGGAGAAGTCCGAGGTGCCGCCGCCTACATCAACCACCAGGATGATGTCGCCGACCTTCACATCGTGACGCCAACGTCCGACACTATCATTGACCCAGCTGTAGAGCGCGGCCTGCGGCTCCTCGAGCAGCACCAGATTCTCGATGCCGACCGCCTTCGCCGCCTCCGCGGTCAGCTCACGCGCAGCGGGATCGAACGAGGCCGGCACGGTCACGGTGACGTCCTGCTCGTCGAGCGGATCATAGGGGTGGACCCCGTTCCAGGCCTCGCGCAGATGACTGAGGTAGAGCACGCTCGCATCGAATGGCGAGATCTGGGGGACCTCGGCCGGGACCTCGG
>CAZEZH010000123.1:0-7088 GCA_964516305.1 uncultured Halochromatium sp. | reverse complement strand
GGGACCTCGGCCGGGACCTCGGGTGGCAAGATCGCCGCCTTGCGATCAACATCGGGATGACAGAGCCAGCTCTTAGCACTGGAGACGAGTCGGATCGGCGTCGTCAGGCCTTGGCGGCGTGCGTGTTCACCGATGACCCGGGTTGGGTCGCCACCCCAGGGCAAGGTCAGATCGCCAGCCTTGTGCTCATCCGGATGTGGGAGATAGAGGAAGGACGGCAGCAGCGGGCGGTCTTCAACCGAGCCAGCCGCGGTCAGCTGAGGAATCCTGAGGATGCTCTGATCGACCTCCTCGCCCTCGCATTTCGCGGTCTCGACATAGGATAGGGCCGAATGCGTGGTTCCCAGATCGATACCGATGGCATAGCGCGCGCTCACAGCTCCACCTCCGCCGGGGCCAGGATTCGGACGTCACGACTGCTTGCCACCTGCGGCAAACGCACCTCGACGGCGCGCCAACCGCGGTGCACCAGGGCGCCGGTGAACGGGGGCTCGCCAATGACATGGCCGGTTGGGCGCTCAGCGGCAGGATCAAAGCCCTTGTCCAGTGTCACTTGAGCGCCCTCGGTTTCAGAACGCACCGGCTCGATACTGAGGTGATCATTCAGCACCCGTTGGCAACCTGCATGCACCACCCGTGCCGCGGCGCCGACCTCGTGATCGGCGTAGCTCGAGACCTCCTCCTGGAGAAAATCCAGGAATCGCCCCTCCTTCTGCAACAACGAGAGCAGCACCAGCGCCGAATCCGGACCAGACTCCTGCAGGACCGCTGCTGGCGGCGGCGATGGCTTAGGTTCCTTGGCAGACGTCGCGGAGAGGCTGGACGCACCATCGATATAAAAATCAGTCAATCGGCGAGCATACTCAGCATTGACCATCGCCCGGGCAAAGCTGTAGGACGCAATCGGCAACCGCTTTAACACAATCCAGGTCTCGCGGGCAGCGATCCCCAGCCAGTGGCGCGCTATTACCCATCCCTTAGCAGACAATCGCTTGGCTTGAAGCAGCAGTGGTTGCAGCCGCTGCGAGAGCGACGGCTTCTCATCGGTCATCTGAACAGTCCTCTTCTCGGGCGGTTAAGATCAATCATGACGAATGCACCATAGTACCGCGCCAGCTTGATGCACATCATCCGTTGCGGGCTCGGGGTACCCCATAGACTGGCATAATTCGGCTCAAACGCCTTATCCCAAGTCGTTCTCGGGACCGCAGGGCCACATGACCGACGACAAACAAGACCAGACGCCGATGGTGGCGACCGCCGAGGAGCGCGGCGAGATGATCGCCGTGGCCGCCTATTACCTTGCCGAGCATCGCGGATTCACCGCTGGTAACGCAACAGACGATTGGCTCGAGGCCGAACAACAGATCGACCGTATGCTGGAGGCGGTCCGACGCCACGACATCTCCCGCTTACAGTTCGAGCGTGCAGGTCTGCGCAACGCGCTGCGGCTCTGGGAGTCGCCCCCCGCTCAAGACAGCATTCTCTGAGCGGCTGTCACGCCACTGCGGCGCTGCCGGCCAGGACGCGCGAGTATACCCTAGCCGCACCGCGCGCCAGGCGACTCGGGGTCCAAGTTAGGGCGTGTACCTGCGACTTGGCAATACTCGGGACGATACCGTAGTATCTGCTCGTAGAAATCTAACGATAACGAGACCGGCTCGGTAAGAAACCGGTTTCACTAGGCCAAAACCGAGGTGACTGATCCTGGCTCCACCAGCCTGGACCCTCAGGCCGCCCGATTACCATTGTCGAGAGGGTTGTAATGCCTACCCAGAAAGGGCAGGACGCCGCAAGCTCCCCAAAACGCCGTCGGCGTGTGGGGATTCTGCTTGTTAGCGTCCTTTTCATTGCCGGTATCGGCTTCACAGCGCTGTTCAACGCAGGGCTGGCCTACACCAATGAGACGGAGTTTTGCGTCTCCTGCCACTCCCTGCAGATCCCCTACGAAGAATATAAAAAGAGCCTGCATTACAAGAATCAATCCGGTGTCCAGGCCAGCTGCGCCGACTGCCACGTGCCCAAACCGTTCGTGCCGAAGATGATCGCCAAGGTCGTCGCAGTGAAAGATGTCTACCATGAGATCGCAGGCACCATTGATACCCCAGAAAAGTTCGAAGCCCATCGCTGGGACATGGCCTCTCGAGTCTGGGCCAAGATGGAGCGGAGTGACTCGCGTGAGTGCCGCAGCTGCCATGATTTCCAGAACATGGACCTCTCCGAACAAGGCCGTTCGGCGCGCAGGCGCCACGCCAGCGCCGAGGAACGCGGCAAGACTTGCATCGATTGCCACAAGGGCATCGTTCACTACGAGCCGCTGCAACCCCGCGATGACTGAGGAAGGGTTCGCAATCCGCTATGAGGCAACCGACGATGAAGACTAAGCTCCGCTTCGTATTGGTCATCGTCGGCCTCTGGATCATGGCTCCGCCGGCCCTGGCCAGCGATGCCGACCTCGATCGCGAGATGCGGCTGGCTGCAATGATCGGCGATACCGAGACCGTTGCAGCGCTGCTCGACCAGGGTGCAGACATCAACTCCAGCAGCAATTTCGGCAAGACCGCGTTAATGACCGCGGTCGAAGGTGGCAACTTGGATACCGCGGCACTGCTGCTGTCACGCGGCGCGGATGTCAATGCGCGCACGGTCGCTGGCTGCAGCGCGCTAACCTTCGCTGCCGAAAATGGCCACTACGGGATTTCCGCCCTACTGATCGAGCGCGGTGCCCACGTCCATGACCGGACTCGTGCGGGCTGGGATTCGCTGATGATCAGTGCGCGCTATGGGCTGCGCGAGATCGTCGAGCAACTCCTCTTTCGTGGCGCTGATCCCAAGGCCGCCGACAAGCACGGGCGCACGGCGCTCATGCAAGCCGCAGCCAAGGGCCATCCAGAGGTCGTCGCACTCCTCGCGCAACATGGCGCCGACATCGATGCCCGCGATACCGAGGAGGCGACGGCGCTCATCATCGCCGCCGACAATGGCCACCTCAAGGTTGTAGAGACCCTAATCAACCTCGGAGCCGATCTGAATGCCCGTGATGAGGTAGGCGGAACAGCGCTAACATACTCGGTGAGCCAGGGTTTCGGCGAAATCACAAACAGGCTCTTAGAGCATGGTGCCGACCCAAATCTGCAAGATAACGAGGCAACCAACCTCATGAGGCAGCCATGACCGAACTGGCTCGCCTTAACCAGATGCGCGAGACGCGGCGACCAGGGGCCGCGTCTGCGCATACCGGGTCGGAGGATCACTCCGCACCCACGCTCGCACAATCCCCCATAGGAGGAAGCATGGCCAAACAATCACTAAAGCTGGCTCTTGCAGGCGGGGCGCTTGCCCTCGGCCTGTCGTCCGGTGCCTTCGCCACAGAGATCGCCTCAGGAAAGATGCTGGTCGATACCTGCGCCGGCTGCCACGGCACCAATGGTAATAGCGTCGGCCCAGCCGCGCCGAGTATCGCTGGTATGGACCCGCTGGTGTTCGTTGACATGATGATCGCGTTCCAGGAGGGCGACACCTACTCGACCATCATGGGTCGAATCGCACGCGGCTACACCGAAGACGAACTCATTGAGATGGGCGAGTATCTGAAGATGCAGCCATTTGTCCCGGTCAAGCAGAGCTATGATGAGTCTTTGGTCGCCGATGGTGAGGCCTATCACGAGAAATTCTGCTCCAACTGCCACGAGGAGGGCGGCAAGGCCCTCGCCGATGTCGAGGACTACATCATCCTCGCCGGTCAGTGGACGCCTTATCTTCAATACGCCATGGAAGACTTCCGCGAAGACCGCCGGATGCTGCCAAAGAAGATGGGCCGCAAGCTCGACCAGATGCTTGAAGAACAGGGTGAGGAGTCACTCGACGCCCTCTATGCCTACTACGCAAGCCAGCAAGACTACAAGCAGTCCGAGCAGGAGTGAGTGGAAATGACTATGAATAGACGTAACTTCGTCAAGACCACTGGTGCCGTTGCGGCCGTCAGTGCGTTCGGAATGCCGCACATTGCCCGCGCTCAAGGCAAGAAGGTGGTCGTCGTCGGCGGCGGGACTGGTGGTGCAACCGCGGCCCGCTATATCAAGATGGCCGACGAGAGCATCGACGTGACCATCGTCGAGCCGAACAAAGAATATTACACCTGCTACATGAGCAACGAGGTGCTGAGCGGCGCGCGCAAGATCGAGTCGATTCGGCACGGTTACGATGGCCTCAAGGCGATGGGCATCAATCTCGTGTTCGAGAAGGCCACAGCCATCGATCCCGAGAAGAAGGTGGTCAAGACCGAAGGCGGGCAGGAGCTGGCGTTTGATCGCGCCGTAGTCGCGCCCGGCATCTCGCTCCTATACGACAAGATCGAGGGCTACAGCAAGGAAGCCGCCGAAAAGATGCCCCATGCCTGGAAGGCCGGCGAGCAGACCAGGATCCTCCGCAGCCAGCTCGAGGCCATGGACAATGGCGGCGTGGTCGTGATCGTTGCCCCACCAAACCCGTTCCGTTGTCCGCCCGGTCCCTATGAGCGCGCGAGCCAGATCGCGATGTACCTGCAGGAGGCGAAGCCGAAGTCAAAGGTGATAATCCTCGACAGCAAGCAAGCCTTTTCGAAGCAAGGCCTATTCACCCAGGGCTGGGAAAGGCTCTACGGCTTTGGCACCGAGGATAGCCTGATCGAGTGGCAGCCGGGGCCTGATGCGAGCGTGGTTGCTGTCGATCCATCCACGATGAGCGTCACCACCAGCTTTGGCGATGAGGTCAAGGGTGCTGTGGTTAATGTGATCCCGCCGCAGGCAGCCGGACAGATCGCGATCGACGCCGGACTTGCTGACGACAGTGGTTGGTGCCCGGTGGACAAGAAGACCTTCGAGTCGACCCTCCACAAGAATATCCATGTGATCGGCGACGCCTGTATCGCTAGCAAGATGCCCAAGTCCGGCTACTCGGCGAACAGTCAGGGTAAGGTGACTGCGGCCGCAGTGGTTGAAATGCTCAAGGGCGAAGAGCCTGGAACCCCTGCCTACGTCAACACCTGCTACTCGATCATCGGCAAGGACTATGGCATCTCGGTTGCCGCCGTCTATCGCCTGAGCGAGGATGGCTCGACCATCGCTGGGGTTGAGGGATCTGGCGGTCTGACACCGTCTGATGCGCCCGATTTTGCGCTCAAGCGAGAGGTCCAGTACGCCTACAGCTGGTACAACAATATCGTTTCTGACTCGTTCGGTAGCTAAACCAGACTCAAGAACAAGCGGCTGGAAGTCCGCCTTGTTCCTGACCTGACTCACAGGGGGGCTGAAGGCCCCCCGTTTCGTTAGACCACCCAACACCCGGATGGTCTTGCGCCATGGATCAACCGGTCTTTAACAGCTCGCGCAGATTGATCACCGCCGCGTTGGCACGCCCTATATAGGACGCCAGCACCAGGGAATGGTTGGCGAGCACGCCAAAGCCGTGACCATTCAATACCATCGGGCTGTACTTACGGACAATCGCGTTCTCGAGTTCGCGGATGACCTGCTGCATCGAGACCTCGGCGTTCTTCTGCCGCAACACGTCGCGGAACTCGATCTCGATGGCCCGCATCATGTGCAGCGAGGCCCAGCTGTAACCGCGGGCCTGATAGAAGACATCGTCGATCTCGGTCCACGGGGTGCGCTTGAGCACGACCGGTGCCGTGCTGTCCATGTACTCCTGCTTGGCTTCGGCCGACTTCTTGTCCTTGAGCGTTGCGGCCAGCGCGGGATCGCCGACACTCGCGGCCAGCTGTTGACCATAGCTACCGAGCCGCTTCTCGATCACCTCTAGGTGAGCGATCAGGTTGTCGGAGCGCTCGAAGAACCCCGCATTGCTATCCCGATTCATGAGAGCGGCGAGATAGCCCTCCAACTGCTTGACGCCATCCCTGTACATCTCCTCGGCGGAGGGTAGGAACCAGGCATCGGAGCTGAAGGCGAAGTCCGAATCCGCCTGCTTGAGATATTTGCTCTCGATCGACTGGCTCTGCGAGCGGCTGAATTCATTGCGCAACGAACGCACCGTGTCGCGCAGCTCGGTCAACACACCGTACTCCCAGCTCGGCATGTTGTCCATCAGGACGCCCGGGGGCAGCACATCGTTCTTGGTGAAGCCACCTGGCTTGTACAGCATGGTCTCGGCCACCCTGATCGCGGTCGAGACATAGACGTCTCCCGAGACGGTGGCGTGGGCTTCGCGGCCGCTGCCGGTGATGGCATCGGAGCCCGCGCGGTCCTTAACGTTTTCAATCACGTCGAAGGGTTTCGGCTGCACCGACCAGTACATTGCGAGCCCGGTGATGGTGAGCATGATGACGACGATACCGCCGAGCAGGAGTCGGCCCACACTGCGGCCCTGCTTCGAGCCTGACGCGGCCGCAGGCTCACTGGACGTAGAGGGCGCCGACTGCGGCGACGAACCAGCCAAATCGGAGGTCTTGTTGCTGTTCATGTAAAGGTACCTAGACCTAAAGGATGTGGAAAGAGACGGGGTATGTTCATGGTATCGGGACTCCGCTCGACGGTTCGATGCGCTTGCTCAAGCCACTGTTCATGGCCCCGGCGCCTCGTTAGAGGCTGTCTTGCTGAAGATCCGATTGAAATCAAGCACAGAAATGCTTACTGTTCCCCGCCGCGATGGTCTTGAAAAACCGAACTCGGTTTCCCATCGTAGCAAGCACTGTGGATAGGGTACCATCGACCTGCTGGAAGAGAACAAGATGAGTGGGAACCTCGACTGGCACCGACGACTGCATCCATTGAGGATTTTCCTCACACTCGCAGTTATTTGGCTGATCATCGCCGGCCTCGAGCCAAGTAGTTGGATCATCGGCGTACCAGCACTGCTGTTCGCGACCTGGAGTACGATGGCGCTAACGCGGAACAACCTTCCCACCGACCGACCTGGTATCCGGCTGGGCGGACTGCTGTTGTTTATGCCGTTCTTTGTGATCGAGTCGGTTCGTGGCGGTCTTGATGTCGCTGCCCGCGTGATGCGTCCGCGGCTGCGCATTAATCCGGGGTTCCAATCTTATGAGATTCGACTCACCGATCCGATCGCTCGGGTCGTCTTCCTCGACA
>CAZEZH010000122.1:0-10114 GCA_964516305.1 uncultured Halochromatium sp. | reverse complement strand
ATCATGGGGAGGTTGAACCCAGAGGTCTGTTACCTTTGGATTCTCGCCAAGGGGCTTTTTTGTCAAATGCTACTCTGTGTCGCTCAACGTCATCTGCGGCCAATAGCCTTCTTGAGGGGAAGTGCCAGCCACGATGTTCCACGTGGAACATCGCGGCCGGCAACTAAGATCCAGCAGCCGTCGTTCCGCTGCTGAACGCTCTCCACCCTTGGCGATGGGCCCAGCTTTTGGCCGGCCAGCCGTGTATAATCAGAATGTGTTCGCACGGTGCAAGGGTCGCCACTCACATCGGCCCTGCCCAGCTAGAACTGACGCCGCAGATCCTTTAGTCCAGCCGCAATTGCCGCAGGCGCGCTAGCGCCGCCACTGACTGCCCTTCCCTGAGACTTCCGGCCCGCTGGCGTCGGTCGCCATGCCCCTTTTGGCCTGGCCCCCTTGTCTCCCACTACAGATTTCCCCTGCGTATGAGCTACGATTCCTCAAGCATCAAGGTCCTTCGAGGCCTCGACGCGGTCCGCAAGCGGCCCGGGATGTATATCGGCGATACCGATGATGGGACAGGCCTCCACCATATGGTGTTCGAGGTTGTCGACAACGCGATCGATGAAGCCCTGGCCGGCCATTGCACTGAGATCCTGGTGACCATCCATGCCGATGGCGCGGTCTCAGTGATCGATAATGGCCGGGGTATCCCGGTCGATATCCATCCAGAGGAGAATCGCTCCGCCGCTGAGGTCATCATGACCGTCCTCCATGCCGGTGGAAAGTTTGACGACAACTCCTACAAGGTCTCCGGCGGTCTGCACGGGGTCGGGATCTCGGTCGTCAATGCACTCTCTGAATATTTGCGCTTGCATATTCGCCGCGACGGCATGGCCTACGAACAGGAGTTCGAACTCGGTGTGCCCGCCTATCCACTGCGGGAAAGCGGACCCTCTGAAACCACCGGCACCGAGGTTTACTTCAAGCCTTCGCCGACGATCTTCACCGACCTGGAGTTCCACTACGAGATACTCGCCAAGCGTTTGCGCGAGCTTTCATTCCTCAACTCCGGAGTGCGGATTCGGCTTAAGGATGACCGCAGCAATCGCGAAAGCGTGTTCGAGTATCAAGGCGGTATCCGGGCCTTCGTGGAGCATCTGAACAAGAACAAATCCCCGATCCACCCCAGCGTCTTCTATTTCACTGCTGAGCGCAGCGACATCGTCGCCGAGGTGGCGCTGCAGTGGAACGATGCCTACCAGGAAAATATCTTCTGCTACACCAACAACATCCCACAGCGGGATGGTGGTACCCACATTGCTGGATTCCGCGCCGGGCTGACACGGACCCTCAATCAATACATCGAGCGGCAACAGCTCGACCGCAATCAGAAGACCCGACCTGTAGGTGACGACGCACGCGAAGGTCTGACAGCAGTGGTCTCGGTCAAGGTTCCTGACCCCAAGTTCTCGTCTCAGACCAAAGACAAGCTGGTCTCCTCTGACGTCAAGCCCGTTGTCGAGGCACTGCTGAACCAGTACCTGGATATGTTCTTGGAGGAAAATCCGTCCGAGGCCAAGATCATTGCCAATAAGATGCTCGAGGCAGCCCGTGCGCGTGAGGCCGCCCGCAAGGCCCGTGACATGACGCGCCGAAAAGGCGTGCTCGATATCGCTGGCTTACCCGGAAAGCTCGCTGACTGTCAAGAGAAGGACCCGACGCGCTCAGAGCTGTTTATCGTCGAGGGTGACTCGGCTGGTGGCTCAGCAAAGCAGGGTCGGGATCGCGCCTTCCAGGCGATCCTGCCGCTCAAGGGTAAGATTCTCAACGTCGAGAAGGCTCGATTCGACAAGATGCTTTCGTCGGCCGAGGTCGGCACCCTGATCACCGCGCTGGGCTGTGGCATTGGGCGTGAGGAATATGATCCGGACAAGCTGCGATACCATCGCATCATCATCATGACCGACGCCGATGTCGACGGTGCCCATATCCGCACGCTGCTGCTGACCTTCTTCTATCGACAGATGCCAGAGCTCGTCGATCGCGGTCACGTCTATATCGCCCAGCCACCACTCTATAAGATCAAGCGCGGTAAGCAAGAAGACTACCTCCTTGATGACGCCGAGATGAGCGCATCGCTCCTGCGCTCTGCACTCGAGAATGCAAGCCTTTATGTTGAGCCGGACGCTCCCCCGATCAGCAGTCTTGGCTTTGAGGCCTTGATGACCGACTACCAGGTCTTCCGCGCCATGCTCCCCCGCATGGCGAACCGCTACGATCCAAGCTTTCTGACCGAACTCTTGAGTATGCCCCGCTTAACCGCGGAGACCCGTACCGATGCCGAGCAGCTCTCGGCATGGGCCAATCAGCTAGAGGTGCTGTTACGGGCGCAAGCAGGGCCGGCGATCGATTACCGCACCAAGCTCATCCTGGCCGATGGGGAACGGCCAACTGGCGTCTCGATCATCCGCCTCGTCCATGGCATCCCAGAGACCAGAGAGGTCAGTCTCGACTTCTTCGATTCGGCTGACTATCGGCGCATCGCGACCCTCGCAGAAAAGCTCGACGGCCTGCTAAAACCGGGCGCGCGCGTCGTTCGCGGCGAGCGCAGTCGTGAGCTGCGCACCTTCGGAGAAGCCTATGATTGGCTGCTCGCCGAAGGACGTCGCGGCTATCACATCCAGCGCTATAAGGGTCTTGGGGAGATGAACCCGGATCAGCTGTGGGAGACGACCATGGACCCGGAGAGCCGTCGCCTCTTGCGGGTCACCATCGAGGACGCCGTGAGCGCCGACCAGATCTTCACCACACTGATGGGCGAGCATGTCGAGCCACGGCGAGATTTCATCGAGCGCAATGCGCTCGATGCTGCCAACATCGACGTTTAGATGGGGCCGCTGAGCTGGGTCAGACTCAACACTGGGCCTTTTCTGCAAGGGCCTGGGCTTTTGAGCGAATCCAGTCTTCGGCCAAGGCGTTAATGGCACTGGCGCTCAGCCCCTGGGTCTCGATCGGTGGACCAACCACCACATCGATCATCCCCGGGCGCTTGCGGAACTGATTGCGACCCCAAAAACAGCCGGCATTGTGGGCAACGGGGACCACCGGCGTGTTGGTCTGAGCGGCCAGCATCGCACCGCCGATCCCAAACCGCTTGCACCGATCTGGCGCGACCCGGGTGCCTTCCGGGAAGATCACCACCGAGTGGCCATTCGCCAGCCGCTCTGCCCCCTCCGCCAACAACTGCTTCATCGCTTGGCGCCTCGCCGAACGCTCGATGGCGATTGGGCCGAGCAGCCCTAAGGCCCAGCCGAAAAAAGGGATGCGCAACAGCTCACGTTTCATGACCCAGGTTTGTGGGATTGGCAGCAGGGTGCCAAGCGCGATGGTTTCCCATGCCGATTGGTGATTGCTGAGGATGATCTGTCCCTGGTCCTGCCGCAGGTGCTCTTGGCCAGTGACCCGATAGTCGAGTCCGCACAGAGCGCGCAGCGCCCAGAGCACAGCGCGTTGCCAGTGGCGTGCTAACCGATGCAGGCGCGCGCTCGGCAAGACGCTAGCCAGAAGCAGCATGAGCGTGCCGTAGACGACGACGCTCAGCCAGAGGAAGCACTCAAAGATGACGGCGCGTAAGCTGCCCATCGCAGACATTGACTATTAAGCCTGCTCGAGCAGCGCATCCACAGCAGCCGACAGGTCGTCATACACGGGCACCTCAGTCAACTCTAACGGGAGTCGCTGCTCGGTCTTTTCTCCGTTTCCAGTCCGCACCAGGATGGGCCTGGCGCCGACCAGCTGAGCGGCTTCGAGGTCCCGACGCGAATCGCCAATCATCGGTGTACCGTCCAGCGGCAGGCCGGTTCGGCGGCGGATCTCGCGCAGCAGCCCGGTAGCCGGTTTGCGGCAGTCACAGCCGGTGGTTGGGCCGTGATGGCAGAAGGTGATCACCTCGACTCGGCCGCCGACCGCGCTCAGGCGCATGCGCAGCGCCTGATGGATGGCGTTGATGTCGTCCAAGTCACAGAGACCACGAGCCACGCCAGACTGATTGGTGGCGACCGCCACGCTGATGCCGGCGTTGTTGAGACGCGCGATGGCCTCGAGGCTGCCCGGGATCGGCTGCCACTCTTCGACAGACTTGATGTACTGGTCCGAGTCATAATTGATCACACCATCGCGATCCAGGATAACGAGCTTCATATCGACGTCTCTCTAGGCTTGGAAAAGACTGCAAGCCTCGCGACTCTGCTAGGCAGTCGTGGTACTCAGCCGTTACGCCTGTAGCAACGAAATATCTGCTACGCCTAAGAACAAGCTCTCCAGCCGCTTCAAGAGCCCGAGCCGGTTGCCTCGGACCTCGGGCTCGTCGGCCATCACCATCACCTGCTCGAAAAAGTCATCGAGCGGCTGGCGCAGGCTCGAGAGTTCGGCCAAGGCGGCCTGATAGTCTTGCTGCTCCAACAAGGCCTCGACCTGATCGCCTATCTGGTCAATCGCAGTGGCGAGGGCGCGTTCGGCATCGTCCTGAAGCAGCTGATGATCGACTTGAGCAGCGATCTCGCTCGGCGAGACCTTGCGGAGGATATTGCGGGTTCGCTTGTTCGCTGCTGCTAGCGCAGTGGCCTCAGGTCGACCCCGGAAGCCTTGGACCGCATGAATTCGGCGATCGATATCTCGTGGGTGGCTGAGTTCAAGCGCCAAGACCGCGTTGATCACATCGGGATCAGCCGCCCGGCCGATGTCAGCGTCTGCGTAATAACGCCTCAGCCGTTCGAGGCAGTACGCCAACACCTCAGGGACGCACTGCTGGGCATCGACCCCTGCAGCAAGACCTTTAGGATAGGCATCGGCCGCCCGCTCGAGGAGCACGCGCAGATCAAGCGACAGCGGCGTCTCGATCAAGATGCGCAGCACGGCGATGGCCGCCCGGCGGAGCCCATAGGGGTCCTTGACGCCGGTCGGACGCTGTCCAATCGCAAAAATGCCGACTAGAGTATCGACGCGATCGGCGATTGCTACGGCACGCGCAAGGTCGGTCTCTGGCAGATGATCGCCTGCATGACGCGGCCAATAGTGCTGCTCGATCGCCGCCGCAACCACCGCCGGCTCGTCGGCCTGTTCGGCGTAATAGCGCCCCATGACCCCTTGCAGGCTGCCGAACTCGCCCACCATCTGGGTGACGAGATCAGCCTTTGCCAAGCGGGCGGCATGGCGAGTTTGCTGGGCATCGGCGCCAATCTCCGCCGCGATCCAGGCACTGAGTTCGGCGACACGCTCGGTCTTCTCCAGCAGGGTTCCCAGCTGATGCTGAAACACGATCCCTTGCAGTGCACCAATACGCTCAGAGAGAGGCGTCTTCAGATCCTGCTCCCAGAAGAACTTGGCATCGGCAAAGCGTGGCCGAATCACCCGCTCATTGCCCGCTCGCACCTGCTCAGGATCGCGGCTCTCGATATTGCTGACAGTGATAAAGCAGGGCAACAGCTGTCCAGCGCCATCCAGAACCGGGAAGTACTTCTGGTTGGCCTGCATGGTCTCGATCAAGACCTCGGACGGCACCTCCAGGAAGCTGGCATCGAAGCGACCCAGCAGTGCGATCGGCCACTCGCAAAGCGCCGTCACCTCGTCCAGAACCGACTCATCGACCATGGCCTCGCCGCCGGCCTCGGCTGCAAGCACCTCGACCTGCTGGCGGATGGAAGCACGTCTGGCCGATAGATCCGCTTCGACATAGGCGCCACGCAGCGACGATAGATAGTCCGCGGCCGATCCGAGTTCAATCGCCTCCGGATGATGGAACCGATGTCCACGGGTGATGCGATCGATAGCAAGGCCAAGCACCTCGCCAGCAACGACGGCCTTGCCAAGCAGCACACAGACCCAGTGCACGGGCCGCACGAACTCAACGCTACTCTGACCCCATCGCATCCGTTTCGGGATCGGCAGCGCCCCCAACGCCTCCTCGATCAGCTCGGGCAACAGGGTCGATGTCGGCTTACCGCTGACCTGCTGCCGATAGCAGAGCCAGGCACCCTTCTCGGTCTCGTCACGCTCGAGCGCCTCGACGCCAACCCCGCATGACTGCGCGAAGCCGAGGGCGGCCTTGGTGGGTGCGCCCTCGGCATCGAACGCTGCCTTCAACGAGGGTCCGCGCCGCACCATCAGCTCATCGGGCTGCGCGAGTGCAAGCCTATCGACGATAACCGCAAGCCGTCTTGGGCTCGCAAAGGCCTGAGCGCTGTCATGACCGAGCCTCGACTCGTCGAGGCGTTTGGTCAGTCCGTCGCGCAAGGCCTCAGCCAGCCCGGCGAGTGCCGAGGGTGGCAATTCTTCAGTACCAATCTCAACCAGCAGATCGGCAACGTTGTCTCTGTCCGTGCTCATGCGGCCTCCCCGGTGTTGACGCTGGAGGCTACCATCGGGAAGCCGAGCGCCTCGCGGCTTTGATAATAGGCTTCGGCAACCGCGCGAGCGAGCGCACGCACACGGAGGATGAATCGTTGTCGCTCGGTCACCGAGATGGCGCCGCGCGCGTCAAGCAGGTTAAAGGTATGGGACGCCTTGAGCACCTGCTCATAGGCCGGGAGCGGCAGGCCCGCCTCGACCAACGCCCTGCTCTGCTGCTCACAGTTGTCGAAGAGCGCGAACAGCGAACTGATCTCGGCGTGCTCGAAGTTATAGGCGGATTGTTCGCGCTCGTTCTGCAGGAAGACGTCACCATAGGAGACTGGCCCAGTGGCCGAGTCGGTCCAGAGCAGATCGTAGACGCTCTCAACGCCTTGCAGATACATCGCGATGCGCTCGAGTCCATAGGTGATCTCGCCGGTCACCGGGCGACATTCGAGCCCGCCGACCTGCTGAAAATAGGTGAACTGGGTGACCTCCATTCCGTTCAGCCAGACCTCCCAGCCCAGACCCCAGGCGCCGAGAGTCGGTGACTCCCAGTTGTCTTCGACGAAGCGGATATCGTGAACCAGCGGATCGATACCGAGTTCCCGCAACGAGTCCAGGTACAGCTCCTGGATCTGCTCCGGCGAAGGTTTCATCACCACCTGAAACTGATAATAGTGTTGCAGCCGATTCGGGTTCTCACCGTAGCGACCGTCGGTCGGGCGGCGCGACGGCTGCACATAGGCCGCGTTCCAGGGCTCCGGGCCGATCGCTCTCAAGAAGGTGCCGGGATGAAAGGTCCCCGCCCCCACCTCCATATCATAGGGCTGCAGGATGACGCAGCCTCGGCGACTCCAGTAGCGCTCAAGTTTGAAGATCAGCTCCTGAAAACTGATGCGATCGCCCGACAGATTGCTCAACGCGGACTCCGGCGTCTGCTAAAACCCAACAGTATAGCGATTTCGCGCCTTCTCAGACCACAGCATCTGCTAGGGCCCCGAGTCCCCGCTCGCCGCTATACTTCGCGTCAAACGACGCCGCCACCCGCTGATCCACACCAGGACATCCATGGACACGACCGCACGTCAGGCACGAGCAAGCGCGATCAAAAAGACCACCTTGGTCGGCGCCGTCATCAATCTGCTGCTCTCCGTGATCAAGATCGCAGTCGGCTGGGTCGGACAGTCGCATGCGCTGATTGCAGATGGCGTCCATTCCCTCTCCGATCTCTTATCCGATGGCCTGGTCTGGCTGGCTGGCCATAAGTCCGCGAAGGGGCCGGATGCCGAGCATCCTTACGGCCACGGGCGTTTCGAAACGGTTGCGACCCTCGCGCTCGGCTTCCTGCTCATCGCCGTCGCCCTCGGCATTGCCTGGGACGCGACCGAACGCCTATTCCAACCGCAAGCGCTGTTGCGGCCAGCGCCCATCGCGCTCTATGCAGCAGGCCTATCGGTCCTGGTCAAAGAGGCCCTCTACTGGTACACCCGCACCTATGGTCTGCGGGTGCGCTCGGACCTGCTCATGGCGAACGCCTGGCACCATCGTTCCGACGCCATCTCATCGATCGTCGTCTTGATCGGGGTCGCCGGGACCCTGGCTGGCCTGCCCTACCTCGATTCGGTGGCCTCGGTCATTGTCGCGGTGATGATCGCCAAGATCGCCTGGGACCTGGGCTCGGATGCGACCCGAGAGCTGGTGGATACCGCGCTCAGCCCAGAGCGTCTGCGCGAGATCAGTCAGATCATTCGCCGCAGCACCGGTGTTCGCGACGTCCATATGCTGCGCACCCGCACCCTCGGCGGCAGCGCCTCAGCCGATGTCCATGTCTTGGTCGACCCGGACATCAGCGTGTCCGAGGGCCACGCCATCAGTGTGCTCGTGCAAGAACGATTGATGGAGACCATCGACCGCATGTCCGATGTCACGGTCCACATCGACCCCGAAGATGACGAGACGGCAGCCCCGACCAAGGGCTTGCCGATGCGCACCGAGGTCATCGCGCGACTCGACCAGCTCTGGGCGCAGATCCCTGAGGCCTTGACCCGCAAACGGCTCGTCTTGCACTACCTCGACGGTGCGATAACCGTCGACCTGTTCTTCCCATTGCGAACCTATAGCGATGAGCAGGCTGCTCATCAGCTTCGCGATCGACTGCGCGCGGCTCTCAAAGAGGACCCTCGCTTCGCCGACGTCAGGATCTATTTCGGCTAACCAGATGCCCTCTTTTAGTGCGCGATCTGTTCGCGTATGGTCTATTTAGGTGCGCTCCCTTGTCAGCAGCGGGCGAATAGCCGACAGCAGAGCGCTCGCAGCAGGGATCGCCTGCCCTGTGGCACGTAACCTGCTTAAGCCATGCTGCTAGCAGTTGTGCAGTCCAAGCTGAGCCTGGGCAAGCGTCGACGCCGAGCCGAACTCAGCGATCAATCGATTGCAAGCGCATCCTGGGCTGGCGCCCATGCGCCCACCTAGCGTCACAATCCAAATTCTCTGCCCAAGACTAATAGCGGGAGATTTCGCAGATGTCCGCCACTGACGTGTTGAAGACCATCAAAGACGAGGACGTAAAGTTCATCGACCTTCGGTTCACGGATACTCGCGGCAAGGAGCAGCACGTCTCGCTGCCGGCCGGGGTGATCGATGAGGCCCTCTTCCAAGACGGAAAGATGTTCGATGGCTCCTCGATCGCCGGCTGGAAAGGCATCGAAGCGTCTGACATGGTCTTAATGCCAGAGGCCGCAACCGCGGTGATGGACCCCTTCACCGATGAGAAGACCATGAACATTCGGTGCGACATCCTCGAGCCCGCGACCATGCAGGGCTACGAGCGCGATCCGCGCTCGGTTGCCAAGCGTGCCGAGGCCTACCTCGCATCGACTGGCATTGCTGATACCGCGTTTTTTGGTCCCGAGCCCGAGTTCTTCGTGTTCGATGATGTCCGCTGGGGCGTCAGCATGGCCGGTTCGTTCTATAAGGTCGATTCCGAAGAGGCGGAGTGGAACTCCGAGCGAGCATTCGAAGATGGCAACATGGGGCATCGTCCCAGCATCAAGGGTGGCTACTTCCCGGTACCGCCGGTCGACTCCCTGAACGACCTCCGCGCGGCCATGTGTCTCGCCCTAGAGGAAATGGGTGTCGCGGTCGAAGTCCATCATCACGAGGTCGCCACCGCCGGCCAATGCGAGATCGGCACTCGGTTCGGGCCTCTGGTGCGTCGTGCCGACATGAATCAGATCACCAAATACGTGATCCAAAACGTCGCCCATGCCTACGGGAAGACGGCAACCTTCATGCCCAAGCCGCTGGTCGGGGACAACGGGACCGGCATGCATGTGCATCAGTCGCTGGCAAAAGACGGCCAGAATATCTTCGCCGGCGACAAGTACGCTGGCCTGTCCGATAATGCGCTGTACTACATCGGCGGTATCATCAAGCACGCGCGCGCGCTGAACGCCCTGACCAACGCCTCGACCAACTCGTACAAGCGGCTGGTCCCCGGTTTTGAGGCGCCTGTGATGCTGGCCTACTCGTCCAAGAATCGCTCGGCGTCGATCCGCATCCCGCATGACTCGAATCCCAAGGGGCGCCGCATCGAGGTGCGCTTCCCGGACTCGACCGGTAATCCTTATCTGTCGTTTTCCGCGATGATGATGGCCGGCCTCGACGGCATCCAAAACAAGATCCATCCGGGCGATGCGATGGACAAGGATCTCTACGATCTGCCGCCGGAAGAGGAAAAGGC
>CAZEZH010000121.1:0-10134 GCA_964516305.1 uncultured Halochromatium sp. | reverse complement strand
CATCGTGCGCAGAACGCTCAAGTGGTGCCACCGCTGGCGCCGATTCCCGCGCAAGCGCCCTGAGTCTGGATTCGCGTTGGGCTGAACCGATGCCTTACGCGCGTCTGTCAAGCTACTACCTCTTTCACTTCGCCGCGCTGGGCGCGCTGGTCCCGTTCTGGGGTCCCTACCTGCTCGATCGCGGATTCGAGCCCGTGGCCATCGGTGGGCTGATGGCGATCCTGATGGGCACCAAGATCGTTGCGCCGAATCTGTTCGGCGCTGTCGCGGATCGGCGTGGTCAGCGGATGCCGATCGTGCGGTTCGGAGCGCTGATCGCATTGCTCAGCTTCTGTGCCGTGTTCTGGGCCGAGGGCTTCTGGGGCATGGCCTTGACCATGGCGGTCTGGAGCTTCTTCTGGAATGGGCCCTTGCCGCTGATGGAGGCGGTGACCTTCAACCACCTGGGCACGCGCGTCAACCGCTACGCGCAGGTCCGGGTCTGGGGCAGTATCGGCTTCATCCTGGTGGTGCTCGCGGTCGGCTGGTGGCAGCAACAGGCGGGTACTGGGGTGGTGCCCATCGCGGTGCTGCTGCTGTTCGGCGGGATTCTACTGAGCGTCTTGCTGGTGCCAGATTGTCCCCATACGCATGCAGCCGCCCAGCATCTGTCACTCCGGCGCCTGTTGCAGCGGCGTGAGGTGTTGCTGTTTCTCGTCGCCTGCCTGCTGATGCAGGCCAGCCATGGCGCCTTCTATGCGTTCTACTCGATCTATCTCGAGGCGGAGGGCTATTCAGATACTGCCGTTGGGGCGCTCTGGGCCTTCGGTGTCGCGATCGAGGTCCTGGTGTTCTTAAGGATGCACCGCTTGCTGCAGCGGTTTAGCGCGCGAACACTGATCCTGTCGAGTCTCGCGCTCGCCGTACTTCGCTGGCTGCTGGTCGGTCTGTTTGTTGATCTGGTGGCGGTGCAGATTGCCGCGCAGGCCTTGCACGCGGCGACCTTCGGGGTCTTTCATGCGTCGGCGATCCATCTCACCCATCAGTATTTCCCGGGTGTCACCCAGGGCCGCGGCCAGGCGCTCTATAACAGCGTTAGCTTTGGCATGGGGGGTGCCTTGGGTAGCCTGACCAGTGGGCTGCTCTGGTCGACTGCTGGAGCGGGCTGGACCTATGCGACCGCGGCCGGGTTCGCCGCGCTGGGATTTATCGCCGCGGCTGCCAGCAGGTGCCGATAAGCCAACACCCGCTGGCAGCCGAGTCGGTGCCTCAGAGTTCGCCGTTGGCGCCTGCGGTCATGATGGATTGGATGTTATCGCGCACCAGCTCGGCCTTCTCCATCAGCTCCGGCGGCAGATTGGCGCCGGGAATGATCTTGCCGAGGTCCAGGGTGACGAGCCAGGCCTTGCCTTCGGTGTCTTCAATGAGCGCGATCCGGCAGGGCAGGTAAGCGGCGAAGTCCGGGTTGAATTGGAGCATCTCATTGGCGATCCGGGCGTCGCAGAACTGATAGATCTCGATACGCCCGGACTCGACGTCCATCGCCTCCAGTTCTTGAGAGAGCGGCAGTTCTGCCACCAACTTGAAGTTCAACGAGTTGGCGCGAAGTTTCATCGAATCGACGGCATCGTCCATCGAGACATCATCAGCGAGCGGCATCTTTAGAATGGTGTCCGAGATGCTTAGGGTTTGAGCGCTCGCGCTGAGGGCGGTCAGTGCGAGGAAGAACGCCAGGAACGGCAGGATCAGTAACGGCTTGGAACGCATCTTATGAAAGTCTCCCCTCGGAGCCGAGCCCCAGGCGGTAGCATCGGTCTACTGTGTGTTGTGAATCCAGCCATGGCCAGCTGGTCAATTTGTCACCGGCCGTCCTACGTGGGTCGGTCCGGCATTGGACATTGTGACCTGTCTCCACTGCATCTGCCAAATCGTGCCCGGACTGTGCCCCTTGAGACGTCGAGCGTATACTCGGCACCCCGAGCAGTAAATAACGAGCCCTGGCCGATGAGCCCGGGCCGACGGCCAAGAACCTAAGGACCTGATGAGGAGGAGCACGATGGAGTATCACCATGGTGCACTGATCCAGCATCTCGAAGCGCTAGGTGCAGCGGCGGTGGCCTTTTCGGGCGGCGCCGATAGCACCTTGCTGCTTGCACTGCTGCGCCAACATCTTGGTAGCGAGCAGGTGATCGCGCTGACCGCGGTCACCCCTTATATGGTGCGGCAGGAGATCGGCGATGCCGTCGCATTGACATCGCGGCTCGACGTTCGCCATGAGCTGGTCGAGATGCCGATGCCCGATGGGATGGAGGTCAATCCGACTGATCGCTGCTATCGCTGTAAGCGGGCCATGTATTCGCACCTGCTGCAGAGCGCAGCCGACTACGGCTTTGCCAATTTGGTTGATGGAAGCAATACCGACGACGCCGATGAGCAGCGACCTGGCCTGCGCGCCCTGCGCGAGCTTGGCATCAAGAGTCCGTTTATCGAGCTGGGAATCGATAAGGCGACTCTGCGGCAGATCGCGCGGGAGATGGATCTGCCGACCTGGCATAAGCCTACCAACGCCTGTCTGCTGACGCGTATCGGCTTCAACGTGCGCTTTTCGATGGACCAATTGCAACGGATCGAGGAAGCGGAGCGCTTTCTCGTGGCGCTTGGCTACACCTGGGTGCGGGTCCGCTGTCATGGCGACGTTGCCCGCATCGAGGTCGCACCGGTGCAGCGCGAGCGCCTGCTCACCGATGCGTCGACGGTCATCGAGGGGATTCAGCGATTCGGTTTTCGCTATGTCACCATGGACCTGGCCGGCTACCAGACCGGCAGCATGAGCGGCTAGTCGCCCTTAATCGAGTCGCTCCTAATCGAGTCGATAGTGTTTTTCGACGGCTTTGGTGATCTCCCAGGTGCAGGTCATGCCTGCTGGAAAGGTGATGAGGTCGGCACGCTTGAAGTGCTGAGGCTCGCCACCCTCGGGGGTGACGCTAAAGGCTCCCCGGACCACATAACAGGTCTCTTGCTGATGATAGGTCCACTCGAAGCTAGACGGCTCTCCCTTCCAGACTGGCCAGTCCTCAACACCGAGGACCTCGAGCTTGGCGGGTGGCGGATTGTGCTCGCACAGGATGGGTTCGTCGGTCATGGTTGACTCCTAGGTTGTTCACAGGGCTGAATGCCCTGCATCCTATAGATTGGTGGCAAACCTGGCAGCGACAAATGACGAACCCGATGACTCCAGATCTTGCACCAGATCAAGCAGCAGATCTCGCCCCAAACGGCCCTGTATCGATCGACCAGCCGCTCGACCAGCTGGCCGCCGAGCTTGGCCGTTGTCTGCAAGCGAGCGGCGATCGGTTGGTGACTGCAGAGTCTTGCACCGGTGGGTGGATTGCCAAGTGCGTCACGGATATCGCCGGCAGCAGTGCCTGGCTTGAGCGCGGATTTGTCACTTATAGCAATGAGGCCAAGCAGACGATGCTCGGGGTCGGCGCCGATACCCTCGCGCGACATGGGGCGGTGAGCGAACCCGTGGTGCGCGAGATGGCGACTGGGGCCCTGGCGCGCAGCCGAGCGACCCTGGCGGTGGCGGTGAGCGGGATTGCCGGGCCGGGTGGTGGCACGCCGCAGAAACCTGTGGGCACCGTCTGTTTCGGTTGGGTACAGTCCGGTCAGGTTGAGGCCGAGACCCGGTTGTTTCGCGGTGACCGGGACCAGGTGCGCCGGCAGACAGTTGCGCATGCGCTGCGGCTGCTGATCGCCGGACAATCTGAAGGTCCCGCTCATGGCTGAGTCCCTGGTCTGTGCGCTCTGGCCGTCGGCCCGGCAGGGAGATGCGCTGCACACTCGGCGCATCCTAGCTATTCCAGCTGGTGTCGCATCCGGCGCACTGTGTGATAATCCTGCGCTCAGCGCGTCGACCGGGCCAGGGCGGCGTTTCTAACTCTGTGGAGGAGTCGCTAATGGACGAAAATCGCAAGAAGGCGCTGGCGGCCGCGTTAGGCCAGATCGAGAAGCAGTTCGGCAAGGGCTCGGTGATGCGCATGGGCGATGCCGGCGCCATCCCGAACATCGAGGCCGTCTCGACCGGGTCCTTGGGCCTTGATATCGCGCTTGGTATTGGCGGCCTGCCGCGTGGGCGCGTGGTCGAGATCTATGGGCCCGAATCCTCGGGCAAGACCACGCTGACCTTGCACGCGGTGGCCGAGGCCCAGCGTGCCGGTGGCACCGCGGCCTTCGTCGACGCGGAGCACGCGCTCGACCCGAACTATGCCGAGAAGCTCGGCGTGAACATGGATGAGCTGCTGGTCTCGCAGCCAGACACGGGTGAGCAGGCCCTCGAGATCACCGATATGCTGGTGCGCTCCGGTGCGGTCGACATGGTGGTCATCGACTCGGTGGCAGCGCTGACGCCGAAGGCCGAGATCGAGGGTGAGATGGGCGACTCGCATGTCGGCCTGCAAGCACGGCTGATGTCGCAGGCGCTGCGCAAGCTGACCGCCAATATCAAACGCTCGAACGCGATCGTCATCTTCATCAACCAGATCCGGATGAAGATCGGCGTCATGTTCGGCTCGCCGGAGACGACCTCTGGCGGCAACGCGCTCAAGTTCTATGCGTCGGTGCGGCTCGATATCCGTCGGATCGGCTCGGTCAAACGTGGTGCCGAGGTGGTGGGCAACGAGACCCGGGTCAAGGTGGTCAAGAACAAGGTGGCGCCGCCATTCCGCGAGGTGCTGTTCGATATCCTGTACGGGGAGGGCATCTCACGCGAGGGTGAGATGATCGACTTGGGCTCAAGCGCAAACATCATCGACAAGTCCGGAGCCTGGTACAGCTACAACGGCAATCGGATTGGACAGGGCAAGGATAACGTGCGCAACTTTCTGAAAGAGAATCCTGATATTGCGGCCGAGATTGATAGCAAGATCCGCGAAGCGCTGTTGCCGAAGCCGAAGGCTGCCCAGCCTGACGAGGCGACGGACACGGCGGTATCGTCGCCCGGTGATGCCAACGCAGATGCCAAGGTTGGCGCCGATGGGTGATCCTGCAGCCGCAGTCGATCGATCCGAGGACGGGTTGCGCGACGAGATCCGTAGTCGCGCCCTGAAACTGCTGACCACGCGCGAGCACAGCCGACTGGAGCTCTCGCGCAAACTGTTGCATCGAGGCTATCCAGCCCCTGAGATCGAGGTCGTTCTCGATGCGCTGGTCGCCGATGATCTGCTGAGCGAGGAGCGTCTCGTCTCGGCCTATGTCGCTGAGCGGCTTGGCAAGGGATTTGGCCCGCTGCGCATCCGCTATGAGCTGCGCGAGAAGGGTCTTTCAGACGACAAGATCGAGCCTCACCTCGACCTTGGCGATGAGACCTTGGTCGAGTGCCTGCGCCAGGCCTACCGCAAGCGGTTTGGTGAAGACGGATTCGACGACCGCCGTGAGCAGGCCAAGCGCTCCCGTTTTCTTGAGTATCGCGGCTTCCCGCAGCGCTTGATCGCGCGTTTTCTCAATGCCGATCGGGTGGATGTTTGACCCGATCTTTTAGCAGTTGGTGTCCCCTTTTGAAGAGCCCACTATGAAGAGCAGTGCCGAGCTTCGACAGGCCTTTCTCGACTTCTTTGCCGAGCGTGATCACACGCCGGTCGAAAGCAGCCCACTGGTGCCCGGGAACGACCCGACCTTGCTGTTTACCAACGCCGGCATGGTGCAGTTCAAGGACGTCTTCCTCGGTCGTGAAAAGCGCTCCTACAGCCGCGCCGCGAGTTCTCAGCGCTGCGTGCGCGCCGGCGGCAAGCACAATGATCTGGAGAACGTCGGCTATACCGCCCGGCATCACACCTTCTTCGAGATGCTCGGCAACTTTAGCTTTGGCGATTACTTCAAGCGCGAGGCGATCGGCTTTGCCTGGGAGCTTCTGACCAAGACCCTTGAGCTGCCAGCCGAACGGCTCTGGATCACCGTCTATACTGATGACGACGAGGCGGCGCGCATCTGGCTCGATGAGATCGGTGTCGACCCCGCGCGCTTCTCGCGCTGTGGCGAGAAGGACAACTTCTGGTCCATGGGCGAGACCGGGCCTTGTGGGCCTTGCTCCGAGATCTTCTATGACCATGGTCCTGAGATTCCGGGCGGGCCGCCGGGAACAGCGGACGAAGATGGCGATCGCTATGTTGAGATCTGGAACCTGGTCTTCATGCAGTTCGATCGTGACGCCAACGGCGAGCTCCACCCACTGCCGCGACCCTCGGTGGATACCGGCATGGGGCTCGAGCGGCTCGCGGCGGTCATGCAGGGCGTGCATAGCAACTATGAGATCGATCTCTTCCAAGCGCTGATCCGCGCTGCGGCCGAGGTGACCGGCTGTCATGATCTTGGCAACAAGTCGCTGCGCGTCATTGCTGACCACATCCGTTCCGCGGCCTTCCTGATCATCGATGGGGTCACGCCCGGGAACGAGGGGCGCGGCTATGTTCAGCGGCGTATCATTCGACGCGCGATCCGCCACGGCTATCAGCTGGGGCAAACCTCAGCCTTCTTTTGGCGTCTGGTGGAGCCGCTTGCCGAGCAGATGGGGGATGCCTATCCGCAGCTGCGCGATAAGCGCGACCATGTTGAACGCGTGCTGCGTTCAGAAGAAGAACGCTTCGCCGATACCCTGGAGCAGGGGCTGCGGATCTTCGATGAGATCGTCGGTCAGCTGCAGGGGACGGAGATCCCCGGAGAGGCGGTCTTCCGCCTGTACGACACCTATGGCTTTCCCGCCGACCTCACCGCTGACATCGCCCGTGAGCGCGGCCTGACCTTAGACCTGGCCGGGTTCGAACTGGCCATGGCGGCGCAGAAAGAGCGCGCCCGGGCAGCAAGCCACTTTGGGGCCGATGCGGTGATCGAGCTCGACATCGAAGGCGAGACCGATTTCAGCGGCTACGAAGGGCTGATCGATCAGGCAACGCTGGTCGGTTGCTATCTGGACGGCAAGCCGCAGGACCTCATCAAAGCGGGGCAAGAAAGTCTGCTGGTGCTCGATGTGACGCCCTTCTACGCGGAAGCTGGTGGTCAGGTTGGCGATCGCGGGATCTTGACAACAGAGACGGCTCGCTTCGAGGTCCAGGACACTCAAAAGCAGGGCGGGGTGATCTGCCACATCGGACGACTGCTCGAGGGCGAGCTGGCCGTTGGGGACCGCGTCGATGCCCGAGTCGACCAGGCGCGCCGGCGCGCCATCGCGCTTCATCATTCGTCCACGCATCTGCTGCATGCAGCATTGCGCCAGGTGTTGGGTGACCACGTGCAGCAGCGCGGTTCACTGGTGGGACCAGAGCGGTTACGCTTCGATTTCACCCATTACGAGCCAGTGACTCGCGGGCAGCTGCGGGAGATCGAGCGTCTCGTCAATCAGGAGGTGCGCGAGAACCACATGGTTGAGACCCGGATCATGCAACTGGAGGATGCCAAGGCCTCGGGCGCGATGGCGCTGTTCGGCGAGAAGTACGACGAGCAGGTGCGCGTGCTGCGGATGGGTGATTTCTCGACCGAACTCTGCGGCGGTACCCACGTGCGAGCGGTCGGCGATATCGGGCTGTTCAAGGTCGTTTCTGAGTCTGGTATCAGTGCGGGCGTGCGCCGGATCGAGGCCGTTGCTGGCGATGTCGCGCTGAGCTGGGTGGAAGAAGAAGAGGAGCGCCTTGCGCGTATCGCAGCCCTGGTGAAGGGGGCGGCGAGCGACGCCGATGATAAGGTGGCCGCGTTGGTCGAACGCTCACGTCGGTTAGAAAAGGAACTCGAGCAGCTCAAGTCCAAGCTCGCCAGCGCGGCCGGCAGCGAGCTGACCGATGCGGTAATCGAGATCGATGGGGTCAAGGTGCTAGCGGCTCGACTCGATGGCGTTGATGTGAAGTCAATGCGTGATACGCTGGATCAGTTAAAGAACAAGCTCGGCTCCGGGGTCGTCCTGTTGGCGACCGAAAGTGACGGCAAGGTCAACCTGATCGCCGGTGTGACTAAGGACCTTGTCGGGCGCTTCAGGGCCGGCGATCTGGTCAAGGCCGCAGCCGAGAAGGTCGGCGGTCGTGGCGGTGGTCGGCCCGACATGGCGCAGGCGGGTGGTCCTGATCCGGCGGGTATCCCTGCCGCGCTAGACCTCGTTGGCAGTTGGGTGAAA
This sequence comes from uncultured Halochromatium sp., assembly GCA_964516305.1. GTDB lineage: Bacteria > Pseudomonadota > Gammaproteobacteria > Chromatiales > Chromatiaceae > Lamprobacter. The sequence continues at coordinate 2,000 of CAZEZH010000121.1, read as the reverse complement.
GACCATGCATCTGCAGCTTAGGCGACAGAAATCGCCTTAGGGCAAGCCTAGCATTGAAGACGCGAGTGAATCGATGTCGTTGATTGTGCAAAAATATGGAGGCACCTCGGTCGGCACCGTGGAGCGCATACAGGCCGTTGCCGAGCGTGTGAAGCGCACGCGCGATCAGGGTCACCAGGTCGTCGTCGTGGTCTCAGCGATGTCCGGCGAGACGGATCGGCTGATCAGGCTCGCCCGGGCCATACAGCCGCAACCAGTCCCGCGCGAGCTGGACGTGCTCATCGCCACCGGCGAGCAGGTGACCATCGCACTCCTGTCGATGGCTCTGGAGGCCGCCGACTGTCCCGCGCGCTCATACACCGGCTCGCAGGTGCAGATCCGTACCGATAGTGCCCACAACAAGGCGCGCATCAGTGACATTGACGGCGCCCGTGTTCGCCGCGATCTCGACGCCGGCAGTGTGGTGGTGGTGGCCGGCTTTCAGGGTATCGATCGCGAGGGCAACATCACGACCCTAGGCCGTGGCGGCTCCGATACCTCCGCGGTAGCGATGGCGGCCGCGCTCAATGCCGATGAATGTCAGATCTATACCGATGTCGATGGCGTCTACACCACCGATCCGCGCATCGAGCCGCGCGCGCGCAAGCTCGACCGCATCACCTTCGAGGAGATGCTCGAGATGGCCAGTCTGGGCTCAAAGGTGCTGCAGATTCGCGCGGTAGAATTCGCTGGTAAGTACCAGGTGCCCCTGCGTGTGCTCTCGAGTTTTCGTGACGGGGAGGGCACGCTGATCAGCTTCGAGGAGGAGAACGTGGAAGACGCCAAGATCGCCGGCATTGCCTTCGCCAAGGACGAGGCGAAACTGACCGTACTAGGGGTGCCGGATCAGCCGGGCATTGCATACAAGATTCTCGGACCAGTCTCCGAGGCCAATGTCGAAGTCGACATGATCGTGCAGAACGTGGGCTCTGATGGGGCCACGACGGACTTCACCTTTACCGTCAACCGAAACGACTATGTGACCGCTCTTGGCGTGCTGAAAGAGACGGCCGAACTGCTCTCGGCACGCGAGGTCAGCGGCGACCAAAAGATCGTCAAGCTCAGCCTGGTGGGCGTTGGGATGCGATCGCACGCCGGCATCGCCAGCCGCATGTTTGAGGCCTTGGCCCGGGAAGGCATCAACATCCGCATGATCTCGACGTCTGAGATTAAGATCTCAGTGGTGATCGACGAGAAATACCTCGAGCTTGGCGTTAGGGCCTTGCACGATGCCTTTGGGCTTGCCGACGGCGACCTCGTCTAGTTCAGATATCGGCATCGAAAAACCTTATCGTAACAATTGATGCATCCGACGAATGGCTGCTGATACAATCTGACAGTGCAGAGCTTGCGCCAGAGACCGTCACAGTGGTGACTGGCTGCGAGGCATTGGTAACAAGGCTGCGAGACCTAACATGCTGAGGGAACCGCGGTCGACTTATTGCAAGGAAATAAAGGATAGAACGCTATGTTGATACTCACCCGCCGCGTTGGCGAAACCCTAATGATCGGCGACGAAGTGACCGTGACCGTGCTTGGGGTGAAAGGAAACCAGGTTCGCATTGGTGTTAATGCTCCGCGGGAGGTTGCGGTGCATCGTGAAGAGATCTACGAACGCATCAAGCGCGAGCAGGCACAAGGCATGCCTGAGCAGCACATCGCAGAAGACCGGGGACTTGACGACTAATAACGTCAACCGTATGGCTGCGTCCTTTGGGCGCAGCCATGTTGCACTAAACAATGCTCGCTCGTGGCTCATGCCCCAGGCGAAGACGCTGCCGGTGGATTGCTGCAGAGGCCTGACACTGGCCCCGCCAGCCAAACCGGGGCAGCACATCACCCCTAAACTCTGCTACAATTCCGCCCCTACGGAGAGATGGCCGAGTGGCTGAAGGCGCTCCCCTGCTAAGGGAGTATGGGTTAATAGCTCATCGAGGGTTCGAATCCCTCTCTCTCCGCCA
>CAZEZH010000120.1:0-10146 GCA_964516305.1 uncultured Halochromatium sp. | reverse complement strand
CAGCACAGATGCAGACAGCACAATTGCGGCCAGCACAGACGCCGAACGGTCCAACCCGGAAAAGCGGGGCTGTCGCAAGCGGTCTCGGCGTGATGCTCTTTGCGCTCCTACTGACCGCCCTCTGGACACCAGTGGCGCTCGCCGATGGCATCGACGAGCTAAAGTCCTATCTACGCGGCCTCAATAGCCTCAGCGCGGACTTCCGCCAGATCACGATCAGCGCCGATGGCAGCCAGATGATCGAATCGACCGGCACCTTCTACCTGTTACGACCGAACCGTTTCCGCTGGGATTACCAGACGCCCAGTGAGCAGGAGATCGTCGCCGATGGCTCACGCATCTACGTCCACGACGAAGAACTCAACCAGGTCACCCACAGCAGCCAAAAGAAGATCCTTGATGGCACCCCGGCCCAGCTGTTAGCCAGCGAGCAACCAGTCGAGGACTACTTCACACTCAGCAACCTGGACGAGGGCGACGGTCGCACCTGGGTCGAGCTGGTTCCCAAGACCGAGGACACCGAGGTGGTCAAGCTGCGCATCGCCTTCAAGGATGGCCAGCTCGACAACCTGCTGATGGAAGACCGCTTCGGCCAGCTCACCCGGTTCATCTTCACCAACCTGAAGCGCAACCCGCAGCTCGACTACGCCCTGTTCCGCTTCGCGCGCCCGGCGGGTAGCGATTTCTTGCAGGTGGACTGAATCGCGCTTAATGTCTAACGCTCATCCCTACGCCGAGACCACGGGATGTAGCCTTGGCTGATCAAGCTTGAGACCGGGACTGCCCAAGATGTCTATCGATGAGATCAAATCCCAGCTTGAGAAAGAGCTGCCAACCCTGCTTCAACAAGACAGCGGCTTTCGCCTCTGGCTAGAAGACCTCATCCGCCGCACGGCGGTCACCAGCGAGCGTTTCGACGATCGCTTCGATCGGGTGCTGCGAGAACTGGCTGCGGACCGCGAAGAGCAGGCACGTAAGTGGGACGAGCAGAACCGCAAGTGGGAAGAGCAGAACCGCAAGTGGGACGAGCAAATCCGTCTCAATCACCAATTGCTCGATGAGATCCAGCAGACCCGCATCCGACAGGAGCAGGGCATCGGCGCGCTAGGCGCCCGCTGGGGCTTAGCCTCCGAGGCCAGCTTCCGTTCCGCACTCAAAGGTATCCTGGAAAAGTCCTTTGGCGTCGATGTCATCAACGTCAACGAGTTCGATGATGAGGGGACGGTCTTCGGCGTGCCCGATCAGGTCGAGATCGACATCATCGTGCGTAACGGTGACCTCATCCTCTGCGAACTCAAGTCATCGATGTCCAAATCCGACATCTATACCTTCGAGCGCAAGGTCCAGTACTACCAGCGCCGCCACGGCCGCGAGGTCAGCCGCAAGCTGGTCATCTCACCGATGGTCCGCCCCGAGGCACGCCCGGTTGCCGAGCGTCTTGGCATCGAGGTCTTCGGCTACGTCGAGGAAGTGAGCAAGCTTTAAGCGCTAAGCCGCAACGCCCGCCGCGACAGGTTGTACCCAGACACGGCGGGTCGGTAGCGGCCGATCAGCCGAAGTCGTGCTTGGCGATCTCGGTCACTCGCCGGCAGATCTCGCGGCCGTAATCGGTCCACTGACCCTGGCCCCAATAGCGATAGCAGCTGGTCTGTGACGCCATCAGATGGTAGAGCGCGTTGCGATAGTTCGGATCATCGGTTGGCGTCTTGGGCTTCAGCACCTGCTCATGGAAGGCTGAGCTGGCCTCCTCCATCGGCCCAAGCACGTTGTCATACCCCTTGACCCAAGAAAGATCATTGGTCCAGCTGGCGCCGTCCATGTGGAACTGATGATCCGATTGCTTCAGCTCCTCGATCACCTTCGCCAGCTTCTCGGGTCCGTCGCCGGGCTGCATCTGTTCCCAGATCTTGCCCTGCTGCACCGGGCGGATCTCGGTGAAATCGCTCTCTTTGATGCCCATCGCGAACAGATGCTCCAGGTACTCGCTGCCGTTCATCAGCGGCACATCGGAGCCTGAGGCACCGCGCACGGCCTCGAAGAACTTGTCCGGGAACTCGTTCATCATCACGCCGCCGTTCTCGCCGTCGGCGATCTGGGTCACCAGCGGCGGCACCTGCTTGCCGGCCAGTTCCCAGCGTTGCAGGCTCTGCGCCTCGTACCAGGGCTGCATCTGCGCGACCAGCTTGGTGTCCGACCCTTGCGTCTTGACCAGCGCGATGATGCTCGCGGTCTCGCCCTTGGAGTTGGTGCAGACCAGGCGATGCGGTAGATGCGGGCGCTCTGGATGCCAGCCATTCTCGGTCTGCTCGACGCTGTGCTCCTGCACCAGCACCCATTGATAGCCACAGTCGTTCAGCGTCTTCACGAACTCATAGGCGACATCGGGATGGTTTGGCAGCGCCATCTCCGACGGCGAGAAGCCGCGCACGCGCTCCAGTGCCTCGAGTCCGAACATGGCCGCAAAGTGGTGCTGGAAGGCCTGCACATGCAGCCGATAGTCCTGCACCGGCGTCGAGGGTGCGACCGCATGGCCCCAAGGCATGCCCAGCCATTCGACGGCCCAGTTGTAATCCGGGTTCATGGTGACGCCTTTGAGGGCGTCGAGTGCATGATCCTCGCCCATCTGCCGCAGGCCGTACAGTAGCGTGCCGGAGTATTCCAACATCACCCGCGGTGACTTGCCCTCGTGAATCAGCTGTGGGACGAACTCACCAATGCGTTTGTAGCACCAGACAAAGGCCGGCGCGTTGTAGTTATCGCCGATGTCCTGGTGGTCCATCATGTACTTGAGATTGCTGATGATGGAGGCGGTCTGCAGGTCATCGCCGCCGGCTGGGATCAGCGGTTGGTGCTGATGCAGCGCGATGGCGCAGGCGGCGCGGATGTTGCCGAAGTCGACGGCGCCTGGGGATTGACTGAGCGTTTTATCCTGACCGGCTTTGACGGCCTGCTCGACGATGGATTCTTGGCCGCAGATATTGGGGAGGCCATCGATGAGCTCGGGGAGGTCTGCCATGGGTTTGGCTCCTGTTAGGTTGCTGGTTTGAGTGTGCAGTTGCTTGAGGTGGTACGTGGATGGTCTGGTTTTGTGGCTTTAGTGCTGTTTTTCGGGCGCCGTTAGTGGTTTTCTAATGCGCTTTGCCAGGTTCGGGTGTTGGTGGCCCCTTGCGACGGTGGCACTGGGCTTTGAGCTGGACGTTTAAGCCTGAGATTTCGCCTCGGCATCGAGCTGTGTGAGGATCTCCTCGGTGACGTCCAGATCGACCGCGGCGCGATAGCACCAGGCCTCGCCCCAAAAAATGTTGCAGCTGGTTTCAGCGCGAAGCAGATGCCATTGTGCGTCTTCCAAGCGCCGTGAGAGTGCCGTGGGAAGCGCATCGATCGTCGATGGCAGAGCCGCGGAAACAACCGCGGAAGCGTCCGACTGGCTTGGGGATGGGCTGCTTGCAAAACCCTCCATTGCCGGGGTCAGCGTGCTCATTTCCGCGCTTTGTGAGGCTGAGGCAGAGACGCCTAAATCCGCAGCGGCGGCTTGCGGAGACGCCTCTCGAACGCTTGCCGATTGGACAGCCTCCCGCTCGTCGGGAGCGGCCTGGCCGACCGCTTCAGCCCCCGCGCTAGCGGTCTCACCAGCGCCATCAGCGCCCACAGCGGCGCCTCGCTCGAGCCAAACGTGCAAGCGCTGACTGACCTCGGCGTAGCGGCTGATCACGTCACGCTGGGTCTGCGAGCCGGTCCATTGCGTGAAGCCCTTGCCATGGTGCCAGCCGGTATTCCAAGCACCGGTCGCGACGCGCACCTCGCCGTGCGCGCCATAGGTGTCGAGATAGTCGTGGATAAAACTGGGGCGTAGGTTCGCACCGCCGGCTCGGATCATATTAAGCAGTGGCAGGTAGAAGGCAGACCAGTAATTGGCGCCATCGGTGACGTTGCGAAACCAACCACCGTTCTCGCCGTCGGTCGCGGTGGTCACCAGCGGTGGGAAGTCACACCAGCGCGTGCGCTCCGCGACCTCGTTGACGAACCAGCCCGGGTCCATGCCCGATTCCTGGGCATCGGAGAGTTCACGATCGCGCACGACGACGATGATCTCATCATCGCCGTGGCGAGCGATATGCGGGCGATAACGGACCTCTTGCCAACTCATTGAATCGACTGGTTCGACGTGTTCGCTGTCCACCAGCACGTAGCGATAACCGAAACGCCGTAGCAGGGGGATCAACTCCATCGAGAAGCCCATCTCCGGCGGCCAGAAGCCGCTGAAATGCGAGCGCCAGAACAGATGCTGGGCAATGCCCTGCCAGCGGCGCAGATGCTCGGGGCGGTCGGCGGCCGGAATCAGCGGCAGCACCGGGTGGTAATAGCCGGTGCCGAGCAGGTCAAAGATCTGCTGATTCTGCAGGAACCAGAGCAGCTTGCCGCAGTCGACGATGCCGTAGACTCGGGCCTGAAACTCCGGACTAGACAGGGTCTCGAGCAGGGTGCCAGAGAGCGACAGATGCACCCGCGCCAGGTCTTCCTGCCCCCAGAGGCTGCGCGGCATCCGGTCGAGCGCGAACAGGATCTCATTGGCCTCCCAGGTCTGCTCATCGAGCAAATGCTCGAGGTTGCCGGGCGGTTGATGAAGGTTCAGGACCAGGGCGTGATGGGCGTGCATCGAGGCTAAAGTCTCCAAGATGAGGGTGCAGACAGGATGATAGCGGAGTTTGTGTGCTCTGCCTGATCGGCAAAACCTGATCGACCGGCTTGATCTGCGGGGTCAGACACGCGACATTGAGCAACGAGACGAGATTAACCGCGCCGCGGGCGCAAACGCGATCGAAGCCGCAGAATCCCCTGAGAATCACAGCATGCCACAGGTCATCATCGACCCCGAATCGACATCGCTCGCGGAACACTTCGCATTGATCAAGGCACCAAGCAAAAGGCGCGCCCGTTTTCCTGAAGGCTGCGTGACCGTCGTCGAGAGCGAGGCAGAGGCTCGGGCGGGACGCGATGAGATGAGGAGGCTAGAGCCCGCGATCGTTTACGGACCTTCGTCCTCGTCCGAGGGCCAGCGTCTCTACTACCTTGTCCGCTGGCTCTGACCCCACCGTGAATCCCAACGACGATCAAACCCCAATCCTGGCCGTTGCCGGCATCGGTAAGTCCTACGCTGAAGGGCATCAGCGGCGCACCGTGTTGGCCGATATCGGCTTTGAGGTCGCGCGCGGCGAGTGTATCGCGCTCGTTGGCCAAAGCGGCTCCGGCAAATCGACCCTGCTCAATCTGCTGGCCGGTATCGATAAGCCAGACACCGGCGATGTCGAGATCATGGGCCGCAGCGTCGCGGCCATGGGCGAGCCTGAGCTGACCCTGCTGCGCCGCGCGCGCATCGGCTTTATCTATCAGTTCTTCAATCTGATTCCGACCCTAACGGTCGCCGAGAATGTTGGCCTACCGCTTGAACTCAACGGGACCCCCGCCCGTGCGCGCCGCGGTCAGGTCAGCAGCTGGCTCGCCAAGGTCGGCCTCGACGGTCGCGAGGGGGCCTTCCCCGACGAACTCTCGGGCGGCGAGCAGCAGCGGGTCGCCATCGCCCGCGCCCTGATCCACGACCCAGCGCTGGTGCTGGCTGATGAGCCGACCGGCAACCTCGATGCTCGCACCGGCCAGGTCGTGCTCGAGTTGCTTGCACATCTGTTCCGTGATGAAGGCCGCACCCTGATCCTAGTCACCCACAGCCGCCGGGTCTCAGAGATCACCGATCGCGTCCTCGCGCTCGACAATGGACGCCTCACGACTGACACCGAGGCGTTGTCCTGGTGAAAGCACCACCGAGACGCCACAGGCCAACGATAGCGCCAATCGTCGCGCCCACCGCCGTATCAATGATCACAGCCGAAACGTTCCTGGGCCAACGCCGATGCTGACCCCGGCGCTGCTAAACGCCAGTCGTCGCTACCTGTTGCGTCATCCCTGGCAGACCTGGCTCTCCATTGCCGGCATCGCCTTGGGTGTGGCGGTGGTCATCGCGGTCGATCTAGCCAACGCCAGTGCCAAACGTGGCTTTCAGCTCTCGGTCGAGCAGGTCACCGGACCGGCCACCCATCAGCTGCTCGCCGCTAGCGGCGCGATCCCGGAATCGCTCTACGCTGAGTTACGACTTGAGCAGGGGCTCAGCCAGGCGACGCCGGTCATCGACGCGCCGGTGCGCATCGGCGAGCGCAGTCTGACATTGCTCGGGCTCGATCTACTCGCGGCCGCATCGATGCGCCCGGAGCTGCGCGCTAGCTTGAGTCGACCAGCCGCCAGCGAAGGGAACAGCGGCAGTCAGCTAGTGGGCACGAACGGCCTCATCGGCCTGCTGCGTCTGCTCCGTGATCCCGCCACCTTAGCCCTGAGTCGCGACGACGCCGAGCGCCTCGGGCTCAAGCTCGGTGATGAGATTGAACTCGATCTTGGCGCCAACAGCGTCGCGATGAGCCTCGCCGCGATCCTGCCCGAGCAGGCCAGCCTCAGCGGCATTGCGATTACCGACATCGCCACCGCTCAGGAGGTGCTCGACCGCCTCGGTGAGATCGAGCGCATCGACCTGATTCTGACCGATGCCGAGGCCGAGCGCGTTGCCGCAGCCCTCCCCACCGGTATCCGCCTCGAGCCCTCGGCGCAGCGCAGCAATGCCCTTGCCCAGATGACCCGCGCCTTCCACACCAACCTCACCGCCATGAGCCTGCTGGCGATGCTAGTCGGTGCCTTCATCGTCTACAACACCATGACCTTCGCCGTGCTCCAGCGCCGTCCGCTGCTCGGCACCCTGCGCATGCTTGGTACCACCCGCCGCCAGCTCTTCACCCTGGTGCTGGTCGAGACCCTCGCCTTGGCCCTGATCGGCGCCCTGCTCGGCGTGCTGCTCGGCATTGCCGTCGGCGCCGGCCTGGTGCAGCTGGTCACCCGCACCATCAACGACATCTACTTCCAGCTCAGCGTCCGTAGCCTGCACTTGGCGCCGATGTCGCTGCTCAAGGGCGTCGGCCTCGGACTCGGTGTCACCTTGCTCGCCGCCCTTGGGCCCGCACTCGAGGCGGCCCGCTCACAACCGCGCGATGTCCTCCGCCGCACCCTGATCGAGGGCCAAGCTCGCCGCCTGTTGCCATGGCTGGCTGCAGGCGGTGCGCTCCTGATCCTCGCCGGTCTCGGCTTCATCGGCCTCTCCGCACGCTCAATGGGGATCGGCTTCCTCGCCTTGTTCTTGGTCATCGTCGGCACCGCCCTGCTCATGCCACTGGCTGTCTACGGTTTCGCCACCCTGACAACCCCGTTGTTCGGATACCTGTTCGGCACCCAGGGTCGGCTTGCTGCGCGCGGCATCACCGCCTCAATCACCCGCTCCGGCCTCGCTGTCGCCGCGCTTGCCGTCGCGGTCTCCGCCACCATGGGGGTCAGCATCATGATCGGCAGCTTTCGGATAAGCGTCTCCGACTGGCTGGCCAACACCCTGACGAGTGACATCTATATCTCTGCGGAATCGAGCAGCGGCGCCAGCCGCGGTGGCGACCTCCCGCCCGAGCTTGCTAAACAATTGCTGGCATTGCCCGAGGTCAGCGCCGTCAGCCAAGGCCGCAGTACCCGCATCGAGACCCGCGATGGCCCCGTGCTCAGCCTCGCCCTCGAATCCAGCACCGGCCAACCCCGCGGCTTCAATTTTCAGGGGCCAACCGCCGAGGATCTGTGGCCCCGCTGGCACGCGGGCGAGCTGCTCCTGATCTCACAGCCGCTCGCCTACCGTCGCCAGCTCGAGGTTGGCGATACCTTGGACCTCTTCACCACCAGCGGCTGGCAGACCGTCGAGATCGGCGCCATCTTCCAAGACTATGGCAGCGACAGCGGCACCCTCATCCTGCCTCGCCCAGGCTATGCCGAACTCTGGGATGATCCGGCCATCTCCTCATTCGGGCTTGTCCTCACCGACAACGCCGACGTCCAAGCGGTGAGCCGACAGGTCGATCGCATCCTTGCCGAACTCGACATCGCCACCAATGTGCAGACCAACCAAGCGATCCGTGAACTCTCGCTCGACATCTTCGACCAGACCTTCACGATCACCAAGGTCCTGCGTCTGCTGGCGATCGGCGTCGCCTTCGTCGGTATCCTCAGCGCCCTCATGGCACTCGAACTCGAGCGCGCCCGCGACTACGCCGTTCTGCGAGCAACGGGCATGACCCGAGGCCAACTGCGCGCGCTGATCCTGATCCAGACCTCGGCCATGGGCATCGCGGCCGGTCTGCTTGCGGTGCCGCTCGGTCTCGCGATGGGGGATCTGCTCATCAGCGTGATCAACCTTCGCTCCTTCGGCTGGACCATGCCCATGCAGGTCCAACCACAGACCCTGGTCTCCGGCATCCTTCTAGCCTGGCTCGCCGCCGTCATCGCCGGCCTATACCCCGCCTATCGGGCTGCCAAAGCGCTGCCTGCCAGGGCCCTACGCGAAGAATAGCTCGGCAATCGACGGATCGAACTCGAGCCCGGAATCGGCTCCTCGCTATTAGGCTTCGATTGGCTAGAAAGGTCGTGTATTCTCTGTTCTAACTGAATCCCAAAGCAGTAATCGGAGGCGAGTGAACGAGATGGCTGATAACAAGAGCGTCTTAACCAAGAAGACAACCGCGAAGGCCGCTGCGACCGACAACAAGCCGGTTACCAAGAAGACTAGCAGCAAGAAACCCACGGCCAAGAAGACCGCACCCGCGAAAACCACCACGACCAGCGGTGCACCTGCTGCAGCCAAGAAGAAGGTCACCAAGAAGACGAGCCCCGCGGCAGCGAGCCCTAGCGCTGCAGCACCAAGCAGCAGCGCCGCTTCAACGACAGCCAGTGCTGCCACCAAGCCCGTGACCAAGAAGACAGCCAGCAAAAAAGCCACCACTAGCGCGCGCGAAGAACGCCCGGTCACACTGAGTCCGATCAACGAGGTCAGCGCGGAAGAACGTTATCGAATGATTCAGGAAGCCGCCTATTACATCGCCGAGAAACGCGGCTTTGCCCCAGGTGATCATGCTGACGACTGGGCTGCCGCCGAGGCCCAGATCGACGCACTCCTGAGCCAGAGCAACCCCTAACCGCGCGCCGCGAATATGGACTACCTCGCAACTCCGGAGCGGACGAATCCCGACCCGGCGGACTTTCGCACGCGCGCGATGGAGCGCGGGCTCGATCACGAAGACCTTGATGCTGATCCCATTGTTCAGTTCCAACGCTGGTATCAGCAGACCCTCTCGACCCAGATCCCAGAGCCAAACGCCATGTCTCTGGCGACCGTGGACACCGATGGTCAGCCGAGTTTGCGTACAGTCCTGCTCAAGCTCTATGACGCCGAGGGGTTCGTCTTCTTCACCAACTATCAAAGCACAAAGGCCCAACAGATCGACACCAATGGCCGCGTCGCCCTGCTCTTCCCTTGGGTTGCGCTGGCGCGGCAGGTTAGTATCCTTGGCAGTGCCGAGCGCATCCCGACCAGCGAGTCACTGCGCTACTTCATCACCCGCGGACGCGGCAGCCGCATCGGCGCCTGGGCCTCACCGCAGAGCCAGGTGATCAGCTCGCGCTCGCTCCTAGAGCAGAAGGTTGCCGAGATCAAGCAACGCTTCAACAAGGGCGAGATCCCACTGCCGGACTTCTGGGGCGGCTACCGAATAGTCCCGATCAGCATCGAATTCTGGCAAGGCCGCGACAGCCGTTTGCACGATCGCTTTCGCTACCGTCGCTCCACACCGGCTGACCCTTGGCAGATCGAACGGATTGCACCCTAATCCGAGGATGTCGAGGACCCGGACCTTGACTGGCCGTCATGAAAAGTCCAGGGCGCAACAACCTCAGCATGAGGTCGCATCTAACCCCAGGTGATCAATTCTCTAACCCCAGGTGATCGATCGATAAACCCAAAAAGAGCATTTCAACCGCAGATTGCGCAGATAAGCGCAGAGAAATTAAGTCACTACGGCCAACCCCTGCTTCAGCTGTTAGGTGACCTTAGTATTCCCGATAAGGCACTGTTTTGCATATTTTTAATCTGCATCAATCTGCGCTTTATTGGGTAAACAAAGCGATAACACAAACGCCATGAAAGCTAGGCTCGACTCCGGCGTCTACTGTACCGAACAGGTCGTT
>CAZEZH010000119.1:6987-10224 GCA_964516305.1 uncultured Halochromatium sp. | reverse complement strand
GGCGCCAACCGAGCAAACGGCCGAAACAGCCCAAGGGGCTGATGAGCCCCACAAGGCGCTCGCCGACAGCCTCGGCGCTGAGCTCATCGCGCCCGGATGCCACACTCCGCTTTTGATGAGGCCTTCGACAATCACCGTACACTCATTAAGTCTAAAACTAAGGGAACAGGCGCTAGACTTGTCCATACCGCGTTTGCTAGCCCGGCTAAATGGACCTTAGGCCGACGACATAGAACAGCGCCGATACCTAGAGAAAACGGCCCATGACCGCACAATCCCAGCTACGGACCGCTGCACTCCAGTTGGCGGTCATCCAGTTCTTCTTCGTCACCACCTGGGTGATCTATGTCATCTTCCTTGGTGACCTGCTGGAGCGTATCGGGCTGGGGAAGGAGTATGTGATCTGGTTTATCCTACTCGACCAGGCCATCTTCGCGGTAACGGATATCCTTATGGGCTATGCCTCGGATCGAGTGGAGCGCTTCATGGGCCGCCTTGGCCCAGCAATTATCGGCGTGACATTGGTCTCCTGCGGCGCCTTTTTGCTTCTTCCGTTCACAACCAACCTACCTGATGATGTCGCAGTCGTCGTTTTCACCATCCTGCTCGTGCTCTGGATTGCGACCTCATCCGTCTTGCGCGCGCCGCCGATCGTCCTGCTGATGAAGCACGCAGCACGGCCGCAAGCACCTCGCTTAGCTGCCCTATCACTCCTTGGCTTAGCCTTGGCCGGTGCCGTATCACCCTATCTGGGACTTTGGCTGAAAGGTGGCTCTCCCTACCTCCCGTTTGCCGTCTCTAGTCTCGCGCTGGCTGCAGCGACCTTAGGGCTGGCACGGATTCAAAGGATTGTTGCTAGCTTACCGCCGGAAGCCCGCGACGCTGGCAATTCAAAACCGGCGGGAACGCGGCTGTTACTCCTGCTGCTCGCCGGCTCGCTGTTCCTCGCGCTCGGTTTTCAATTGCACACGTTCTTGAACAGCAAGCCGCTGTATCTCCAGTTCGTCGACGCGACAGACCTTCTTTGGGTACTTCCGGTGTTCTGGATCGGCTTCAAACTGTTTGCCGTCGGCGTCCCCGCCGCTACCCGGCGTTTCGGCGCCCCTGCAGTGATGGCAACAGCAGCACTGATCGGCGCCGCCGCGCTATTCGGGTGTTACAAAGCGCTCAATCTGGAAATGCTAGTCGCCTCGCAACTGCTGGCCGGCGGCGCATGGGGCGTCGTCTTCACAGCCGGCATCGCTTTGGCCCTTGGACTTGGGACGAGTGGCCGAGAGGGATTCGCCCTGGGGAGCTGGTTCACCGTACTCTCAATTGGAGCCGTGCTACGCGTGCTGCTGATCATCGACGGTGCAAAGGCCGACCCAACGATGGCAGCCACGTTGCAGTGGGCGCCTGTGCCGCTCTGGGTCTTAGGCGGCTCGATACTGTTCCTCCTGGCCCGCAAGCTCAGAGCACACAACGCGCCTTCATGAGTCAAGCGACCTGGTCATCTTGCTGCAAAACCGCCCAGAGCTGCCCGATAGACTTTAAACCCCAACAACAGACCGCGCGCAAAGTTGGTCAGCAAGCCCGAGTCCTAGAGTATGACAAGCACTTCTAACCGACGTAGTCCTCGAGGTACCGCCAGATGCGCTTTTTGCGACTCTTCGTCCTTGCCAGTTGCCTGTCCTGGGCACTCCACGTAAACGCAGACCCGTACAAGCCTCCGATCGCCCGATTTGACGGCAACAACTCGATCAGCTTCCCTGCTGACCTTTCGCTCGACTTCTCCGAATACGCGACCATCGAATTCTGGGTCGCGGCCACTTGGACCGAACTGGATGACGACCCGACGATACTTTCATACGTTGGAGCCGAGGGGTCGAGGTTCGCGCTCATCCTGACCGGCGACCGTCAGGGTATCGGTATGCTGGCTGGCGAAGACTGGGATGCCGTCAGTTTCGATTTCTCAGATGGCAAAATGCATCATGTTGCGTTCGTCTTCCTAGGCGACGAGACTGATGTCTATATCGACGGCGAATTTGGCCGGACATTGGCCGTATCCATCGCCGATGTGCCGGCTCGGCGACTGAACCTTGGCTCTTACAACGGGGTCGATGGCGGCTTTCCTGGGGCCTTAGCGGGCTTGCGGATCTGGGACGCACCCCTGGATGCCGATTACATCGCAGCATTCAGACAAGTTGACGTCACTAGCGAGCGTGGCCGACGACATCCGATGATCGATTCGTTGGTCGCCATCTCGTATTTCGCCGACGGCCGGCGCGACATCCTGTTGCTCAGAGACCCGGTACCGTCCGAAGCGCTTGTTGAGCTCGACGAGTGAGCCTGCTACGCGCCCACACAAACGCCTAACGAGAGGATTGTCCGGATGTGTTATTCAACGCTCACTGCGTCGGTGATATCGACACTACTTTTGTTTGCTATATCCACGAGCGTGCAGGCAAATAACCCCAATCAGATGAGACAAGCGCAGCAAGCAAAGCAGCAGCAGGTTCTAAAACGACAGCAGAACCTCAGGAACCTTAAACAGGACTTTGCGGACCTACCGGAGTCGCAGCGGAAGGCTCAGATCAAGAAGGTTGTGCTGCCCAGGCTGAGGGCACGGATTGCAGACGATCAAAAGAAGATAAAATCAAAGGACAAGGCCATCAAAGCCGAGAACAAGAAGCTCGCGAGCGCAGTCAAGCAGCGCTTACGCGCACAACAGCAACTCGACTCGCTCAATCGCCAGATCCAGGATTTGGAGGCCGCAACTGCGCGAGGGGCTGGTGGAGCTGACACTGTCAATCAGCAAGTGAAGTTGAATAACCGCTTCCTCGCAGCACAAAAAGCTCAAATGGACGCAAACGCGTCGATACGGCTTCATCGGGCGGAGATCAAACAACTCAACAATGAACGCAAGACGCATAATGACCGTCTGGTCAGGCATCTCAAGCAAAAAAGGGACGGCAAGGCATTAATCAGCAACAAGTCCATTATGCCTCAACATGCTCGCGCGCGCGCGGCGCAGGCCCAAAACACGTCGGCCGCTGGTGAGAACCAATATCAGTCCTTTGCACAGGCACGTCGGGCACGCCCCCGACCCACCGGCAGCCATTACATGAGCGTCAATGAGATCGAGAACATGCCCGCTGCACAGCCCTCTAACCCGTACGGGCGTTTGCAGCTGCGAGCGGCCGACGCCCCCGATGCAGAAGCGCCCGAGGCCGACCAGTACCGTGCATTACCGACCGT
>CAZEZH010000119.1:0-6887 GCA_964516305.1 uncultured Halochromatium sp. | reverse complement strand
ACGCCCCCGATGCAGAAGCGCCCGAGGCCGACCAGTACCGTGCATTACCGACCGTGGCAGGGCAGCCGGCAAGGGAGTTGACTCAAGCTAACGACGCAAATGGCAATTATGTGCTGCTGCCATCCGCACCCGCTGCCGCTATCTCGGAATAATTCACGCTCGCTCTCGCTTGCCTACGCCTACATTGGCGGCGATCACCCGGCCGCCGCAATGCGAGCGGCGTGGGCACCTCTTAAGTGCGCTTCAAACCTCGTTACTGCTCCGCACATGATCGTAAGAACGCAGCAATGACCTTGCTCGAGCTCGTCGCCGGTAGGCTGACGCCCGGACCATCGCCGCCAGCCAAGGAGATAGGATCGTTGCTCTCCAGGATCGCCCAAAGCGGATGTCGAGGCCCAACCGACACTAAAATCCCTGGATAGTTGTCGCGCCCCGTCGAGACCTGTCCCGCCAAACGTAGCTCGAGATCAGCGGTCGCGATCAGCAGCTCAGCAGGCGCCGCGTCAATTCTTTCGTGCACGTCCAGCAGCGCGACGGCGTCGATCGCTGGCTTCTGGTCACCCGGCGCGCAGGTCGCTTGGAAGGCGAGCGCGTCAGTCTCTGGGATACCAAAGCTCAGGCTCGCCATGGAAGCCCCGGAATCTGCTTCGGTGTACTCGGTGAACATCCAGCATGGCCCGTCCGAGGCGGAGTCGGTGCAGCTGCCCGCTTGATTGCTCCCTGCGCTGAGATCTTGTTCAGATTCGCTATCACCCCGATCGCGATGCCAGGGACAGGCGCGATCGAACTCCGCAAATGCAGACTCGAATCCATTCAGTCCAATGGACGTCTCGACATTCGCAAAACTGACCTGCATCTCGGAACTGGCCTTGAGCGCGGCGATCAATGGGTCATCTGGACCGATGCGGATCTGCGGGAACTGGCCGATCTGGCCGGCATAAGTCGTCTCGGCCGATCGCTCGAAGACCTCTCCTCCGGCCTCGAGCGTCAGGGCGGCGTCCAGGGCATCGGCTGTATCGACGGCCGCCCAAAAGATACTCAGCCGAGCAGGCTTACCCTGGCCGCGACACTCGAGTACCGCACCGATGTCGTCGCCGCAATCCATGCAGTCGAGCAGTGCGATGTAATCACTATGCAGCTCAAGGGACCACTGGCGCGGAGGGTCGCGTTCCACCCCAGCCCCACTCACCGCTTCTGCTTGGCAGCTGTCCAAGACCTCAGCGTCGCTGCCATCGTCTGCGTAGCCGAAAACGATGCCTTCTGCGCCTTTATTCCACCAGCCCCAGGTCACGTCAGTGCCCCCGAACTTGGCGCCGCTGCCAGACCGCAGCCGGTTGAGTGCCAACACTTGGCCGCGATAGTCCACCCACATGGTGTCTTTCTCAGGGTCATAGGCGCTGATGAGCACGGCACCGCTGCCGCACAAGTAGCGGTGCTCCTCGAGCCCGGGCGGTCGATCGGAAGAACCTTCCCGCCGACCCGTTTGAGTGCTCCCAACAGCGGCTGATTCCGCGTCGCGGACCTGCTCCGCAGCGGGTCGACCGGCCTCGGCAAAGCTGCCAGGCCTACCAACCCCTGCCGAACCTTGACCTGAAGCGCCGGCAACGAACGCGGAGCTAACGGCGACTACCGCGATACCCCCGCCCACCCATCGTCGGACAGTCGGCTGTTCCACACTCGCGTTCATCAGCGGTCTCCAAGTTCAGCCGCTAAGGCCATACGACAGCGCAACCAGTTGCACGCGTCCAATCGCCAGTGAGAGCTCACCAAGGAGCATTACCTTCGCCGACATACAGGTAGTCCTGGGAGTGATTGCCTTTGCTGTGGCACAGCATATCGTTAGAGAAGATCGTGCCTTCCCCTACCCTTTTCCAGGTGCCGTTCTGACAGGTATAGACGAAATCACTCCAACAGACGCGATTACACTCCAGTTTCGCGTCCAGCCAACCATCTCCGTGACTGTGCGCTTTACAACCGGACGCCAATCTGACGGTTTCCCCAGACTCCGCCTTGGGCAGCTCGATATAGACCCAAGCACCCCCGCCCTCCCTTTTACTGTCGGTATTAAAGGCGTGTCGCAGCTTGGTCTTGTTCCGCGCGCAACCCTTGATCTCCTTAGGCTTTTCGTAGGTAATCCGTTTCGGTACGAAGCGTTCGGTCACCTCAATTGGCCCGGCGTTTTGCTCAACATAATCGGAAATTGCCTGATTCACCAACGGGCGCAGAGTGGCGAAGACGGCCGGGTCCGTGAAGAACGGCGGCGCCAGGAGCTCAGACAATGGCCGCAGGTCGAGAAAGATTGGGGCTACCGTATCGTCCTGGACCTGCCACATTCCTGCGCTCGCGCCACCAGATCCACCACTGTACTCCCAACTCTCTTTCGAGTTGGTCACCGACGCGTTGAACGACTCATACTGTGAGGCGGACATCTGCGTCTCGAACTTGGCCTTGACGTTGGCCGCATCGGCAAGGCCGACGCGCGCTTCAACTGCACCGCCGACACCACCCTCGTAGAGCTGTGCGATACCCCATGTCTCCGAATCGAGCTCGACGATTTCTGTGATGCGTCCACCCATCACAATTGCGTGGGCGTAGTGGGTACCGAATTGGTTGACGAGCCCAAGTGCGGAAGCAGCAGACGGCTGCCGCGCCGCCGATTCGACTGCATTTCGAAACGCCACCGCCAGACCGATGTTGGGCTTGTCGAGTAGAAGGGCGAAGCGCCTATTTGTCGCCTGGGCGAGCGTAAAGGCGCTCGTCCCTTGCCGAAGCTTCTCGGTTCGCCCCTTAAAGGAACCGTTCGCGGAGAACGCGGCCGCGCCTTTCACGACATCAACACTGCCGCCGACGCTGACCATAACGCCAAGCTCGCGCTGCATCTTACTCTCGGTGGTCACCTCGGTATGCTTGCGTCGGCCCTCTCCAGACTGCAGGTCAATTAGTTCAAGTCCTTTTGGCACGGCCATGCGCGCATTCAGCTGGTAACCATAAGGTGGGTAGGTAAATATCTTCGCCTTCTGCCCACCTTCGGGCTTGGAGAAATCGAACGGGTTGAGCGCTAACGGGTCCCAACCATGCAGCGTGGTTTGGCGGTTTCTGACCTGGTTACCCACCATGTAGGCGTTGTCGATACGCGGCTCGTCCTGGCGAGGCGGGCGGTCTGGACGATTGACCCGCTCGAGTCGCATGGAACCCGTCTCCATGTTGATCGACGAAGTGAGCTGAGCCTCGTCTCCAGTAGCGGATCGATAGCGGTTTCGACCGATGGGCTCGAGGAGTTGGCCGTTGATGCGTTCTGGGGCGTTTGAACTTTGCGGCTCGACCGCGAGCCAGACGAGGACCGGGGTCGGAGCTTCAGCGACAGAGCCCGACGGCCGCCCGACTGCCAGAGGAGAATCCGCTGCGGGAGCGTTCAGCCGGAGACGCTCGGCATCGCGCGCCTGCGGTGAGGCCTCATATTCCGGCGCCGGATTTGCTGCGAGCCGCTCATAGTGGTCGTAAGGGTTGCCTGGATAGTCCTCTTTCAGACCGCCGACATCGGCTGCGCGCTTGTCACTCAGATCACAGCGGTTTTGCCCTTTGTAATAGTCGACGGAGACGCAACGAAAGCTGGTCTCAGCCTCACATTGGCGCAGGCAATCCCGGACGCTTCCCGTGATTTGCTTGCGGTTATGGCCGGAGATCGCGGCATTGCGAACGCGCTGGAACTGGCTACCTCCAGGGCTTGACAGGATCTCCCCTGTGAAACCGAGGCTGCCCGGCGCAGTGGCCGCGTAAGTCATCAGCTCCGAGTCAGGTGCAGCCATCACGACTTGGACGTATGACCTCGACGTAAACGTCCAGTCGGCCGGTTCCTCCGGCGCCCGCTTGGAGCTGTTCTGCTGCCGTCTGATCTCACTGGGTTTCATCCAAACGCCAGCGGGACGATAGAGTGTCGGCAAGAATGAAAGTTGCGGCTTTGTGGTCGCTCCGGCGCGATTGTCAATGTGCGCAATTAGGAAACTCTGCGCCCAGGGGATGCTAAGCAGCTCCTGATCGCGCACGAACGCGGCCGCCAGAAGCGTTTCAGCCGGCAACGGCGCTCCCCAGATACGCACCGCAGCGATCTGCCCCTGAAACAGACGGCGTCGCCCATCGAGAGAAGCAATTGAGAGCTGCAGGGTTCCCGAAGCGTCGGCTACGTTTCCGTAGCCGACGGAGGCGGTACCCGCAAGACGGCCGTCGACGAAGATTTGGGTGCGATCGCCTTCGGTGATAGCCGCCACATGGTGGAATCGCCCGTCGGTAAAATCCGCAGCGACGAAATTGGAACGCTCCCGGGTCCCGCCGAAGCCGTCGCCCGATCCGTTGGAGAACAGGATTCCGTCTCCAGCGGGCGCCATTGCGATCTCAAACAGCGTCTCGTATCCGTTAGAGTAAGTAACGAGAGTCCCGCGGTCTCCCTCCGCAATCCACTGGGGATCGTACTTGACCCAAAAGTCGATCGCTCCTTGCCGAAAGCCCTCGAAGACCTCCGGTGACGGAGGCGGCTGGCGCCAGAGGTCGCGCGGACCTGTTATCTCCCAGACTTCAATCCATGGGTCGGCCGACGCCTGAGTGACCGGCGCCGCAGTGGTCGGTGCCGAGTCTCCCCACAGGTCGGCATCAGAGGTTTGTGAAAAGCTTGGCAGACTGAGAGAGCCGAGGTAGATGCCGATGGCCACGGTGCGCAAGAGAGACATTGCAACTTCTCCGAATCATGACAGGGACTTTATGGCGCGAAAAGAGTCAGGCGCCTGTCCGGCCGAGGTCTAGAATCCAGTGCGAACGTCGCGCTCACTCAGTCACAAGGAGTCGCTTCCACTGTGCAACGCGTATTGCCCCGCTCATTCAAGTCACAATCGATCCTGACATTCTTCGCCTCATCAAAATCGGCAAAACGCCTACCATAATTCTCGACGACGTGATCCTCCCAAGCTCGCTTGGCACGCCCTTCTGCGCGGCGCTTACGAAACTTGGCAACGGCTCCTGCGGACTCTCCTGATCGCTTCACTGTGAAGTCCTTACAGGAACCTGCGGCGGCGTTGCCGGGTATCAGAACACTGGCTGTCAAAATGGCCAAGGACATTGTGATAAGAGTGGATTTTTTCATGGTCGCCTCGTCTTGAGTGAATAATCTTTAACAAAAACAGGCATCACGGCGCAGTGATCGCCATAACCCGGCTAAACTGAGCTGCCGCCTTCAAATCGGTGGTGTAGAGAAGGATGAAGTGGTCGCGGCGCCGGCTCACCTCCGGAACGCTTCTTGGCTCAGCTTAATCATGATCATCTAGAGGGCCTTAGCCGACTCGTACCCATGGCTAAGAGCCTCATTGGGAGGCGATAAGCACCGAACCCCTCGCATAGCCTGGCCTTTGCACAAATGCGGTGCCTGGACGCGCGAGAGATGCGCTAGGCAAAGCCTCGGTAAAGGGTTTCCACGCGGTACGAAGGCGGTAGCACACGAGCTCGGTCGTCGTGGCTGGCGATGCCTGTTATTGGATCTCACAAACAGACATCTGACCCTGAACAGTTGTCCACCATTGCCCGGTCCAGGTCGCGTTATTTTGTCTCGCAATTTGTGGACATTTCTTTTCGGCATCCGCCTGGTTCCAGATGGGCCCCGCTTCAACAGCTCTCTTCTCAGAGACCGGCTGAGTGACGCAAGCGCTGAGCCCGGTCGCAACGACAACAGCCAAGGCCAGCACCTGTATCGAGCGTGTTTTTGTGGACATTCGGATCACCTCAGTCTCAGATTGAATAGATTCTGCGAAACCGTCATCGCCCTGCGAGCCGAGGATGAAACGCGAGCGCCATTGGTCGCCAGCTCGTGATTGGCTGGAGCCTCGGGCGGCGCCGGGCTAGTCGGTCAATCGAACAGGGCCTGGGTGTCGGTCAACTGGAGGTAGTCCCAACCACCCACCCTGAAGGAGTAGAGGGCAGTGCCGGTGCCGTCGGACGTTTTCAGCACCTGCACCTCAGTGCCTGGCACAAGCTCGATCTGTTTTCCCTGGCTTGGCTGCAGAATTACCGGGGTACGGAAGATCTTTCGGCCTTGATATTCACCAACCGGAACTAGCGTCAAGCTTCGTCCACTTTCGTTGCGAAAGTTGTAGGTGACGGGTTCGGTAGAGGTCGTGGCGGGTGCACGTGCCAACCGAGCGCAGGCATCGATGGCGGCATCAATCGCCTGGTTTTGCTGAAGATGGCGTTGCCGAAAACAGTCAATACGGGCAGACGGTCGGATTGTGCCGGCGCATAGATCAATGGCCTGCGGGAAGGTCAGATACTGGCCGTCGCGCGACTTCAGGTCGCCGTTGACGACAAGATCGAGGCAGTCAGCAGGTGCGGGTTCAAGGGCTGCCCCACGACAGAGTCGCGTGATGGCTTTCGCGTCAATGGCTCTCCAATCTGCCCGCGCTGCACCCGAACAGGTATCGCGAAGCGGAAGGAGCGTCGAAGCGCCTGACGGAGCGATTTCCGCTAGAGCAAGTACAATCAAAGCAACGCCCATCAAATAGCCGCTGAGCGGCACAGAAGGGCTCTTTCTGGTGCGTAACTGACACGCGAAAACCCGGCGCGATGCTCGCATCAAAATGACTCTGAATTGACAATTCTTCAGGCGCAGTCAATCACGAAGGCGCCTGAGTTGCAAGCGATGAGCACCTGCCGGCTATCTCAGCGCCCCAATGTCACTTCAGCTAGCCATCTCAGAGCCGAGCAGATCCACAGCAAGAGACATCGGCGCTAGACTTGCCGAATTCGATTGATAGGGTAGTGAGAATGATAAGACAACAGAGCGAGACGACAGAGCCGGCGCCGCCTATGCCCTGCACCACGTCGCCGCCCTGCGGGCGATGGCCGAGGTG
>CAZEZH010000118.1:0-10402 GCA_964516305.1 uncultured Halochromatium sp. | reverse complement strand
GGCCTATGCAGCAGGTGGCTGAGCCGGTGCGAAGGGTGAATGAGCCTGCGCCGCAGGTGGTGCGGTGAATGCGCAAACACCTTATGGCCCAGTGAGCGCAAAACATCCGAAAGTACCGGGACGTTCTGGCCCAGCGGCGCTGAATCTGGCGCTGCTGCTATTCCTGCTCGGGCTGAGCCTGGTCTCGCTGCGCTTCGGCGCCGCACCGCTCTCCCTCAGCGAGATCGTCGCCGGCCTGTTCGGCAACGGCCCCGAAGCGCAGCAGCTCATCGTGCAGCAGATCCGACTGCCGCGGGTGCTGCTCGCCTGGCTGGTCGGCATGGCACTGGGGATGTCGGGTGCCGCACTGCAGGGCCTGCTGCGCAATCCATTGGCTGAGCCTGGTCTGCTCGGTATCTCATCGAGCGCCGGGCTGGGTGCCGTCTTGACCCTCTACTTCGGCCTCAGCGCCATCAACGACTGGGCCTTGCCAGCAGCGGCGATGCTGTTCGCGCTGCTGGCAACCCTGTTTCTGTATGGACTCGCACGGGCAGGCTCCTCGAACCTGACCCTGATCCTCGCCGGCGTCGCGGTCTCGGCGCTGGCCTCGGCACTGACCTCCTTGGCCTTGAATCTCGCGCCAAATCCTTACGATGTGCAGGACATCGTGCTCTGGCTGCTGGGCTCGATCAGCGACCGCAGCTTTGCCGATGTGCGCCTCGTGCTCCCGTTCGTGCTGATCGGCGTCCTGCTCCTGCTCGCCGCCGCCCCAGCGCTGGAGGTCCTTGCGCTCGGTGAGGCCGAGGCGACGAGCCTTGGCGTGAATCTGCCCCGGCTGCGGAGACTGATCATCCTCGGCACCGCACTCAGCGTTGGCGCCTGTGTCGCCGTCACCGGGGCCATTGGCTTTGTTGGCCTGGTGGTGCCGCACATGCTGCGTCGCTTCGTCCACTACCGGCCCGGACAGCTGTTGCTGCCGAGCGCGTTGGGCGGCGCCATCCTAGTCCTCGCCGCTGATATCACGCTACGCCTGATCGGCACCCCGAAGGAGCTACAGCTCGGCGTCGTCACGGCGCTGGTCGGTGCGCCCTTCTTCCTCGCGCTGGTGCTGCGCTCACGGAAGGACATGCTGTGAGCCGACTCATCATGCCATCAATCAAGCACTCTTGGAGACACCTGCTTTGAGCCTGATGAAGATCGAGGCCTTATCGGTCGAGCTTGGCGGAAAGTTGCTGCTCGCGAACCTAGACCTCGAGATCATGCCCGGCGAGCTATTCGGGCTGATCGGGCCGAACGGGGCCGGCAAGAGCACCCTGATCAAGGCGATGATGCAGCTGCTGCCCTATCGCGGAACGATCGTTCTCGATGGTCGGTCACTTGCGCGCATGACGGCTCGTGCACGCGCGCAGCGTCTTGCGTATCTCAGCCAGGACGATCAGCTGCAGTGGCCAATCAGCGTCCGCAATCTGGTCGCGCTGGGCCGACACCCGTACCGAGGGAGCTGGTGGCGTGGCGGCCTGCGCGCCGGGCTGCAGGGCGACGCTGGCGGCGATACCCAGGCCGACGAGCGCGCCATCGAGCAGGCCCTGCGCGCTACCGACATCTGGTCACTGCGCGAGCGCCGTGCCGATGAGCTGTCCGGTGGTGAGCGCGCCCGCGCCCGCCTTGCCCGCGTGCTCGCGGTCGAGGCCGATGTGCTGCTCGCCGATGAGCCGGTCGCCGCGCTCGACCCGATGCACCAGCTCAGGGTCATGGAGCTGTTGCGCGCCCGCTGCCAAGCCGGTCAGACCGTCGTCATCGTCTTGCATGATCTGACGCTCGCCAGCCGCTTCTGCGATCGGCTGCTGCTGCTCGACCAAGGCGTCGCAGTGGCCAGCGGCAAGGTCGAGACCGTGTTGAGCGCCGAGCACCTGGCCTCTGTCTATGGGGTGCAAGCGATCATCGGCGAACATCAGGATGTCGATCAGGTCCATCGCTATATCGTGCCCTGGGCCTGCACATGAGAGCTGCAGCAACCTTTTCGGCCCGCCAAGCAGATGCTGGTTATCCGAAGCCCTGTTTCGACGGTCTGGTCTTGAGTAGACGACGATGAAGCACAAAACCATTGAGCCCCAAGCGATCACACTGTCTAATCTCCGCGCTTCTTTGGATGATTGACCTGAGCATGGTGACCTTCCTCGCCAAGCAATCCATTCCGTTCGTTCCCAGGCTCCAACTTGGTGGACAGGGGGATGGCCCACAATTCGCAGAGCCCGAACAGCGCTCGCTATTCGACGAGGATGTGAAATGATCGCCAAGCCCCTGCCGACAGGCGTTGGCGATGCATTCGGCACATGCCAAACAACCGAGATGTCCACTCCATGACCGTTCTGATCAACAGCATTGCCATCAATGGCTTTCGGGCACTGACGGACCTCCGGATGGACGGGCTCGGTAGAGTCAATCTCATCACCGGCAAGAACAACTCGGGCAAGTCCAGTCTGCTTGAGGCGATTCGTGTGCTGGCGACGGGGGCCGCGCCATCGACACTTTCGGAAATTCTGGACTATCGTGAAGAGCTTGATTCGGCAAAGGATGCGGAGCAGGGATATATCGCAGCCGACATCGCGCCGGTGTGCAACCTGTTCACGGGGTTTCCAAGTCTGGGTGCCTGCGGCCGAGGCTTCGCCATCGCCGCAACCGGCTCCTTAACCGCCCAATTGTCCAAGGTCGACGTGAGTATCGATTGGTTCGTCCGCAAGGAAGACCCGAATGGACAGCGATTCTCCTACGAGCCTGTACCGGCGGACGCGCTCGACCAGTCGGAGGCATTTCCAGCGCTTGTGCTGCATATCGCGGGCCGAAGGCGGGTCCTTCCCATGGATCGCATGCACCGGCGCTATCCCTCGCGCGTCGATGCTGACGCGAGTGCCGTTCCCTGCGTCTATCTCGATCCGTTCAGCTCCCGCTCGACCAATGATCTCGGACCGCTCTGGGATGCCATCGCACTCACGGACGCGGAGCAACATATCGTCAAGGCGCTGCAAGTTATCTCCGAAGATATCCAGGCGGTTTCCGTGATCGGCAGTGATCAGGGACGCTACCGCTCACGAACGGCAATCGCCAAGAGCACACGCCACGCATCCCGTGTGCCGCTTAGGACTTTCGGCGACGGTGTCAATCGGGTGTTCGGCGTCTTTCTATCGCTTTGCAATGCTCGCAATGGTGTGCTGCTCGTGGATGAGATCGAGAATGGTCTGCATTACTCGATACAGAGCGACATCTGGCGCGCAATCTTCCGGCTCGCCAGCGACCTCGACGCACAGGTATTCGCCACCACGCATAGCTGGGACTGCGTGCATGCGTTCCAAGAGGCGGCCAGCGAGAGCCCGCAGGAGGGTGCGCTCGTCCGGCTGACACGACAGGAGGACCGGATCACGCCGACGCTGTTCACCGAAACGGACTTAGAAGCTGTGACGCGCGATCTCATCGAGGTGAGATAGCAATGCCGAAGCGAGTGCTCATGGTCGAAGGCCCTGACGACGAGCATGTCGTCAAGCACATTTGTGCCCAGCGGCAGCTTGGGGTGATCGACAAGATTCAGCCCTATGGCGGCAAGGATCGGCTGATCGAGGGCATCAAGGCGCGTCTGCTCGAGAGTGACATCGAGGCGTTAGGAATCCTTCTCGATGCTGACGAAGACCTCCAGGCGCGTTGGCAGGCGGTTGCTTCACGTTTAGGCGTCGCCGGATATGCCGGCGTTCCGCCCACGCCTGTCGCCGAGGGAACGGTGATTCCGAAACCGCCGGATACGCTGCTGCCCAGGGTTGGCATCTGGCTGATGCCCGACAATCAGGTACCCGGAATCCTAGAGAATTTTCTGAGGTTCTTGATCCCCGCCGGTGACCCGCTGCTAGCTCACGCCGATCAGGCAATCGCCGGGATGGCGCCTGAGCTGTGTCGATTCTCGGTTGCCAGGCTCCCCAAGGCTCGCATTCATACCTGGCTCGCCTGGCAGGCGGAACCCGGAAAGCCGCTCGGGCAGGCAATCTCGGCTCGGTATCTCGACGCCGAGCTACCCACAGTGGATCTGTTTGCGGATTGGCTGCGGCGGACATTCTTCGCGTGAGGCCCACACGAGGTATATCGATTTTGAACATTGAGGCATTGCAGCAGCGCATCCGCCTTGGCGAGGACTCGACGCTGGAGCTGAAGCGGGTGGCGGTCAGCTCGGCGGGCAAGGTCACTGAGCCGCACGCCGACGGGTTGTCGGACGAGCTGGCGGCGATGGCGAATGCCGCGGGCGGAACGGTGGTTCTTGGCGTCGACGACAAGACCCGCGACCTGTCCGGTATCCCGCTGGCGCAGATGAACCAAGTCGAGGCCTGGGTCACGTCGATCTGCACCGACCGCATCAAGCCGCCGCTGGATATGGTGACCCGGCATCTGGAGTTGACCGGCGAGGACGGTTCCCCCAAGGCCGTGATCGTCGTGGACGTGCCACGCAGCCTTTGGGTACATGAAGCCGCGAACGGCTATTTCCGGCGTGTCGGCCACGCGAAGCGCAAGCTCTCGCCGGATGCACTGGCGCGGCTATTCCAGCAACGCAGCCAGGCGCGGCTGATCCGCTTCGAGGAGCAGGAGGTACCCGGGGCCAGCCTGAATGACTTTGATTCGCTGCTGGTCAATCGGTTCACCCGCACCGATGAGGGTGAGGTGCCGACCCAGCTGCGGAGGTTGCACCTGTTGACGCAGAGCGATATGGGCCTGGTGCCAACGGTTGCTGGCGTACTGCTCTGTACGCTCGCGCCACAGCGTTGGCTGCGCAATGCCGAGATCATCGCCGTGGCCCATGACGGGCTGGTCAATCAGCCGAACGACCAAGTCGATGCGCAGACGATACAGGGACCGCTGGATCGGCAGATCTTTGATGCCATCCATTTTGTTGGGCGCAACATGCGCACGCCGGCTCGCAAGCCGCTGGGGCGTATCGATTATCCGCAGTATGATCTGAGCGCGGTCTTTGAGGCGATCGTCAACGCCGTGGCGCATCGCGATTATTCTCGCGACGCGCAACGCATTCGGCTGTTCATGTACGCCGACCGGCTGGAGATCTACACGCCCGGAGAGCTGCCCAACTCCATGACGATCGAATCGATGACGACGATCTCCGCGCCGCGCAACGAGGTGATTACAAGCCTGTTCGCGCGCTACTACCCCGTGGATGAGCCGGCGCTCGGCAAGAACCAGCTCATGGATCGGCGCGGCGCCGGTGTGCGGATGATTCTAGAGACGAGCGAGGCCCTGTCGGGCCAGCGGCCCGTCTACGAGAACTTGGGCGATATGGAGCTCTTGCTGACCATCTTCGCGGCGCCGCCTCCACCACCGAAGGATGCCGACCTAACGCGGAAGCAAGCACCCCTGCAATGACCCAAGCGCTTGATTCAGGGCAACTGTGTTGCGGCACAGCAAGGCCAACGAGCCCGACGGCGTGATAATCTCAACTGTCATGCTGGCGCGACAGAACAGACTGTCAATGTGGTAACGCACCATCCTGAGCCACAATTCTGAGCCACAACAGGGAGCCACGACAAGCATCCCGGCTGACGCAGCCATTGCCCAGGCTGCGATCGACGTGGGCCCAGTGCCCCTTCACCGCTGGTCCGCGCTCACGTGCGACGGCAAGATCCATCGGAGCAGATAATGCGAATCCTTTTTGTCCACCCCAACTATAGCGCCGGTGCCGCCGACATTGCCGGCAACTGGTCCCCAGCCTGGGTCACCTATCTCGCCGGCTATCTGAAGCAGGGCGGCTACACCGATTACCACTTCGTCGATGGCTTGGTGGACGACCTCGACGAGGAGCAGCTGCGGGTCGCCATCCGTGACGCCAAGGCGGACATCATCGCGACCACCGCGATGACGCCGATGATCTACACCGCGCAGCGGCTGTTGCAGATCGCCAAAGAGGAAAGTCCCAACGCCATCACGGTGCTTGGCGGCATCCACCCGACCTTCATGTACCAGCAGGTGTTCGGTGAGGCGCCCTGGATCGACGTCATCGTGCGCGGTGAGGGCGAGGCGGTCACGCTGAACCTGGTCCGTGCCATCGACGAGGGTCGCTGGCCAGCCGAGCGCGAGAAGATCAAGGGCATCGCCTATCTCAACGAGGACAACAAGGTCGTCGCCACCCCGGTCGAGCCCTCGATCAAGGATGTCGACTCGATCTGGCCCGACTGGGGCATCCTCGACTGGAAGAAGTACATCTACATCCCGCTCGGCGTGCCGGTCGCGACGCCCAACATGGCACGCGGCTGCCCCTTCACCTGTAGCTTCTGCTCGCAGTGGAAATTCTGGCGCGATTACCGCGTGCGCGATCCGAAGAAGATGGTCGACGAGATCGAGGAACTGGTGAAGGTCCACGGTGTCGGCTTCTTCATCCTGGCCGACGAAGAGCCACAGATCAACAAGGCCAAGTTCATCGAGTTCTGCCAGGAGCTCATTGATCGCGATCTCGGCATCCATTGGGGCATCAATACCCGTGTGACGGATGTGATGCGCGATGAGGATCTGCTGCCCTTCTATCGCAAGGCCGGCCTGGTCCACGTCTCGCTCGGCACCGAGGCGGCCGCGCAGCTGAACCTCGACCGCTTCGTCAAGGAGACCACGATCGAGCAGAACAAGCGCGCGGTGCAGCTGCTGCAGGAGAACGGCATCGTCACCGAGGCGCAGTTCATCGTCGGCCTCGAGAACGAGACCCGCGAGACCCTGGAGGAGACCTATCAGATGGTCATGGACTGGGGCGCAGACATGGCCAACTGGTCGATGTACACCCCCTGGCCGTTCTCGGATATGTTCACCGAGATGGGCGATCGGGTCGAGGTGTTCGACTACTCCAAGTACAACTTCGTGCAGCCGATCATGAAGCCGGACAGCATCGACCGCGCCGAGCTGCTCGATGGCGTCATGGCGAACTATCGGCGCTTCTACATGAAGCGGATGCTGTTCCAGTACCCTTGGGTCAAAGACCCCTTCCGTCGCAAGTATCTGATCGGCTGCATCAAGGCCTTCTTCAAGAGTGCCTATGAGCGCAAGTTCTACCAGCTTGGCAAGCAGAACTACTGGGGGCCGATGTTCAAGAAGCTAATCAGGTTCGACTACGACAAGAGCAAGTCGAAGATCGTCGAGCCGGATCACAATGCCTGGAAGCAGGCACCGGCGGCCAAGCGCCCAGCGGTCGGCACCAGCCAAGCCGTGCCTATGGCCTGCGGCGGCGGCAATCAGCAGATGGAAGACCTGGAGATCGGCGGCGAGGCCTCGCCGAAGTGTCAGCCGGGCGGCTGTGGTGGCGGCATCAAGCCGGCGTCGTCCTCAGCCAATGTCGCGATGCCTGAGCTGCAGACGAGCAAGCAGCGCGAGGCGGTGGCTGAGGAGGCCTAGTTGTCAGCGTCCATCTTAGCCTCGCCACACGCAACTGGGGCGAAGCTAAGGTGCAGCCAAATCTCACCATCCGAGTGGCGATCACATCGCCTTCATCCTGATATTTGATCGTGCCTGCCGTGAGCACCACGGCAAGGCGCGACCTTGTATCATTGGGAAGCCGCTTTTTGAGAGGATTCGCCATGACTGAACTCGCTTCTCTCTATCAGACCGACTACTCCCAATGGACGCAACGCAACGCCGAATTATTACGCGCCGGTCGCTTCGAGGAACTGGATATCGAACACTTATTGGAAGAGTTGAGCGACATGAGTAAAAGCGATCGGCGCGAATTGCATAGCCGTTTTTTAATCCTGATCGCACATCTGCTCAAGTGGCAATTCCAATACCAAACGCTTAGCGAACGCTGGCGCGAATTCAAGGGCGATAGCTGGCGTTCGACGATCATCGAACAGCGCCAGCAGATCAGTGTCCTGCTGCGCAAGTCGCCCGGTCTAAAGTCGGTCTTAGAAGAAACCAGCATTGATGCCTATGCCGATGCTGTTGAACTTGCGCATAAAGAAACCCGCCTAGCGCGGACAACCTTCCCGAGAGCTTGCCCCTATTCCATCAAGCAACTGCTGGATGATGGCTTTTATCCCGATCGGTGATAGGGGTAAGTAGGCGACCATCAATGCCAGACACTGCACCGACGATCGACCTTCAGCTACCCCCGCTGCTCGACCATGGCCCACGCCGCGCGCGTACCCTGATGATCCAGGGCACGGCCTCCGACGTCGGCAAGAGCCTGCTGGTGGCGGGACTCTGTCGCGCCTACGCCCGGCGCGGGCTCGCCGTGCGTCCGTTCAAGGCGCAGAACATGAGCAACAATGCGGCGGTGACCGCCGATAGCGACGCCCCCATCGGCGCCGATGGCGAGCAGCCGCGCGGCGAGATCGGGCGGGCGCAAGCGCTGCAGGCGCACGCTTGTGGCGTCGCCCCATCGATCCACATGAACCCAGTGTTGCTCAAGCCGCAGACCAACGTCGGCTCGCAGGTGGTACTGCGCGGGCGCTCGCTCGGCAACTGCCCGGCCCGCGTCTACCACCAGATGCGCCAGGGCATGATGCCGGCCATCCTCGACAGCTTCGAGCGCACCTGCGCCGAGGCCGATCTGGTGCTGGTCGAGGGCGCCGGCAGCGGTGCCGAGATCTATCTGCGCGACTGCGACATCACCAACATGTACTTCGCCGAGCAGGCGCAGGTGCCGGTGATCGTGGTCGGTGATCTCGACAAGGGCGGCACCATGGCCTCGCTAGTCGGCACCTGGCTGTTGCTCGATCAGGCTGACCGCGCGCGCGTGGTCGGCTATCTGGTGAACAAGTTCCGCGGCGACTTCTCGCTGTTCGAGCCGGCCTGCGAGACCATCACCGAGATCACCGGCTGGCCCTTCCGCGGCGTGCTGCGCTGGTTCGAGGGCGCCGCGCAACTGCCCGCCGAGGACTCGCTCGCCCTCGAGCGCCCAGCCGAAGGCGAATGGACCAACGGCGGCGGCAGCGTCAACATCGCCATCCCGCGTCTGTCGCGGGTCGCCAACTTCGACGACATGGACCCGCTCGCCGCCGAGCCGGCCGTGAACCTACGCTGGATCAAGCCCGGGCAGCCGATCCCCGCCGACACCGACGTCGTCATCCTCCCTGGCTCCAAGGCAACCCGTGCCGACCTCCAGACGCTGCGTCGTGAAGGCTGGGACATCGACATCATCGCCCACGCGCGCCGCGGCGGCCGCGTGCTCGGCCTTTGTGCCGGCTTCCAGATGCTCGGCCAAGTCGTCCGTGATCCAGACGGCATCGAAGGCGAGCCTGGCGAGACCCCCGGCCTCGGCCTGCTCGACATCGAAACCAGCATCAGCGGCGACAAGCGCCTGATCGACCTCGACCATACCGACCAGCGCAGCGGCTGCCGCGTCACCGGCTACGAGATGCACATGGGCCGAACCACCGGCGCCGGTCTCGAGCGTCCCTGGCTGCTGCTACAGGACGACAAGGGCAGCATCCGTCCGGAAGGAGCCGTCTCAGCAGACGGCCGCGTCATGGGTGGCTATGTACATGGCATCTTCGCCAGCGATGCCTTCCGCGCCCACTGGCTCGAGCAGGTCGGCGCCAAGGCCGCAGCACTCGACTTCGAGCAGCGCATCGAGACCGCCCTCGACGCCCTCGCCGATCACTGCGAGACCAATCTCGACCTCGACGCCCTACTCGCCCTCGCGCAGTAAACTTTACAGTCAACCATCAATCGCTGTGCTTCGCTCGGCTAGGCACAGGGAACATCAAGGCTGCAAACCCGAGCACCAAGGTGGTTCCCAGCAAGAATAGGTGCAGATTCACCGCCCCCGCCAAGGCCTCAGCCGGCGCCACCCCCAAAGGCACCATCGCCGCCACTGCTGCCAGCTCGAACGAGCCACTGCCCGCAATCCCATGGAACGGCAGCACGGTCGAGAGTTCAGCACCCATCACCCCAAGCACCACCTGCCAAAGCGCGGCTGGCACAAAATGACCGAGGATCAGCGCAAAAGCGATGAACTTAAGACTCCATGACAGAGCGGTCCAGAGATAGAGCCAAAGGACACGAATCGGGTCTTTAGGAGCCGCCGCGGCAACAAACCCCAGCAACCGTCGAAAACGACCCACAACGCCATCCCCAGGCTCTAGCTCCAAGCCACCCACCAGCCAGAACAACGGCAGCAGACCCAGCCAGGCAACAACCAGCAGCCCCCACCAAGGACTTGGCGCGCGCATCCAAAGCACAACAACACCCATAACCCCCAAGCAATGCAGATCCAGTAATCGAATCCACACCAGCGATGCACCAGCCGCCAAAAACCCATGCCCAAAATAACGGCGCATCAACCAAGGAAACACCATCTCCCCAGCCCGCATCGGCAGCAGATTATTCGCGGTGTTATGGAGCACCGAGAGCCGCAGCACCACCAGAAAATCCCCACGCCCCGCCAGCAACTCCGCGA
>CAZEZH010000117.1:0-10414 GCA_964516305.1 uncultured Halochromatium sp. | reverse complement strand
GCCCATGGCACCACGCCGGCGGCCCTGTTCGCGCTGATTCCGAAGCCCGGGACACCTAAGCGCACGTCTCCGAATCCACCCAACAGCCCGAACCAACCCTAGTCGACGTGCCTGCTAGCGCCAACAGCGATAGCGGCAACGAGCACTCTGAGCGGGAGCGGCGCAGTCATCGCCCCGTTGATCGAATCATTGAACGAGGAGTTTCATTATGAGTAGCCAATGCGAGGTCGCCGGCAAGCAGGCCGCCAACGCTGACATGGGCCTGTTCGAGCGCTACCTGAGCCTTTGGGTAGGGCTGTGCATCCTGGCCGGCATCGGCCTCGGGCATGTCGCCTCCGGGGCCTTCCAAACCATCGGCAGCCTCGAGGTGGCACAGATCAACCTGCCAGTCGCGGTGCTGATCTGGCTGATGATCATCCCGATGCTGCTCAAGGTGGATCTCACCGCCTTGTCAGGCGTGACCCAGCATTGGCGCGGCTCGGTGGTGACGCTGGTGGTGAACTGGGCGATCAAGCCGTTCTCGATGGCGCTGTTGGCCTGGCTGTTCATCGGCTGGTGGTTCAGGCCCTATCTACCAGCGGGGCAGATCGACAGCTACATCGCCGGCATGATCATCCTCGGCGCCGCGCCTTGCACCGCCATGGTGTTCGTCTGGAGCAACCTCTCGCGCGGCGAGCCGCACTTCACCCTCGCCCAGGTCGCCTTGAACGACCTGATCATGGTGTTCGCGTTCGGCCCCATCGTCGCGCTGCTGCTGGGGCTGACGGCCATCGTCGTGCCCTGGGAAACGCTGCTGCTATCGGTGTTGCTCTACATCGTCGTGCCGCTGGTGATCGCGACCCTCTGGCGGCGTCTGTTGCTGCGCGCCGATCCCGCCGGTGGCGCGCTGGCGCGGGTGCTGGCGCGGCTGCATCCGATCTCGCTGCTGGCGCTGTTGGCGACGCTGGTCCTGTTGTTCGGCTTCCAAGGCGAGCAGATCACCCAGCAGCCGTTGATCATCGGCCTGCTGGCCGTGCCCTTGCTGATCCAGTCGGCGCTGATCTTCGTCATCGCCTATCTCGCGAACCGCTGGTTGCGCTCGCCGCATTGCATCGCCGGTCCCTCGTCGATGATCGGCACCAGCAATTTCTTCGAGCTGGCGGTAGCCACCGCTATTGCGTTGTTCGGCTTTGAATCCGGTGCCGCGCTGGCGACCGTGGTCGGGGTGCTGATCGAGGTGCCGGTGATGCTGCTGCTGGTGCGCGTGGTGCTGCGCACGCAGCGCTGGTACGAGCGCGGACGTGGGATTCCGCCGAGCCGGACTTGATGCCCTTCGCCGGCGCAGCGGCCGCTGGAATGGTCAACTCAACACAGACGTCCGATGGCTCAGTGCGCTGGGTGCCCGGTCAAGTGGTCACAAACCGCATCGCCGAGCTGAGCGCGCCCGTCGGCGATCGAGCTGCGGATCGAGCGTGCCTGGCCCGAACTCGATCCGGACACCCGCACCCGCCGCTTCGAGGCACGGCTGCCCGCTGATCTGAGCCCAGTCGTCGGTCTCTCGGCACAGGTGCGCATTGCCGTTGACTGATGCGTCACTGAGCGAGTTCAACCCGCTCGGCACTTATACCGCGGGCTGGCGCGCGGCCGCGCCGCATGCGGTTTGATGCTGGTGGCACCTAAGCCTCATGAGTCGGCGCCTATCCGCTCCAACAAGGAGAGCCCAATGGTCTTTTTGGCAAGTTGTTAGGCTGTTTTTATCGTGTCATCTCAGCGATGGCGATCAACCCGACTCAGGGCATTTGTTGATTTCAACCAATCACAACCTACAGGAACCGAACGATGAAAAAGCGACTTATCCGATTCAGCGCGGCTTGCGCACTAGCCGTCATACTTCCGGTGACAGCCAGCGCCTACAACGGCGAACTCGCGGCCCAGATCCAGACCAACGTCACCGGCAAGATGGACCGGCAATATCTGACTGAGACGCCGCCGAAGATCGATGCCCCCGACCTGGTCGAGGCCTTAGCAAAGGGCAAGGAGTTCCTGCTGCTCGACATTCGCACACCCGAGGAGCATGCAGTGATCGTCTTGGCCCACCCTAGCGCCCAGTGGATTCCACTGGAAAACCTGTTCAAGGCGGAGAACCTGGACCAGCTCCCCACGGATCACCAGATCGCCGTGGTCTGCCTTTCCGGTTATCGCGCGGCCTTGGCCACCGGACTCCTGCGCGCCGCCGGCTTTGAGAATGTCGTCTTCGTCACGGGCGGCATAGCGGGCCTCGTCCAAGCCTGGAAGCCATCGGTTCTCGGCTCCGAGCAAGCGCGCTGAGGAGCTTCGTGGCATGAAGACACTTGCACTGATCCTGCTGTCCCTTGCCCTGTCGGCCACCGCAGCTGCCGATGATCAAGACTTGGAGCGCTATGTCAGCGACTTCGACTACGCCGCGCGCAAGGAGATGAAGGTGGACAGCAAGGGCCTCATCGATTTGCTGACGGCGGGCCAGGCCCAGCTCATCGATATCCGCTTCAAGGAAGAGTTCGAGGCCCCCGCCAGCGCAGCGACAGCTCTCGGTTACTTGTTCGGGTAGGTATTGGTGTCGTTGGGGACGACCTTATAGGAGTAGCCTAGATCCTTCCAAGCGGTGATGCCGCCCGGCGCGCGATAGACGTTGGTGTAGCCCAGCTCCTTGGCCCAGAGCGCAGCATTATGCGAGCGACCGCACTTGGTGAAGCCACAGTAAATAACGATCTTCTTGTCCAAGTCCTCGCCTAGCACGGCGCGAAAGTCGTCTTGGGTCGGTGAGCCATCGGTGACGTCTTTTTCCCACTCACCAACATGGTTGGACTGGAAGCCGAAATGCTTGGCACCGTCGACGTAGGCCATCTCGAACTCCCAGCGCGGATGGGCATCGACCAGCACGAAGTCCTCGCCCACGTCCAGCATCTGCTTCACTTCTTCCATGGTGACCAGCTTGTAGCCGCCTTCCACAGTCTCGTTGGCCACCTTCAACGCCACCGCTTCGATATCGGTCTCGTTGTCCACACTGGTCAGCGCCTGGGCGCTGGAGACGGCAACGATGGCAAGGCTCAACAGGCCGGCGGTCAGGGTTCTCTTCATCATCAAGCTCCTGGTGGTTGATTTTGGTCTTCTTCGAGCAACGAAGACTAGCAGCCACTCGCGAACGCGAAACATGATCAGGATTAGGTGGTCGAGACGCGAATGGCGCCTCATGCTTGTCGCTTAGGCGATCGTGAAGAGTAGACATCCTGACCCATTTCTGGTTATTGCGCCTCAAGCTGCAGGTAGGTCTCATTGACATTGCGCTTGTGCCAGCTGTCAAAGTGCTGCAGATGCTCGAAGGCCGGGGCGTCGGCCAGCGCCGTGACGGCTTCGTCGATCGGCTGCCAATCGGCCAGCGCGGTCTGGACTCGGGTGACCAGCCAGTCGAGATACTCGCCGGTCTCGGCCTTGGCCTTGCCCAGGTCGGCCGGCTCGCCGTGGCCCGGCACGATCACCCGCGGTGCTAGCGCCTCCATGGTCTGGAAGCTCTCACGCCAGTCGGGCATGGCGCTGTGCGGCCAGACGCCAAGGATGCGGTCGAGATAGACCAGATCACCGGCGAAGAGCACGCCTGATGCAGGCAGCCAGAGCAGCGCGTCGCCCCGATAGTGCGCATCACCGGGCCAGATCAACTCCATCGCCACACCGCCAAACTCAAGCTCGGCGCGATCGGCGGCAATCGGCTCCGGTGCAGTCATTGGCTCGGTACCGGCAACCCGGTCACCGAGCACCTGCCGCAGCCGTCGCAGATGCGACTCGGTATAGGCCTTCTGGGTCTCGACCGTGCGGGCCAAGGCGATGATC
Organism: uncultured Halochromatium sp.; assembly: GCA_964516305.1. Taxonomy (GTDB): domain Bacteria; phylum Pseudomonadota; class Gammaproteobacteria; order Chromatiales; family Chromatiaceae; genus Lamprobacter. The sequence goes on along the minus strand of CAZEZH010000117.1, from coordinate 6,571 downwards.
TCGGCGCCGCGCTCGGCGAAGTAACCGTTGCCGAGCCAGCGGTGGTCCTGACTGCCAAGGTTGATCACCCAGCGGATCGGTTGCTCGGTCACCTTGGCGATGGCCTGTTCGATGAGTGGTCCGAAGGCATAGACCGCACCGCTGTCGACCAAAACGACACCGTCGTCGGTGACGATGAAGCCGAGGTTGGCGTTGAGCGCGTAGTTCTCCGGAGTTCTAGGACCAGTCTCGCCGACCAGCGCGAAGACGCCTTCGGCCACTTGATCCGTGCGCGCGATGGTGCTCGCTGCTGGCGACGCGTCGCCGGTCGACGTCCCTGAAGTCGATTCGGACGCGAACCCATCACCAACCAGAAACAAGAAGAGTCCGATCAGCAGCAAACTCATCGGCGCCCAGCCTCCGAACAAACGGAGGCGACGCAGGATCTCACTCTTATCAATCAAAGTCATCTTGAAGTCCCCAAATCAGAGCGCGAAGTCGCCGCCTAGCGGCTCATCGCCTTCTACCACCGGCAGCGTCAAGCTGTTGCCCCAGTGGGACCAGCCGCCGTTGTAGAGGCGCACATCCTTAAAGCCCAGGTGCTTGAGCTGCATGTAAGCAAGTGCCATACGGAACCCATCGTGGCAGTAGACGTAGATGCGCTTATCCTTCGGCAGCTCGGCATAGAGGGCCTCTAGGGTGGTGTCGTTACGCCACTTGCCGCTCTGGCCGTCGGTGCCATCGAGGCTCACAACATTCACCGCGCCGGGGATATGCCCGCCCATAATGGAGTGACGGATCACCTCGCCGGTGTACATATCGTTCGGGCGGGTGTCGAGTAGAATCACCCCCGGGTCTTGGCGCGAGACGACATCATCGTAGACCGCAGTCCATTCAACGAAGAGATCCGGATTCGCGTCCTTGAGCGTCACCGTGCCAGGCTCGCGCGGCTCAGCAGACTCTTTGCTTAGCTCGTTGAAGACTGTCCACTCCAAGGTGCCGCCGTTCAGGATCTTGACTTGATCCATGTTGAAACCATAGAGGTCGAGGAGGTAATAGAGCCGTGAGACCAATGCGGTGCTGGAGTCGTCGTAAAGCACCAGCGTCGAGTCATCATTGACCCCCCAGCTGCGCAAGGTTTCTTGAAACGTCTCGCGCGAGGGGAAACGCATCAGCGGATTGGCCTGATTGTCGCCGAGATCCTTGAAGCGCTGCACCTGGACAGCGCCAGGGATGTGCCCGACGGTGAAATAGCGATGCGGGTGATAACGCACCTCGAGCACGATGACGTCTTCATCATCGATCTGGTCGGCGAGCCAGTCGGCGTCGACCAAAAAGTCTGGGGCGGCGTAGGCATGCAATGGCAGCCAAAATGCTGCCAGCAGCATCAGCAGGTAAAGGGACCGGGTCATGCGTTGTACTGGATGCAACATGGGACACTTCTCGATTGCGAGTCGTTAGGAATGGAACATGGCCGCCGAACCGGCTTACTGGCGCTTGAGCTTACGCCGGCACGGCGGCACTCGAGTTAATACCCGAATTTGGCCTTTAGACCAACTGTCAGCGTGTTGAAGTCTTTGTCATCGGTATTGTCCATGCGCTGGTTCCAAGCGGCGAGCAGTTCCGAACGCTTGTTCAGCGCATACTTCATCCCAAGGGACCAGTTATCCCAGTCCTTGTCGCCGTAAACCGCGCCGTCGCGGTTCTGTCCATAGGCGCCGATGAAACGGAAGCGGTCGACCCCGTAGATCAGGTTGGTGTAGACGTTACGACCCAACCCAAGCTCGTTGGCGTCTTCGTACAAGGCCGAGATCGAGAGCGTCTGCTGACCGTTAAAGGGGCCGAATTGATAGCGGCCCGCGACTTGCCAGGCGCTCCCATTCTCGAGCCCAGTGCGATCGATGCGCTCCGCATTGATGTCGAGCCAGTCAGCGCCGAGGAAGATTGTCCCGTCATCGTATTTAGCTCCCACCCCACCGGCCTGTCCGGCAATGTAGTTCCGCAAGGTCCCGGTGTTGTGCAGCGGTTTGTTGGAGTCGTCAAACTGGGTCGAATACCAGGCGGTTCCAGTCAGCCCGCCAAAGAACTTCGGCGTTTCGTAGTCGGCAGCGTTGTTGAAGTAGCTTGAGTGCAGCTCCGACATACCCTGGCGGCCTCCCGAGCGAGCCTGCGGCGCGTTGTCGGTCCATGGATCGATTTTGGTGCCAGTGCTCTTGTAGCCGGTATTCAAACGACCGATACGCAGGCGGCCCCAATGAGATCCTTCGATGCCAGCATAGGCCTCGCGGAACTCGACCTGCTTCGCACCGCTGTCGGAACCGGGGCCACCGTTGACATAATCGGTCGTCTCGTAGCGCAACTCTGCTTGGTAGATAAGCCGGATATCAGGCAACGATGTCTGTAGCCCGCCCTTAACGCCAAGGCGCGAGGCGTTGCTATTGATCGCCGTGCCATCGTCGCCATCCCAATCTCCGCTGCGATGATCGACACTAACATTGGCCTGCCCGTAAACCTGCACCAGATCGTCGAGCTTCTCCTCACGCTCCTTGGTCTTCGCAATCTGCGTCTCAGCTTTCTGCTGCTGCACCTCTTGCTCCTGCAGGCGTCGAGGCCGCCCTCGCAGACGATCAGATGCAGCACCCGATCGCGCGCGCGTCGCAGGCGAATGCGCTCATAACGCGAGCATTGCCGGCGCGCATTCGAAGCCATCGCCAGCGCGAAGGCGCGCGCGAAGGCACCATCTGTATCCAGCGCAGTCAGAACGGCGTCGGCAGGGAGCACAAGGAGATCCGAGTCAACGGTCGCGAAGGCATCGCAGACGTAGCTCGGCACCGCAAGCGCCGATTCTGCGAACAGCTCACCAGCTGCCGCCGTGAGCATCACCGCGTGCGCATCGCTATCGAGTGTCCGCACGGCCTGCACGCGCCCATGCTGCACGAAAAAGATGGCATCAACCGGATCGCCCTGCTTGAAGAGGCATTCGCCTTTCGCGAGCTGGCGTGGGCGGGCCGCCTCGCGCAGGGCAGCAGGCAGATACTCGGGTAGCTCGAAGACAGCATCATTCTTCATAGGCTATTAGCTATCGGTTAGCTCAATGCGATTGGCCAAGCGAAGATAGTCTGTCCGATTAGCCGGCCGTTGAGGGAGCTTCATCGTTGTTTTCTTCTAGACCAAGGTAGAAGCGCCGATAGAAGTAGAGACTCACATGCACCAGGCCGATCAGCACCGGCACCTCGACCAACGGGCCGATCACGGTGGCGAAGGCGACCGGTGAGGCGATGCCGAACACGGCGATGGCGACCGCAATGGCCAGCTCAAAGTTGTTGCCCGAGGCAGTGAAGGCGACCGAGGCGCTGCGCGGATAATCAGCACCGACTTGCCAGGCGAGAAAGAAGCTGCTCAGGAACATCAGCACGAAATAGGCCGACAGTGGCAGTGCGATCCAGAGCACATCGAGCGGCTGCTTGAGGATCTGCTGGCCTTGCGTGCTGAACATCACAACGATGGTGAACAGCAAGGCCACCAGTGTGATCGGCGAGATGCGCGGGATGAAGACCTTGTCGTACCAGTCCTCGCCCTTGGCTGGGGCCAACAGCAGCCGGCTCAGCACCCCAGCGGCAAACGGAATGCCGAGGTAGATCATCACGCTGACGAAGATGTCGCCAATGCTGACATCCACCACCATGCCCTCAAGCCCGAACAGCGGCGGCAGCACACTGATGAAGATCCAGGCATAGAGGCTGAAGCTGATGATCTGAAAGGCGCTGTTCATGGCTACCAGCCCGGCGCCGTATTCGCTGCTGCCGCGCGCCAGTTGGTTCCAGACCAGCACCATCGCGATGCAGCGTGCGATGCCGACCAGGATCAGCCCAACCATGTAATCGACCCAGCGCGGGTCATCGCCGAGCAGCATGGGAGCCAGGAAGCCGAAAAAGCCAATCGCCAGCGCGAACATCAGCAGCGGGCCGATGACCCAGTTCAAGACCAGTGAGAGACCGAGGATCTTGACGTTCGCAAAGACCTTCGGCATCAGGCCGTACTTTACCTTCGCCAGCGGCGGATACATCATCAGGATGAGGCCGATGGCGATCAGCAGATTGGTGTGCTCACCGACGGTTAGGCCCTGGTTGAAGGCGGCCACCGCATCGGGAAATAGCGAGCCAAGCGCAACGCCCAGCGCCATGGCGAGGAAGATCCAGAGGGTCAGGAAGCGATCCAGCAGCGACAGCTTACCGCCCATGCGAGCTGTGGTCTTGAGGTCAGACATGGGGTCTCGGACGCGATATATATGAAAAATCAAATATCGCAGTCTACCTGTTCGTCCGTTAGGTGCCAAATCGGCCGCTGCAGTTGATAAGCGCTGATGTCCGTTCCCAGACCGGAGTAAAGCCCTCAGCCCGCACACCGAGGCACTCGGAGGCGACGGTGCGCAAGCTCGCCGCCACAGGGCTGACCCTGCACCTCGGCGAGCACCCGTCCGGAGTCATCAGTCAGGCGCCAATCAGCGACGCCGATCTCCTCGCTGATGAAGAAATGCCGCACCGCGAGCCGGTGACGACGCAGCAGCGGAATCCGATGCAGCACGCGGCTATCTAGGCTCAAGCGCAATCCGCAAGACTCAGCCTCGATCCGTCGCCGCAATGGCCTACGCACGCCGAGTACCGGATCAAACACCTGCTCGGGCCATTCTAGGCGCAGGTTCTCGGCCGTAAAACGCCACTGCCGAAGCGCCCCATCCTGCGACCAACAGACCTCGAGATAACGTAGCACCTGGCTACCGCGATAGGTCTGCAGCACCAAGGCCTCGCTGGTCTCGGGCTTGGGCACGAATAGGAAGTCCCAACCCTGCAACGGCAACGGCCGAATCCCGAAGCTATGCTCGGCATAGCCACTCGCAGCCTGCCACGTCACCTGCTGGTGACCAGAGGCTACCCGCGCCCGCAAGGCGGCCGAGGCATAGCAAGGATCGAGGCCGCCAGCCGTCTCGGCGAGTCCAGCCAGGAAGTCTGGCTCGAGCACCAACTCACCATCGGACCAGGCCATTGGCGATGGGCACTGGACCTGCCAATGCGCGCCCAAGGCCCGACCGAGCCAGCCGTCAAGGTGTCTATCGGACGCATTGGGTAAGCCGGCCCCAGGTAGGCCCAGATGCGACAGGTGCAGCTTGAGCCCCTGCCCAGCCTCGACCTGCAGCGCGGTCTCAGCGGCGCTCGCTTGGCGCAGCTCGAGACAGCAGCCTGCGTCACCAGCGCGGAGGCTAACGCCGGCTGATTCGGCACCAGCTGGATCGAATTCACAGTCCTCGGGTGCAAACAGGTGCATCCAGCACAGCTCGGCCGGCTCACTGTTGAACAAAGGGGCGTTATCGCCAACCTCAGCGGCTGATCTCGGCAGCTGTGGGCGATCCACGACACCGGCGATGATCAACAGCAAGCCCCCCTCGGCAATCTGCGCAAAGCGGCGATCGGGATTGACCAGTGCTAGGCCGACGATGCCGTGAAACGCCGGCGACAGGACCGCGAAGTAACGCCATTCGACGAAAGACGCCCGTGCCACCCCATGGAGCAGCGGCGGTGCGATTGGGAGAGAGCTTGCTGGATCGATCTTTGCTATGCCATCGAGCCCTAGGCGCTCCCGAGCGCGAGCATGAACGCTAGCCGATAGATGCTCGCGGTAGAGCGGCCACAACCATGCTTGCCTGGCCTGCCCATCGGCGCTCACCCGCTCGCCCTCTCGAGAATATCCAAGGAATCAGAATCCGAAGCGTGTCGATGCATTGCGTCCAAGAGAGGCCCCTTTTCCTAACAGTTCTATGCGAAAATCCAATGCGGGTAAGGCGTCAGCGCCCTCATCCCCATAAGCTCAACACATCCCGACACCAGAGGCTAGAATTGATGCAGACGCATGACGATCATCACCATATCGTAAGCGCCTACGACCTTGAGCTCGCCCATCTTCGCAGCCTGGTCGTCGACATGGTCTCCGCCGTCGTGCGGCAGACCAGGGCCGCGGTCGAGGCACTCGCGACCAGTAGCAGCGCGCTTGCGCATGAGGTCATCGACCGTGACCCCGAGGTCGACTCAGTCAGCCTAGCAGCGGACGAAGAAGTGTTTCGGGTCATCGCCAAGCGGCAGCCAACCGCGATCGACCTCCGTCTGGTCTTGGCAACCGCCCGCATCGTCGGCGATCTGGAGCGGGCCGGCGACAAGGCCAAGCGGATTGCAAAGCACAGCCTGAAGCTACTCGAGGCCGAGACCCGGCCCTTGTTACCGGAACAGGCCATCACGCCCGTCCATCGGCTGATGGAGATCGATTGTGAGCTGCTACAGGGTGCCGTCTTTGGCTTGGTCGAGGCCGATCTGGACAAGGCCATCAAGGTCTTTGAGGCCGACTCACGGCTCAATGATGCCAGTGAACAGTTGCGCACGGCCCTGTTTGATCCCGCCGCAGGGCTGAGCGGCGACCATTTCGCCGGCCTGCTGACGGTTGCCCATGCGCTCGAGCGAACCGGCAATCACGCCAACAACATCGCCGAACAGGTCGTCTACGTCATCACGGGTGAAGATGTGCGCTATCGCAACCGCGAGCTACT
>CAZEZH010000116.1:0-10431 GCA_964516305.1 uncultured Halochromatium sp. | reverse complement strand
AGCGCCAACAGGAAGGCCAGTAGCGCCCATTGCGCGAGTGATAGCCCGAGGATCACCAGGGCCAGGTCCTCGCAAAAGCCGGTGGCCATAAAGAGAGTCGGTTGCAGCCTGCCGAGCCATTCGACGAAATGCTCGATCGGTCCCATGTCCGGGCCAAGACAGGAGACGCTGCCCTCGGGCTGCGCCTGCAGCCAGGTCTGGAAGCCGGCGGTCGCCGCGCCCCCGGCCGCCGCCAGGGCAGTGAGGGCACCGCTGACACGCTGCGTCCAGCCGCTGGTGAAGGCCGCGATGAGCGCCAGCGGCGCCAACAGCATGAACATCAGGCGTTGGAAGATGCACAGATGGCAGGGCGCGAGCGCTAGCCATTCGGTCAACAGGATGCTTGCCAGCGCGAGTGCCGCGCTGCTGCCGGCGATGAGTAGCCACAACCGGCGATGCGTGATCAGTGCCATTGGGTCCTCCTTTTTGAAATGGACAGGCGTGGACTAATGGTTTGGAGGATGCCATTCCGATGTGCTCAGCCTTGAGCAAAACCCCGAGAGTGTCTGTCACCCGCAGCCCCACGCCATGGGCCACTCGACGGCCCAGTAGGTCGTCCAAGATCACCAGGCTGCCGGGGTGCTCCAGTCCGAACAGGTATTCCGGGTTATTCCGGACTCATCGCCTGAGATGACTCCAGTCTCTGGGATTGCTCCAAATAGCGGAAGAAGTCGGAGTCTGCTCGCAGCATCAGGGTGCTGTTGGCGCCGAGGGCCTGGTAGCTCTCCAGCGTGCGGAAGAAGGAGAAGAACTCGGGGTCGGCACCAAAGGCGACGCCATAGATGCGCGTCGCCTCGGCGTCCGCGTCGCCGCGAATTTCCTCGGCCTCGCGCGCGGCGACCGAGCGGATGCGGCGCAGGTCCCGCTCCATATTGCCGAGGATCTCTTGGCTGCGACCACGACCTTCGGAGCGGAAGCGCTCGGCGATGGACTGGCGCTCGGCGATCATGCGCTGCTCGACCTGCTGGCGCACCGAGTCGATGTAGTTGACGCGCTTGATGCGCACGTCGTCGAGCTCGATGCCGAGTGCCGGCATCGAGGCGCGGGCGCGGGTTAGGATCTCCTGCTCCAGCAACTCCCGGCCGAGCTTGGGCTGCATCTCCAGGTTCACATCGCTGCGGTCGGCCAGGGTCGGGTCTTCGAGGTCTTCGACATTGACCTCCCAGTCCTTCGAACGCACGATCTCCTCCAGCTCGGTGGATGAGACCATGTCGCGCACCACCGAGTCGATGATGTCATCGAGACGGGTCCGTGCCCCGGCCTCGTCGCGGACGCTGGTCAGGAACAACAGCGGATCGGCGATGCGCCAGCGCGCGGTGGTATCCACCAGGATGAACTCCCGGCCCAGGGTCGGGATTTGGGTCACATCGCCATCCCAGACCAGCAGACGCTTGTCGAAGTAACGCACGTTCTGCCAGGGCAGCTTGACCTTAAGGCCAGGCTCCGTGATCACGCCACCGATGGGTTCGCCAAACTGCACGATGATGGCCTGATCGGCCTCATCGACGGTGTAGAGCATCGAGGCACTGGCAGCGACCAGCAGCAACGCCGCAACGACGATCAGGATCGCTTTCATTGGTCACCTCCGGTCGTTGATTGGGTTGGCTGGGGCTGGGTTGGGCGATTGAGGTCGAGCAAGGGCAGGGGGCTCATCTGTCCATCCTGCACCACCAGCACTTGGCCGATCCTGGGCAATACCGCGTTCAGAGTCTCGAGATACAGCCGCGAGCGGGTCACGTCCGGTGCCTGCTGGTACTCCGCGAGCACCGCCGAGAAGCGCGCGCTCTCGCCCTCGGCGCGATTGACCCGCTCGGTCGCATAGCCCTCGGCCTCGGCGACGGTGCGCAGCGCCGCACCCTCGGCGTTGGGGATCTCCTGGTTCACCCGCTTCTGCGCCTCGTTGATCATCCGCTCGCGCTCCTGGCGGGCCTCGTTGACCTCGTTGAAGGCCGGCTGCACCGCCGGCGGCGGCACCACGTCCTGCATCTCGACGGTACTGATCCGGATCCCGGCATCATAGGCATCCATCAGCGCCTGGATCTCATCGCCGGCCATTTGCTGGATCTCGACGCGTCCGATCGTCAGCACCTCGGAACCGAGCATGTTGCCGACAATGCGGCGCATCACCGACTCCGAGATGTCGCGCAGCGTGCGGGTCGGCTCGCGCATCCGATAGAGGAACTTGATCGGGTCGCTGATGCGGTATTGCACCACCCATTCGACGTCGATCATGTTGAGATCGCCGGTCAGCATCAGCGATTCATCCTCGAACTGCTGCGGGCTGTAGGTGGTGCGCCCGCCCTCGCCAGTACCGGTGGTGCGGAAGCCGAACTCTTGTTTCAGCACCCGCTCGGTGGCAACGAACTGGACCCTATCCACGCCGAAGGGGATCTTGAAGTGCAGGCCCGGATCATTGATGCCGATCACGGCACCGAAGCGCTTGACCACGGCACGTTCCTCCGGCTGCACCGTGTACCAGGACGACAGCACCCCCCAGATCAGCGCGAGCCCGATGGCGACGGCGATGATGATGATCTTGATCCGCCCATTGCCCGACGCATTGCCGAGCTTGCTCTGCAAGGAGCTGATCAGGGCCTCGAGGTCGGGTGGCTCGGACTGGCCGTTGCCACTGGGTCTGACTGACTGGATCATGGGCGGGTCTCATACTGGAAGGGGCGCGGATGAGTGGTATTCACCTGATCCATCATAACAGTAGGATCTTGTCGCTCAGTGGTTGGTTGGCGACACCAGCGTTGCGCCACTTCGGCGCGGCGAGGCGGCGATGCGCCTGATCGGCTGGGTCCGGTCACGTCCGTCGGGCAGCTCGAAACAGGCGCGATAGGCCAGCGCATTGACCAACCAGGGTTGGCCTAGGGTCAGCGTCCAGACCTGCTCCAGCGCCTCCGGGGTGAAGACCTGCCCGGTTTCCTGGGTGTGCTCCAGCAGCAGGGTGCGGGTCTCCTCGGCGCTGAAGTCGCCCAGGCGCAGGGACTTGGCCTTGATATTGAAGCCGCTGCCGCCGGTGATGACCGCGCGCTCGGAACTGGCGTGGATGCGGTAGTCGCGCAGATCGCGCACGCCGCAGAGCACGACCGTCTGCGGGAACGCCGTCGGGCGCTGCGGGTAGCCGGCACGGAGTTGGCGTAGCAAGGAGAGTAGGGTGTCGCCAACGAGGGCGTCGACCTCGTCCAGCAACAGCACCAGGGGCTGCGCGCTGCGTTGACACCACTGACTCAGAAACACGCTCAATGCCGAGCCAGGCGCGGTGCTGGCGAGTACCTCCCGGGCGTGACCTGGCCGCTCCTCATCTCCAAGCCAGACCTGGGCCGAGGTGGCGATATCGGTGACGATGGTCGCCATGGCGTCGGCAAGGTGCTCGGGCAGGCGTTGCCCACGGCACTGGATGGCGGACTGCTGATCTAGCCAAGCAGGGATAAGAGGCCGCAGGCTGTCCACCAGCCTGCGGCCTCAGTGGGTTGGGCAAGCGCCCGGTTCACCGAACCCGACCTGGCCCGGTGCTATGATCGCCCCATGCAACGCAAGAAACTCCCCATCGGTCTCTCCACCTTCCGCGAAATTCGCGAGGAGGGTCATTACTATGTGGACAAGACGGCCTATGCCCTCAGGCTGATCGAGCAGGGCAAGTACTACTTCCTCTCCCGCCCACGCCGCTTCGGCAAATCCCTGTTTCTCGACACCCTAGCCGAGTTGTTTCAGGCCAACCGGCCGCTGTTTCAGGGGCTCGAGGCCGAGCAACACTGGGACTGGAGCATCCCCTACCCGGTCATCCGGCTGAGCTTTGGCGGTGGCCGCATGGAGCGGCGCGAGCAGCTCGAAGAGCGCATCTTTGAACTGCTGGATCACAACCAAGCACGCCTGGGCATTCAATGCAGTCACGCGAGCATTGCCGGCTGTTTCGAGGATCTTATTCAGGGTGCGGTAGAGAAATGGGGCCAGCGCGTGGTCATCCTGGTGGATGAATACGACAAGCCGATCCTCGATAACCTCTCCGAGCCCGAGCTGGCGCGGCAGATGCGCGAGGGTCTGCGCAACCTCTATTCCGTGATCAAGGACAATGACCGCCACATCCGCTTTGTCTTCATCACCGGGGTGTCCAAGTTCAGCAAGGTCAGCCTCTTCTCCGGGCTCAATAACCTCCAGGACATCACCATCGATCGGCGCTACTCGGCCCTGTGCGGTTATACCGAAGATGATCTGGATGAGGTGTTCGGCCCAGAGCTGGAAGGGCTCGACCGCCAGCAGATCAAGGACTGGTACAACGGCTACAACTGGACCGGTGAGGCGGTGTATAACCCCTATGACCTGCTGCTGTTGTTTGATAGCCACGAATTTCGACCCTACTGGTTCGAAACCGGCACGCCGACCTTTCTGGTCGATCTCCTCAACCAGCGCCAGGTGTTCCTGCCCAACCTGGAGCAGCTTCAGGCCCCCGAGGCCCTGCTTTCATCCTTTGATGTCGATGCCATGGCCACCGAGGCCCTGCTCTGGCAGACCGGTTATCTGACCATCGACAGCGTGCGCCGCATAGGCGCTACGGCGCAATACCGCCTGCGCTACCCCAACCAGGAAGTGCGCGCCAGCCTCACCGGGGCCATGCTCTCCAGCATGCGGCCTGATCCGGCCGAGTACGGCGCCCAGATCGTGCAGCTGTATGACCTGCTGCTGGTCAACGACTTCGCCGCTCTGCAACAACTGTTTACCAGCTTCTTCGCCAGCATCCCCCACGACTGGTACCGCAAAAGCCCCATTGCCCAGTACGAAGGCTATTGGGCCGGTCTGTTCTACGCCTACTTCGCCGCCCTGGGCCTGGACATCCGCCTAGAAGACGCCACCAATCAGGGCCGGCTGGACATGGCCGTGCTGTTCAACGGCCAGGTCTATCTGTTCGAATTCAAGGTGGTCGAGCTGGTGCCAGAGGGCAAAGCGATAGAACAGTTGAAGGCGAAAAACTACGCCGAGAAGTACCAAGCCCTGAACCAGCCGATTCATCTCATCGGCATCGAGTTCAGCAAGGCCGAGCGTAATCTGACCGGATTTGAAGTAGAAACCCTGGGCTTGGCGTGAAACAACCCTGGCCACTGCAGCCGCTGGTGGCGGGTTACGCCCTTCGGGCTAACACAACTGCCGAGTCCCCAGGGATTGGTGCTGCTCCGCGGAGGGGGCATAGCCGCCACGTCGTCGGATTGGGGCCTTGATCCACGGGGATAAGCCGAACGGCGAGCGCGGTTCACCCTATGTCGCGCTAAAATTGAACCTGGTATCTTTGTCCACCCTGATCGAAGATTTGCAGCATCCGCTCGACCTCGGTGCGTCGCTCGCGGTGAAGTTCCGGGATCTGAATGATGTAGCTGTCGTGGGGCAGGCCTTCAATAAAGGGCTCTTTCTCCGTGAGTGGCTCGCCGGTTGTGAGATCGACAATGTCGCGGCGCAACCGGATCACCGGGGCGCGACTGTGCTCGAGCTGATGCCCCAGAAAATAGATGGTCAACAGGGGGAGACCTTGGCGGACTGGTCGGTCCTGGACCTGATCGAGGGTGACCAGGCGGGTGTTGTCAGGATCGCTGTATTGGCTGCCCCCCATCTTGTGATCAGGGTAACGGCGAAAGCGCATGATGTCGGTGGGGAACTTCGCCTTTTGCAGCTCGATCAGCACCTGGCGCTCCTCGCCGGTACGCGGCATTCAGCGGATTATAAGGCAATGCGCGCCGGGAGCGGTCCATTCCACGCAAAGGTCGAGCGCGACCATGGACTCTGCCAGATGGCCGCACTTTGATCCGAAAGGAACCAAGCCGGCGTTCTGTCCAACCGCCGCATGGGATGCGAAAGCGGTCCATCGTAGCTTTTCCGTTGCCGCGCGGAAGCAGATCAAATCAAGAACCAAGCGTGATACGTGAGCCATTCCAGAAAATGTGGTGCGTCCCTGTTTCCACAGGCGCCACGCCGGCCACTAAGGCTCAGTTGCCAGCGGGATCGGGTATTCATCCATCCCGACCTTGTCTTGACCATCGAAAGCAGGCAAGGGGCGCGCCGAGAAGGACGCTGCGACCGTGCTATGCTTCAACCCCGATCTCGCCCCAGGAGTTGAGCGCCCATGCACTTTCCCTATGGTCTGAGCGATTTTGGCAAATTGCGCGAGGAAGGATATTGGTACCTTGATCGCACGGATCGGATTCCCATGCTGGAAGCCGCCGGCGATCAACTGATTTTCCTGCGCCCGCGCCGCTTCGGCAAAAGCCTGCTGCTGTCGATGCTGGAGCACTATTACGATCTCAACCGCACCGAGCAGTTCGAGGCGTTGTTCGGCCCGCTTGCCATCGGACAACACCCGACACCGCGGCACAATCAATACTTCGTGCTCAAATGGGATTTCTCGCTGGTCGCCGCGCATGGGGAAATTGGCGATATCGAAGCGGCGCTGCATCGCCACATCAACGGACGCATTCGTGCCTTCGCCCGGCGCTATCGCGAGCAACTGCCGGAAGCGCTTCAGATCCATCCCGAGGATGCGCTCACCTCTTGGGAGACGCTTTTGAGTGTCATTTCCCAGACCCCGCACAAACTCTACCTGCTGATCGACGAATACGACAACTTCGCCAATGAAGTGCTGATGGCCACGAATCCGAGCGGGCAGGATCGCTACCAGACCCTGCTCCAAGGTGAGGGCTTGATGAAAACGGTGTTCAAGTCTGTCAAGGCCGCCGCTGGCGGTCTGGGGCTGGATCGGGTGTTCATCACCGGCGTCTCGCCGGTGGTCTTGAGCGACATGACCAGCGGCTACAACGTCGGCAAGGATCTGTTTCTGCTCCCCCAATTCAACGACCTGTGCGGCTTTACCGAGGGTGAAGTCGCCGCCGTGCTGAACCAACTGGCCCAAGAAGGCGGCGAGTGGTCAGCGGACAAGGCGCTGGCGACCATGCGCACCTTCTACAACGGCTATCGCTTTAGCGAGGAGGCCGGGGAAAGTCTCTACAACCCCACCCTAAGCCTGTACTTTTTCGACGCGCTGGCCACCCAAGGCAAATACCCCCGGCAGATGCTCGATGAAAACCTGGCTATGGATCGCAACAAGCTGATTTATATCGCCTCGCTACCCCATGGTGAAGAGCTATTGATCGAGGCCCTGCGTGGCGATGACCGAGTGCTGGTGCCGGAACTGGTGCAGCGCTTTGGCGTCGCCGATGTGCTGGCGGCAGTGAAGGATCAGCCGTTCATGGCGTCCTTGCTGTATTTCTTTGGCATCCTCACCCTGGCCGGCTTGAACTCCTTCAACGAGTGCCAGATGCGCATTCCCAATCTGGTGGCGCGCGGGCTCTATGTGGAGCGCTTGCGCGAACGCTGGCTGCCGCCGAGCGGACGTGCGCGCGAGCTGCCCGATGCGGTGCGCGCCCTCGGTCAGCAAGGCGATCTCGCACCCCTGTGCGAACTGATCGAACAGAGCTATTTCGCCGTGCTGTCCAACCGCGACTACCGCTGGACCAATGAACTCCTAGTGAAATTCGCCTTTCTGACGCTCTTGTTCGACGACCGCCTCTATATGGCCGTCTCGGAGCTGGAGACCGAGCGCGGCTATGCCGATCTGGCCCTGATTGTCCGCCCGGACATGCGTCGCTTCAAGGCGCTTGATCTGCTGCTGGAATTCAAATATCTCAGTCTGAAGAAACTTGGCCTGAGCGGCGAGCAGGTGCGGCAGGAACCGCGCGAGGCGCTGGCCAAGCGACCGGCGGTAGCCGCCAAGCTCGACGAGGCCGAAGCCCAGGCACGCGACTATGGCAGCACCCTGACCCGGCGCCATGGCCTGACCGACCTGAGCGCCTTTGCCGTGGTCGCCCTGGGAGTGGAGCGGCTGGTGTGGCGGCGGCTGCCCGGCACGGCGGCGAAGATCACTAGCCAGCCGCTGTCGAGACCCAAGCTAGCCAGATAACAGGTGGTTTTTCTGGCCATGTGATGGAACTCGCCTTGCGTGACCAAAAGACCTTTTGATGCGCCCCCTACTAACCGCGCTGCTTGTGCTGACCCTGACCTGCCTGGTCGCTGAGGCGCGCCAGCAGACGCAGGACTTGGTGGATGTGCCGCTCATCCGTCTTGACCAAGGCCAACTGGCCTATCTGCGCGACCCCTCCCGCTCCATGACCCTGGACCAAGCCCGTGATGCCCTGGCCCAGGGACGGTTCCAGGGGCTGAGCGCCAACCTCGGCATCGGCTATGTGCCGGACGCGGTCTGGCTGTATTTCCGCCTCGAACGCCAAGCCGACCAGCCCTCCCACTGGTGGCTGGAACTTATGCCGACCTATCTGGACAGCATTGCGCTGTTTCATCGCACCCGCACGGGGCAATGGGACCAGCGAAGGGCAGGAGATCGGCTGCCGCAATCGGCCAAGGAAATCGATTACCGTGGCACGGTGTTCAAGCTCGACCTGGCGCCGGGCACGCATGCGTTTTTCATTCGCCTGCAAACCACCAGCACCATGGCGGCTATGATCAAGCTCTGGCAACCACCGGCATTCATGCGATATATCCTCAACAGCTACTTTGACTACGGGTTTTATTTCAGCCTCATCTTCGCCGTGTTGGTGTTCAACAGCGCCAATTGGATCGTGTCACGGCGCCCCATTTTCATCGCCTATTCAGGCTATCTGGCGCTCAATCTCCTCAAGTGGCTGTGCATCTACGGTTTCGCCTCCGAGTTCTTTTTCCCGCAACAACCGCGCGGCGATGTAGCTTAGTGCCTTGCTGATTGTCAGCTCGATGTTCGACGGGCCGTTGCGGATGAGGAAGGACTCCGATCCTTTGTTGAGCAGATAGGTGGGCATGTCGGCTGGTTCGCATTCCACCAGACGTCATCTCGGTGCCCATCCGCGACACGGACAAAGTCTCGGAGGACACCGACGCCCCGGTGGTCTTTGCCACCCTGGTCGGCGGCAGCCGAGACCAGGATGGCGACGCGGACGGCGAGGGCGATGGAGCAGGCGAGGGCGGCACACCCACCCCCGGCAGTGGCGTCACCATCAGCACCGTCACCCAAGAGGACGCTCCATCTCCCGAGAACCGCGGCGACATCGACATGCCCCTTGGCCTGATCGGCTTCGAAGCCGCCGCCCCGGTCGCGGAATGTAGCGAGGACGCCGGCGAGATCCCCTTCAGCCTGCTGATCGACGGCGACCTCGAGGTCAACGGCTTCTGGAAGGAAACCAGCGGTGGCTGGGTCAACCTCGCCAGCCCGGAATTCGGCGGTCAGGTCACCCAAGTCGGCAACAAGACCCAGCTCGACTTCGTCATCCAGGACAACGGCCCCTTCGACACCAACCCCGCCCCCGGTGCCGTCACCGACCCCGGCGCGCCGGGATATCGGACAGACCTCGAGCCGCAACCCGAACCGGAGCCTGAACCCGCCCCGAGCTGCCTCTACGCACCCTTCCAGCCCGATACCGATGCCGACGGCATGCCCGACGCCGTCGAAGCCGAACTCGGCTTTGATCCCACCCTCAAGGACAACGACGTTTTCGGCAACGACAGCCTGTTTGTTCGCCAACTGTATCGCGATCTGCTGTGGCGCGAGGGCGAAGCCGAAGGCGTTGCGCATTGGAAGGGGTTGCTGAGCGATGACAGCCAGTCTCGGACCGATCTGTTCAACGCGTTTATGGCTTCAGCAGAATTTCAGGCCGGCCCCGGCGCCATTGTGGAGCTTTATGAGAGCGTCTTAGGGCGACAACCGGACGCCTGCGGCTTGGATTTCTGGATGCAGCAGTATCAAAACGGCTTACCGTTAGAGGAGGTCGCGAACAGCCTCATCGCATCGCCCGAATTCCTCGCTCGTCATGGCGACCTTGATGAGGCTGGACTGATGACGTCGCTCTACCAAGAGGTCTTGGAGCGCACGCCAACGGCAGAAGAACACGCGCAGTGGACCGAGGCGCTAGCGGAAGGCATCTCCGCTGGACAGCTGCTCTTGAACCTCACTCAAAGCGAGGCGCTCCAAGGGCGCGCACAGACCACGACCCAACTCGACATGCTGTATCTGGGCATGCTAGATCGCGGGGCGGATGCCGACGGCTACCAGTGGTGGCAAGCGCAGCTGGATGGGGGGCTGGCATCCGATCAGATGACTCAAGGCTTCTTGCAAAGCCCGGAGTACCACGACCGGTTCTTGCCACCGGTATCGCCGGAGGCGGAATTCACAGAGTTGGAGCTGGTCGGCCAGGCGCCTCTAGAGGTTGGCACAGAGGGCATTGCCTAACCCCATCGTTCAGGCGCGCACCAGGATGATCTGGCGTCCGTCCGGACTGGTCATTTCCTCACTGCTGGTGCGCGCCTCGATCGGTGGCTGCCCGGCGCGGCGATCGAAGATCACTAGCCAGCCGCCGTCCAGCCCCA
>CAZEZH010000115.1:0-10507 GCA_964516305.1 uncultured Halochromatium sp. | reverse complement strand
ATGGAAAATAGGGCTGAACATTCGCTGCACATGGTTTGAAAAGGCCGTTCCGGGGCCACCTAGGCGAGATTGCAACTGGAGAAACGAGGTAGTTCACTATGGTTGATTGGATCGAAGGTCGCGTCACAGGCAAACGGCACTGGTCGCAGGCGCTTTACAGCCTGCAAATCGACGCGGATCTGAAAGACTTCCAGGCCGGACAGTACATCAAGGTCGCGCTCGATCTAGAAGGAGAGCGCGTTGGGCGGCCCTATTCGCTGGTGAACGCCCCTCACGAGCAACCGCTGGAGATCTACTTCAACGAGATACCAGAAGGTCCACTAACGCCAAAGCTCTCGGATCTCGAGATCGGTGATCGGATCTGGGTCTCGGCCAAGGCGAGCGGCGTCTTTACGATGGACAACGTGGTCTCGCGTCGAGACCTGTGGATGTTAGCGACTGGAACCGCGCTGGGCGTATTTCTCTCCATCCTTAAGACCACTGAGCCTTGGGAACGCTTCGAGCGAATCATCTTGGTACACGGGGCGCGCAATACCGGGGAGCTGGCGTATGGCGAGACCATCTCCGCGCTGCAAGCCCAACACGAGGACGCCCTTACCTTCATCTCTGCGCTGACACGCGATTCAAGCGAGACCGCACTGAAGGGTCGCATCACCAACCTGCTCGAGAACGGCGTGCTTGAGGATGCCGCTGGCGCCAAGATCAGTGCCAACGACAGCCACCTGATGCTCTGCGGCAACTCGGAGATGATCAAGGACGTGCGTGCCTGGCTAGAGGCGCATGGGCTGCATCGGCACAAGCGTACGGAGCCTGGTCACTACACCACCGAGCAGTACCACTGACGGAACCTACGCCCGTCAGGTCCTCTACCAAAAGACGGACGCGGAGGCTGTATGAATCCCGAAGCTGACCATACAGGGGTTCGGTGCCTGCGATTGGTGCTCGGCGACCAGCTCAGCCGAGACAACCCGGTCTTGCGCGAGCTTGACTCGGATCAGGACCTGATCTGGCTCTGCGAGGCAGCGCATGAAGCGACTCAGGTGCCCTCGCACAAGGCCGCATCCTGCTTTTCCTGTCGGCGTGCGCCACTTCGCCGAGTGGTCGAGGCGCGCTTTCCGCAAGCGCCGGGGCGATGTGGATCGGTTCGACTGGCCTTTCACCGAGGCCGCAGCCATGGATGGCCGGGATACAACCTTACTAGCAGGAGAACCGATTGAATGCAGATGTCATCATCGTTGGCGCAGGTCTAAGCGGCCTTGGGTGCGCGCGCGCGTTGAACCAGGCTGGTATCAATTGCCGCATTCTCGAGGCCAGCGACCGCATCGGCGGCCGCATCGCCACCGACCAAGTCGATGGCTTCCGGCTCGACCGCGGCTTTCAGGTCTTGCAGACCTGGTATCCGGAGGCGCAACGCCAGCTCGACTACCAGTCCCTCGACCTGCGTCCCTTCTATCCGGGCGCCCAGGTGCGCATCGGCGATCGCTTCTACCGCGTGAGTGATATCTGGCGCCACCCCGAGCGTCTTCCAGAGATGGCCCTATCCCCTGTCGGCACCTTGGCCGATAAGCTAAGGCTACTGCGACTGCGCCAACGCTCCATCCATGGCGACCTCCAGTCCCTGTACTCTCGTCCCGAGACCTCAGCTCTTACGTTGTTGCGCGAGCTTGGCTTCTCAGAACGCATTATCCAGCGCTTCTTCAAACCGTTCTTCGCAGGTGTCTTCTTCGAGCCAGAATTGAATGTCTCCAGCCGCGCCTTCGAGTTTGTCTTCCGAGCCTTCGCGCTTGGCGATACCGCGCTTCCGGCCGCGGGCATGGAGCAGATCCCGCTGCAGCTTGCGCAGCAACTTCCCCCGGGGATGATTGAGCTTGGGCGCAAGGTTGATCGCCTGATTGGTCCGAGCCGCAGTGCTGTGAGTGGTTTTGAAGGCGAGCAAGGTAGCGAGCCAGCTAGCGATCGAGCTGGCGTTTCAGGTGTTGTCCTCAGCGATGGGAAGTTACTCCAGGCCAAGGCCGTAGTGATAGCTACTGCTGGGCCTGAGGCTGCTCGACTGCTCGGCCAAGCGCCCCCAGCAACGCGCGGCACCACCTGTCTCTACTTCGCCGCGCCGAGAGCGCCGATCGAAGGGCCTTACCTGGTGCTCGACGGCAACGGCGAGGGCCCGATCAACAGCCTGCTCTGCCCGAGCAACCTATCCTCAGCCTATGCACCACCCGGAAAGGCGCTCATCACTGTCAACTGCTTCGGACATGAGCTTGACCCTGACCAACTCGCGCCCTTGGTGCAGCAGCAGCTTCGCACTTGGTTTGGCGCTGACGTTGAGACCTGGCATCAGCTCGCCGTTTACCGCATTGAGGACGCACTGCCAGTTCAGGCACCGCCAGTCACCGCGCCGACGCCAGGCCAGAGCCAGGGTTGCATTGGCGATGGGGTCTGGATCTGCGGAGAGCTCGCCTCGCCACCATCGATCCACTGGGCACTGGCTAGCGGCCGACGCGTCGGCGAGTCCCTCGCTCACCGCCTGCAGACCGATCACGCTTGAGCCAGTCTGCAGCTGATCGCCCACCGCTCGGGACCATCGGCATCGACGGTTGCCGAGGTGGCTGGGTTTGGATCGGCGATCTTGGCAACGGCTGCTGCGGCGGCATGGTCTCCGAGCTAGATGCGCTATTACCCATCCTGGCCAGCGCCCAACTGACCCTCATCGACATGCCCATCGGCCTGCTCGAGAGCGGGACATCTGAGCGCAGGTGCGATCAAGAAGCGCGCGCTCTGCTCGGTCGACCACGCGCTAGCAGCGTCTTTCGCGCCCCTTCACGGCCCGCCCTCGACGCCATCGATCAGGGCCACGCAGCGGCCTGCGCCATCAATCGCCATGCAACTGGTGTCGGTCTGTCGCTGCAGACGTTCAATATCATGCCCAAGATCCTGGAGTTGGATCGACTGTTGCAGCGCCATCCGCATCTGCATGCCCGCGTGCGCGAGAGTCATCCTGAACTCTGCCTGTTCGGCCTGAATCGGGGACGCCCGATGCGTTTCAACAAGCGCACTGCGGCCGGTCAACGGGAGCGACGGCAGTTGCTCAGTCGCTGGTCGGCGGAGATTGAGGCGATGGTCGACCAAGTGGCCAGTCGTCATCCACGCCGCGCCCTCGCCGTTGATGATGTGGTGGATGCAGCGGTCTTAGCGCTCGCCGCGCGCCGTATCCGAAGGCTCGGGCGGGCCCGCGAACTGCCCAACCCGTCAATAGTGGATAGTACCGGCTTGCTGATGGCAATCCTGATGACCCCAGACTGAACCGTCCTCCTTAACGAAAAGAAGCGTTATTCGCGCGGTTGCAGCCGCCCGGGCAATCGCCTATGTTAAGTGCGCCGAAAACAACGATGAAGGCTCGCCGTGTCCACGGTCAAAACCTTCTCAACCTTCGCGAGAGCGAAGCCCCCACCAAAGAGAGAACGGAGCAAGTTTAGATGTCGCTGACGCGTTCGCTTCTCGCCGCGCTGGTTGCGGTTCCACTGGCCTTGGTGGCAATGACCTTGCCCGCTCTGGCCGCTGACGATAACAAGGCCCGGAACGAGGCCCTTGACGACTACGAGCCTGATCTTGATGCTGGCGAGGTGATGTTTCGCCAGTGCGCGCTCTGCCATGGCCACCACGGTCAAGGTATTCTCGGTGGCAAATACCCCCGACTTGCCGGGTTCCCCGAGTACTATCTGATGAATGCACTGCGTGACTACCAGAATGGTGCGCGAAACTACGACGCAATGATTGTCGTTGGTGGCCTGAAGACCGCGGATGACAAGGATTTGATGAATCTGGCCGGGTATATCGCCGAACTCGATATCGATCTCGATGTGCCTGTACCGGAAGAAGGCAGTGCGCGATCCGGACGGCGACTCTACAAATACGATTGCAAGACCTGCCACGGGCGCAAGGCCGAGGGCAAGTCGCGTAAAGACTCACCGCCTCTGCGTGGTCAGTATCATGAGTACCTGCAGCGGCAGATCGCCCTGTTCTTGAGTGGCGAGCGCATCCATGCCGATGATCCTGAGGACAAGACTTTCCAAGCCTACGAGGAAGAAGAACTCCTCGACATTCTCGCCTTTGTTGCATCGCTCGATGACGACGAAGATTAAGATGACTGTAACGACAATTAACGCGAGCATTTAACGCGCTTGCTGATGCTCACACCAAGGAGTTCTGCCCATGCTCAAACGCACCCTTGCAGCGGCACTGCTGTGCCTGCTGCCACTCTCGGTGCCGATTGCTCTGGCGATCGACACTGCGGATGCGCCCGATGTGACCATGTACGAGATCGGCCAGACGGTGCTCAAAATTGGCCTCATAGACGGACTCAGCCCTGAAGATGCGATTGACGCCATGAATTCGAAAGCAATCGAGCTGAATATGAAACTGGTAGGACACCAGAACGTCAGTGCCGAGCTTGAAGCCAGGGGAGTCGAGTCACCAAGGCTAGAGATCTTTCAGTTTTGTCGGCCTGAGGACGCGGTCAAGATGGTCCGGTTTAATACCATCTACGCGGCTTACATGCCCTGCGCGATCTCGCTGGTCGAGGACAACGATGGTCGCTTCTGGCTCGAGATGCTCAACCTGGATATGATCATCAACGCCTATGAGCTGCCGCAGGAGCTGCAGGCCATTGCCATTACCATCAATGGCGAGATGCTCTCCATCATCACCGCTGGCGCAACGGGTAATTTCTGAGCCCCTGTGCAATGGGCGATGACCAGGTTGGCCCGGCAGCAGCCCACTGGACTCGACACTGGCCGCCCACCTGGTCTCGTGCAGCAGGGCTTAGGACCGGACTAGGCGTCTTGCTCGTGTTTGTTGGGCTTCCGCCTGCCGATGCGCAACCGATCTACAAGAGCATCAGTCCAGACGGTCAAATCACCTTCTCGTCGACACCGCCGAGCCATTCGGCGGTTGCTGTCGAGCGCGTCGAGCTTCCGCCTGGCCCCACGCCGGCTGAGCAAGCCGCGGCGAAGGCTCGCATGCAATCGCTACAGGAGCAGGTGGAGGCTTCCGCCGAGCGACGTCGCGCCCCGCAGCAACAGGCAACGAAAAGGGTTGAGGAAGCGGAATCGGCTGTGCTTGAAGCTCGAAACGCCCTGCAGCAGGCCCAGGCTCGGGATGAACCCGAAGACTGGCAGACCATTGTCACAGGTGGCCGTGTTCCTTCCGCCTCGTACCGAAATCGCATCGACGAGGCTGAGCAACGTCTCCAACAAGCCAAGCAGGAGCTTCAAAGCGCCCGACGTGCCGCGCGCTGAAGCCGTTTAGCGCACGGCCCGAGCCCTACATGGACATGTCGAGATCGTCCTGCACCGCATCAACCCCCGCCTGGGCGCACTCCTCATCGGTCTCACCGCCGGGCGCACCACTGACGCCAACGCCGGCAACCAATGAACCGCCAACCTCGACGGTCACACCACCTGCTGACATGACGAGGAAATCCTGCCGTCCGACTGCAGTGTCTGCACGCGGCTCAAGCACCGATGTGGCCGCATTAAAGTTGACCGCGGTGTAGGCCTTCTTATAGCTGATCGGAATCGTGATCGGGGCCGCTATGGTGTCGCGCAACTGGGTCTGGACGACGCCGTCGCGGTCGACGACGGTGACGCCGATCTGAATCCCCTTCTCGCGGCAGGCGTCGACGGTGGCTTGAGCGATCCGCTGTGCCGTCTCCAAAGACAGCCGCTTCACCGACACCATCATCGGGTCGTCGGCCGCAAACACCCTGCTCGCCGATAGGCTGCCAGCAAGCGCTAGCGCAAGGGTTGAAACGGCTACTACTTTCTTTCTCATGACTATTCTCTCCGCAGTCGTCTTGTTGGTGGTAAAGCGCCATGAATGACTGATGTTCTGAATCCAGCGGCAGCCAGGCTCATTTGGCGGCGAAACGCTCGCTGATGTAGTCGTTCACCATGCCCTTGAACCGTTTCGCAATATCGGGTCCTTTGAGTGTGGTGACCTTCTCGCCGTCGATATAGACCGGGGCCGAAGGTTGCTCTCCAGTCCCGGGCAGGCTGATTCCGATGTTGGCCTGCTTGCTCTCCCCGGGGCCGTTAACCACGCAGCCCATGACGGCCACTTGCAGGGTCTCGACCCCAGGATAGGTCTCGCGCCAAACCGGCATCTGATCGCGCAGATAACCCTGAATGTCCTCGGCGAGTTCCTGAAAGACCGTACTAGTGGTGCGACCGCACCCCGGGCACGCGGTAACCATGGGGGCAAACGAGCGCATTCCCATGGTCTGCAGGATCTCCTGGGCCACCACCACCTCGCGGGTGCGCGACTCGCCTGGGGCTGGGGTCAGGGAGACCCGGATGGTATCGCCAATGCCTTCCTGCAGGATCACCGACAGCGCTGCCGTTGACGCGACGATCCCCTTCGAGCCCATGCCCGCCTCGGTCAGGCCCAGGTGAAGGGCGTGGTCGGTGCGTGCGGCGAGCATCCGATAGACTGCAATCAGGTCTTGCACGCCGCTCATCTTGCAGGAGAGGATGATGTGATCGCGCCCAAGCCCGAGTTCCTCGGCACGCAACGCACTACCGACCGCGGATTCCACCATCGCCTCGCGCATCACCTCCTCGGCAGGCTTAGGACTCTGCGAGCGCGCGTTTGCATCCATCATTCGGACCACAAGCTCAGGGTCGAGACTGCCCCAGTTGACACCGATGCGCACGGGCCGGTCGTAGCGGCAGGCGATCTCGATCATGGTTGCAAACTGGGTGTCGCGCTTCTCACCGCGGCCAACGTTGCCAGGGTTGATCCGGTACTTGGCGAGCGCCTCGGCGCAGGCAGGATAATCGGTGAGCAGCCGATGCCCGTTGAAGTGGAAGTCGCCAATCAACGGTACCGCTGAGTCCATCGCCTCGAGACGATCGCGGATACGCGGCACCGCATCGGCGGCGGTCTCGTTGTTGACCGTGATCCGAACGAATTCCGAGCCGGCGCGGGCTAGCTCGGCGCATTGAGTGACGGTGGAATCGATGTCAGCGGTATCGGTGTTGGTCATCGACTGCACCCGCACTGGCGCATCGCCACCAACCGCGAGCCCGCCGATCATGACCTGAACCGATTGACGACGCTGAATGCCAAACTGAATGCTCATGTTGCCCTCAAGAGTGGTGCCGGAGATGCATGGATGGGCTCGAGATGCTGGCCCAATCAGGCCAGCGAGCGCAGCCGTTGCACGATCTCCAGATAATCGGGATGTTCGGGTGTCAGCACGCCGTGGCGCACCAAGAAATCGATGATGACCAGATTGCAGTTGAGCTTGAACTCATCGGTATCGCGGACGACCTCGGCGACCTGCTCGACCGGCATCAGCTCAAAGCCGGCCACCTCGCCGTCCTGGCAGTGCGGCTCAAACTCCGCCGGTAGCTCCAGATCGTAGCAGTACATCACGTCTGGCTTGAGTCCATGCTTGGAGGCACGACAGTAGGTAATGGCGCCAACCGGGATGGCTCGGTCGGCGAGCTCCGGCGGCATTCCTGCCTCTTCTGCACACTCCTTGCGCAGATTGTCCGCCAGGGCGATGCCCCAGGGCAGGCCCCCGGCCACCATGTTATCCAACCGGTTTGGGTAAACGCGGCGGTCCGCTGCGCGCCGAGCGACCCACATCCAGAGACCATCGGGCCGGCGCACAAGGCCATTGATGTGCTGTCCGAAGGCGCGCACCCCAAAGTACGGGGCACAGGCCCGGTCAATCAGGAAGCGCGCATCCTCGCGGCGGCCCGGCGTGACCGGATACTGCTCGCCGTGTCGATGGCTGATGAGCCCACGCGCAATCAGCTCATCGCAGAGCCGCTGCATCGCCTCGCTGCGGGCCGCAAACCCGTTCGGTGCACTCGTCCACTGCAGCCCAGCCTCGTTGAGCAAGAAGGCCTCGTCGAACTCGCACAGGGCTTCGGCGAACTCGCGGCGCGCCATTCCAAGCGGCTCATGGTCTACGACGAAGGGCGTAAAATCCCCGGGTGCCCAGCGATTACAGTCGTCGATGCGTACGAGGAAGCTCATGCGGGGATTATCTGTTGCACAGAGCTGTCAATGCTGTTCGTTCTTGATGATCTCCCAGAGCCGATCCATTTCGGCACGCTGGGAGCGCGCGGGAATCTTCCCCGCGGCGCGCAGGCAGACCTCGATACGTTGAAAGCGGCGCTCGAAGCGATGGTTCGCCGCGCGCAGGGCCTGCTCGGCATCGACGCCCAGATGCCGCGCGAGGTTGACGCAGGAGAACAGCAGGTCCCCAACCTCATGCACACGCTCGGTCGGGTCAGCGTGCTCGACGAAGGTCTCTTCGCACTCGCCTAGCTCTTCCCTTATCTTCTCGACAACATGGTCAAGGCCATTGAGGTCAAAGCCAACATTGGCAGCGCGCTTCTGTAGCTTCTCGGTGCGCACCAGTGCTGGCAGCGCTTGCGCAACACCATCCAACACGCTGATATGCGGACGCTCATGCTTGGCCTCACGCTCGTCCGCCTTCATGCGCTCCCAGTTAGCGCGGACCTCGGCCTCGGATTCCACTCGCAGATCACCAAAGACATGTGGATGGCGACGAATCATCTTATCGCAGATCGCCTCCACCACATCCTCGAAGCGGAAGGCGTCCTGCTCCTCGGCCATCCGCGAGTAGATCGCAACCTGAAACAGCAGGTCGCCCAACTCTTCGCGCAGCTCGGGCATATCGTCGTTCTCAATCGCCTCGGCGACCTCGTAGGCCTCCTCCAGCGTGAACGGCAAGATACTGCGCATGTTCTGTTTCAGATCCCAGGGGCAGCCGCGCTCGGGATCGCGCAGCCGCGCAACGATTTGCAGCAGAGCGTCGATCTTCCGGATGTCACTCGGCGGCTGGTTGTTCGACGGATTGCTCATAAGACAGTCATATGGCTGAAGGTTTGCGCGCGGCGATGGAACCTAGCATCGCGCTTGCTTTGCGCTGGCAGAGGGTTGGCGGAGCAATGACGGACATGCTCAGGGGCGTATCAGGACATCGAACAGGACGCCCAAGAGCACCGCGGCGAGCCCACCCCACTTCCAATAGCCCACTGGGATACCAACCAGCTCGCCAGGCTTGATCCGCCCCGGGTCCTGCAGCATGCTCCAGAGATGCGGCCCGGCCAAGAACCAAGGGATGAAACCAAAGAACACCGGGACCGAGACCCAGAGCGGCACCGGCTGATTGATATAAACCAGCACCAGCAGCGCAGGCCAGATCACTAGGTACGCGGCGCTCAGCTTGGCATCGAGCGGCCGATCGCGCGTCTGCAGGAAGGCAACCAGCGCACCCAAGGCCCAGAGAGTGGCGAGCGCAATCAACACCAGACGCATCTGAATCCTCCGGGCTCGATTCTATCGAGATCATTCTTCAATCCAGCGCCTTCAAGCGACGCTCTCTAAGCGGGTGAAGGATACAGCAAGCAACGGCAAACTGCCGCCCGCGTGCCCCGGCGCCAGCGAACCAACCTCCTTCCGCGGCTGTTTTGCGCCTCCAACAAACGCTTGACACCCACAAGATCAATCAACATAATTAATAGCTCGCCGCGCCAGTAGCTCAGCTGGATAGAGTACCTGGCTACGAACCAGGTGGTCGGAGGTTCGAATCCTTCCTGGCGCGCCATTAAATTAAGCACTTAGGCGTCTTAGGACGCCTTTTGCATTTCCGGTGTGCCGGAAACTGTGCGAAGCGGAATTTCGACCCGGCACGTATAGGCGGACAAATGCTCCGATGCGAAGTACATGTAGCGCTGAACTAATCTCTGGGCTTTGCCAGCCGCCCAGCTCCTATTGAGCGACCACATCAGGCCGCAAAGCAAGGACCATCGCCTCCTCTGAACGTCAGGGTGAAACGCTACAACCGGGCAAGTATCCGACCTCGGTTCAACGACTCTACTTACATGTTCGCGGTGAGTCACGCGCCTGGGTACTGCGCTACACGCGCCAGGGCAAGGCCAAAGAGGTCGTACTCGGCGCGTCCTCCGGGATCAGCTTCAAACGCACATTCCTCAAGGCTGGCGAAGCCTCAATTCTCCTGGCCGAAGGCCAGTATCCCGTACAAGCCTGGGCCGCTGAGCGAATGGAAACCTCGCGTGTCGTGTCAACCGTCCTCACGTTCACCCAAGTGCCCACCGCTTATATCCGCCAACATCGCGGTGGCTGGAAGAACCGCAAGCTCAAATTAGCTGGTATCACGCCACTGCTTGGCGACGGCCATCGAATTGGCAGGGAGGGATTCAGGAGCCCAGCAGTTTGACCAAGAATGCTCTTGTGGGCATTCTTGTGGTCAACTCGCTGATTTCTGCAATCGATAAGCCACTATCATTCTGTTTAAAAAGGCTTTATCGGATTTTGAATGGCGGAGAGGGTGTCCGCTGATACGGGTTCCGGGGGGTTCCGGGGTAATCCGCAAGCGTATTGATTCACATAGATAAGTGTTCCGGTAGCGTCCGGGATAAGCTAGGCTAAGCCGGTATCAAGTGGGGGA
>CAZEZH010000114.1:0-10906 GCA_964516305.1 uncultured Halochromatium sp. | reverse complement strand
CAGTTCGCGGTGACCATCTCGGTGGCGGTGACGATCTCGTCGCTGGTCGCCTTGACCCTGAGCCCTGCGCTCTGCGGTCTGCTGCTGCGTCCCTCGCGTGCGCCGCGCGGTCCGCTGCGTTGGTTCAACCAGGGGCTCGACAGGACCCGCGACGGTTACGGCAAGCTGGTCACAAGCCTTGGCAAGCGTTCGATCATTGCGCTGCTGGTGATCATTGCCAGTGGCGTTGGTGCCGGCTGGCTGTTCAATCAGGTGCCGACCGGCTTCATCCCGAGCGAGGATACCGGCTACTTCTTCGTCGATGTCTCGCTGCCCGATGCCTCCTCGGTGGCGCGCACCGGCGCGGTACTGGAACAGGTGCAGCAGACCCTGTCGGCCGAGGAGGAGATCGACCACGTGCTGACCGTGGCTGGCTTCAGTCTGCTCGCTGGGGTGCGCTCGAGCGGCGGTCTGGCGATCGCGATCTTGAAGAACTGGGACGACCGACCGGGGCCGCAGAGCAGCTCGGATGCGGTCTTGGCGCGGGTGCAGCCGCAGCTGTTGTCGATCCCCCAGGCGACGGTGTTCGCCTTCGCCGCACCGCCGATCCAGGGCCTGGGCACCGCCGGCGGTATCGAGATGGAGCTGCTGGATCTGGCCAGCCGGCCACCGGATGAGCTGGCGCAGGCGCTGCAGGGCTTCATCATCAACACCAATGAGAACCCCGAGATCCAGCGCGCGTTCTCGACCTTCAGCGCACGCACGCCGCAGTTGTTCTTGGACATCGACCGCAACAAGGCCGAGACCATGGGCGTGCGGCTGTCGGATCTGTTCCTGACCTTACAGGCCAATCTCGGCTCGCTCTACGTCAACGACTTTAACCTGTTCGGGCGCACCTTCCGCGTCTTCCTTCAGGCCGATGCGCCGTTTCGGATGAGCCCGGAGGACCTGTCGCGGCTGCATGTGCGCAACGCGGGCGGGCAGATGGTGCCGCTGGCCTCGCTGGTCACCGTCGAGCCGGTGCTGGGGCCGGAGAGTACGCGGCGCTTCAACATGTTCCGCTCGGCCAGCGTGAACGTGACCCCGGCCGGCAGCACCGGCGAGGGCATCGCGGCGCTGCGGGAGATCGAGCGCGAGTCGCTGCCGGACGGTTTCTCGATCGACTGGAGCGGTACCACCTTCCAAGAGGTGCAGGCCGGTGGTGAAGCGGCGGTGGTGTTGGCGCTGGCGCTGTTGTTCGTCTATCTGTTCCTGGTCGCCCAGTATGAGAGCTGGACGGTGCCGACCTCGGTCATCCTCTCGGTGGTGATCGCCGCCGTCGGTGGCCTGGCCGCGACCTGGGCGGTGGGGTTGGACAACAACGTTTACACCCAGATCGGCTTGGTCATGCTGATCGGCCTGGCGAGCAAGAACGCGATCCTGATCGTCGAGTTCGCCAAGCAGCTGCGCGAGGAAGGCCTGCCGATCCAACAAGCGGCCGCTGATGCCGCTCGCATCCGCTTCCGTGCGGTGCTGATGACCGCGTTCAGCTTCATCCTCGGTATGCTGCCGTTGGTGCTGGCGACCGGCGCCGGTGCGGCCAGTCAGGTCTCGCTCGGTGTGGTGGTGCTTGGCGGTATGATCGCGGCGACGGTGTTCGGCATCATCGTGATCCCGCCGCTGTATGTGTTGGTGCAGAGCCTGCGTGAGCGGGTGAAGGGCGCTGAGGCTGGTCATGGAGGCGATGCACAGAATATTTAAGGTTTTTGTGGGGCGCTTGGTCGCCGTGATGTGATGTCTCGTTTTCTTTCTCAATCAGTCGCCGCTGGCGAACGAGGTCAACCATGCTGAAACAACTTGTTAATGATCTTCATGTCTCGAAGGTCGATGGTCTTGCCAAGACCTTCCAGCGCACCGGGCGCGTCGGATTCTGGACCCAGATCGTGATGGGGGCCTTCCCGGTGCTGCTGATGCTCTATGTGTTCACCTTTTCCGGCAGCATCACCGGGCCGCGCCAAGGCTTGCCGATCGTCAGCTATCTGAGCGCCATGAATCTGTTGCTGCTGGTGTTCGTCATCTTCTGGTTCTCGCGCTATCCGGCCTTGGGGCGCAAGATCGCCGACCCGGCGCTACGCCCGAGTGAGGGCAGCGTCACGCGCACGGTCTGGACCGGCCTCATCGCCAGCAGCGTGGGGATTATCTTCTCGATCCTGGTGATGCTGATCGAGGTTGCGCAGATGCTGTTCTACTTCCTCGCCGCGCCTCAGGGTGGTGTGCCAACGATCCAAACCACGCAGACCTCGCTCGGCGCTTCTTGGGTCTCGGCAGTTGATTTTGCCAGCCTGATGGCACTCGTCATGGCGCTCGCCGCCGAGGTGCTGGCGACCGTCTTTGGTCTCTGGCTGCTGTTCCGCACCACCCACACCTATGAGTCGCTCGAGGACTGAACCCCGGGGCGGATGCGTTCGCGTCCATCCCATCCTCTGTGATCCGGGGCTTGTCCGCTCGGCGGGCTAGCCCCTTCTGCATCCTGGTTCTTATGGCGCGTAATCTCTCAGGCCGTTCTGTGCGTCGGCGCTTGCTCCAAGCTGCCGCGCTGATCCTTGCATTCGCCGCCCTTTGGACGCTCTGGGCCGAGCTATATCCGAGCGAGGAGCGGGCGTTGCGCACCCTGGTCCATGATCAGCTCGACGATTGGTTTCCGGAGCTGATGAGCCCGACCGCTGACGGGCATGGTCTCTCCTTGCGTCTGCCCGCTGCGCCGCTCACTGGTATGACTGCGGATGCATCGGGTTCCAAAGCCTCCGAGCACCCTCGCGTGCTCCTCATCCACGGCCTGGATGAGCCCGGCATCATCTGGGATGATCTTGCTCCAGCAGCGGCTGAAGCTGGCTTCGAGGTCTGGGAGCTGCGCTATCCGAACGATCAAGGTATCGATCGCAGTACCACCTTCCTCGCCGAGCACTGGGCAACGCTGCCTGACGACCGTCCGGTGATCCTGGTCGGCCACAGCATGGGTGGGCTGC
Organism: uncultured Halochromatium sp.; assembly: GCA_964516305.1. GTDB lineage: Bacteria > Pseudomonadota > Gammaproteobacteria > Chromatiales > Chromatiaceae > Lamprobacter. The sequence continues at coordinate 7,922 of CAZEZH010000114.1, read as the reverse complement.
TCGCGCGCGAATTCGTCACACGCTGGCGGCACCCGGTGGGCAAACCGGCCAAGGTTGAGGGCGCGCCGATCGGTGGTGTGATCATGGTTGGTACCCCGAATCAGGGTTCTGCCTGGGCCCGGTTGCGGATCTGGCTGGAGCTGCGCGAGCACTTTGAAGATGCCCAACAGCGCCGCTTCTCGCTCTTCGCCGGGCTGCGCGACGGACTGGGGGAGGCCAAGATCGACCTGCGCCCGGGCAGCGAGTTTTTGCAGGTGCTGAATGCGCGACCCTGGCCGGACTCGGTGCCGCGCTTCATCATTGGGGCCCGGCTGGTCGAGCCGGCAGAACAGCCGCCAAATCAACCACTCAACTCGTTGCCTGATCAGATCAGGGCCGGCCTTGATGCAGCGGCGGCCGAGGTTGGCTCGGAGGCGCTGGGCGAGCAGTTGAGCGCATGGCTTGAAGGGCTTGGCGCCGGGCTCGGAGATGGCGCCGTCAGCGTTGAGTCGTTGCGTCTCGAGGGCGCCCCGGAGCCGGTCATCGTCAAGGGCGCCCATCGCACTATGCTACGCCGCCTGTTTGCCGATGATTCCACACCGCCTGCCATCGCACCAATCATCGAGCAGCTCAAGGACTGGACGCCTGTTAAAGATCATCGATGACGGGCGGTCTCTTCGGAACGAAGGGTGACGCGCTGGTTACTCTGTTTTGCCACCCCTGGTCATTCCTCTGCTTGGTTTCGGCCAAGCAGGTCGCGTGCATTCGCGCTCTGCCGCTCGGCCTGCGCAAGACGGTTGAGCGCGCCGTTGTCGGCGGTGCTGAGATCGGCGATTGCGTCGGGGGTGAAATCGTGGGCGGCGACGTGGGTGCGATTCATTGCTGCTTCGGGATCATCCATGGTGAACACGCGAGTGATCGGCGGTGGGCGCAGTGCGCCTTCGTCCTGCACCATTGCCCGCAGGACGCGGATCGCCTCGCCGCGGGCGCGGTTGAAGCTGGTCGTGGTTTGGTCGATCCAGGCGGCGAAACAGAGCTCAACGTCACTGCCGTCCTTTTCGTCGATCCAGACGGCGCTGGCGGGATCGTCGATCACGAAGGGCAGGGCGGCGAGCTTCTCTTGGGCACGGTCGCGCAACGCGGCCATGTCGGCAGCCGCGTCGATGTCGATCGCGAAGGTGAAGCGGCGCCCGCGATTGCGGGTGAAGTTGACGATGCGCGACTTGAACACGGTGGCGTTCGGCACGCGAATCATGTTGCCGTCGAGCGATAGTAGGATGGTCGCGCGCGAGGTCAGGCGCACGACCTTGCCGACGTCGCCCTGGATCTCGACCAGGTCGAAGGGGCGGAACGGCTGGCGGATCGACAGCATAATCGAGGCGATGAAGTTCTCGACCGTGTCGCGCACGGCAAAGCCGATGGCGAGACCGATGACGCCCGCGGCGCCAAGGATCGAGCTGAGTAGCGCAGTGGCGTCGAGAATGTCGAGCGCGACAACGAGGCCGACAATCAGGAAGATGAGCCGCACCACCTGCCGGTAGATCTCGCCGATAAAGGTGTTTGGCGCAATACGTGTCCAAATCGGTAGCGCACCGATCAGCCGGCCGAGCAGGTAAATCGCGGTCAGACCGACGAGCGCGACGGCGAATAACGGTAAGAAGGCGAGTGTCTGCGCGGCACGTTGCACGAAGCGGTCGACGGAGGGTAAGAGGCGTTCTTCGAGTCCCGTCGCGGTCGTTAGCCGGTTATTGATCGCCGCAACCCCGTCGATCCGGGTGACGATCTGCGCGAGCCGGGCGAGCGACGAGTTGTCGCGCGTCTCGCCGGTGAGGGTGACCACGCCCGAGTTGACCGCCACTTCGACCGCACCGTAGCCGTCGAGCTCGTTAAGGATCGTCTGCAGCCGCTTGGCGATTGCCGCGTCGGTGGTCGGCTTATAGGGCGCCGCGATCGGACTCTCAGGTTGAGCCGGCGCGGATGGCTGGGCAGCGGCGGGCGCCGCGCTAAAAAGGACAAGAAAGATGGCGCCCAAGAGCGGCCAGGTGATCCGGTGCATTGCGGCGTTCCGTTGATGATTGGCGTGACGATGTGGACTCTCGACGGCGCGTATCGGCGCAGCGGTGCGCGGCGGAGTCCGCAGAGCCCGCAGTCCGTGCAGGTCCGTGCTAGTCCGTGCTGGTAGTAGCGCGTGCGGCGCTGCTGAACATTGTTATTCTCGTTCTCAGGTTACAAGACGGCGCTGAAGCTGTCACGACGGCATGCTCCGGACTTTGACCTAGCCAACGCGGGGATGCCGTCGGTAATATCATTGACCATCTGAAAGTGGCCCTGACAAACGCCGTTATCGTGCAGCCCATCCCTGGGCTCGCGGTGTCCGTGGGGCTGTCCGCGGCTTGCTTGCTTGACTTAGCGCGAAGCTTGTAAAAGATATGTCTTTAAATCGAATCTTGTCGATCTTGTTCCTTTTGTTTGTGTTGTTGCTGCCAATGATGGTGCCGGCGCAAGAAGAATCTGCCACGCAGCAAGCTGGAGTTGGCGCCAACGCCGAAGCGACGGTGCAGGATGACGACGATGCAGGCACCAGTCCTGATCAGGACGAGCAGACGAAGCAGGAGGCGCCAGTCAGGCAAGGTACCCAGGCGTCGGTGTTCGACCCCGCCTTGGTGGGTCTTCCAGAGCTTCCTCAGCCGATGGCGTCGCCCGATGATTTCCAGAAGTCTTTGGATTTGATCGATGCGCGCATCGCTGAAAAGACCGCTCGCCTCGATGCGTTGATCGCGAAGGCTGCTGCAGCTGAGGTCGCTGCAGAGGCTGCCGCCGGGGACGTTAAGCCGGCCGCGGATGTTGCTGGTGATCGCAGAACAGATGCAGAGGCGGATACGCAAGCAGATGCGGGTGCCGAGGCTGAGCAAGGTGATACGGATGCCAGCGAGCCCGAGGAGGCGAATGCGCAACAAAGCGCACTCCAGGCCCAGGTTGCTGCAATCGAGCAACGCATCGAACTGCTGAAGGAATTGCGGCTCGTCGTTCAACGCAATGCCACCCTCAATGAGCGCATTGTCGAATCCGAACGCGAACTCGACAGCCGCCAAGTACGGCTAGAATCCGCGCAAACCGAGGGCCTGGGGCTGGAGCCTCCGTTCGAGGTGTCGCTCTTGGACCAGGCTCGGGCGGAGTTGAAGCTGAGACAGTCGCACGAGGAGGTTGCCGAGAATAGGGCTCTGCGTGCCGAGCAGCGCATGGCCGCCGCCGAGAAGGCGCTCGCGACAGTGATCAGGGAGCGACGTGCAGTGCGCGATCGGCTGACTGCGGCCGAGGCGGAGAATCGCGCCCCCTCAGAGCGCGATCAGCTCGCAGAAGCGCTCGAGCAGGTCCGTTTGAAGGAGATCCTGGCTCGACAACAGCTTGCTGCAGCAGAGCGGGCGCTTGAGCTGGCACGTCAGGAAGACCGTCTAGCCGAGTTGAGTCAAGTCTCGTTAGCCGAGCGCATCGACTACTTGAAGGCGCGGGCGGAGCTTCCGCGCGATACACTCGAGGCGCAGCTTGAAGAGTTGAGCAAGGCGAAGGAAGGGATGCGCGCTCAGATAGACGCCTTGCAACGCACCGGAGATCAGGCGGAAGCAGACCTCTATCGCACGCGTCAGCGGCTTGCCGATGCCGTGACCGATGCAACCGAGGATCGACCGGCCCTGGAGGAATGGGTCGCGGCGCGTCAAGCCGAGCTGGCGGCCGCCCGCACAGGCATCGATAGCCTGGCCGCGGCCATTGCAAACCTGGAGCAGATGAGTCGTCTCTGGGAGCAACGTTACCAGGTGATGCATGACCCAGAGGCACTCGACCTTGCGGAGCTGCTGCGCCAGCTCATCATGGAGACTGCGGCTGCGGTGAGCGAAAAGGATGCCACCGAGAGTCAGCTGAATGCGCTGCGCTCGATGCAACTGACGCAGACCAGACGCTTACGTGATACCGGTGTCACGGACGCCTTGCGTGAAGCCATGGCCGTGCGCAGCGCGGCGCATGATCTTGCCGAGCGCTATGGGCGCGAGCTACTCGAGACACAGGATGAGTTGATTGCGCTGCTGCAAGGGATGCGGCCACAGGTTGAGGCCTTGGTCGAAGAACAGACGCTGTCGCTGCAGCTGTTGCAGGCACAGGAGGCGTTTGGAAACTGGTGGGAGGCCGAGCTGCTGGTGATCGACGATCAGACCATTCGCGTGCGCGAGCTGATCACCGCATTGGCGATGTTCGTCGTTGTGCTCGTTCTTGTCTCACTGATACGAATGGCTGCACGTCGCGCGCTGAAGCGACGCAAGGTGAAGAGTCCGGTCACGGATGCCGGGGACCTGCGCCTGGCGTTGTCCGCGGTTGCTGGCAACACCAGCCAGCTGTTCGTGCTGATCGCGGCCTTCTTCGTGGCCATGGTCTTCTCCGGGCTCGCCAGCCCAACGGTCAAGACTTGGCTCTGGAGTCTGCTGATCATCGCCTTCTACATCCAGCTTGGCATCTGGGCCAACGCAGCGATAGCGGACTACTTCAACCGCAAGCGCACTCGCAAAGAGATGCGTGATCCGTCCACTGTCACCGGCTATGGCGTGATGATGGTGTTCATCCGCGTCGGCATCTGGATCACCGTCGTTGTCTCGCTGCTGGCCTACTTTCAGTATCCGGTTGCCGGGCTGCTCGGAGCCCTGGGTGTCGGCAGTGTCGCGGTCGGCTTTGCGTTACAGAACATCCTCGGCGATGTCTTCAGCTCGATGGCGATCATCCTCGACAAGCCGTTCCGAGTGGGTGACTTCGTCAAGGCGGGCGACACCCTCGGCGTCATCGAATATACCGGTATCAAGACCACCCGCATCCGCAGTCTCTCGGGTGAGCAGGTGGTGCTCTCCAACAGCGACATCCTCAGTAGCCGAATCCATAACTACAAGCAATTCGAGGAGCGGCGTATCGCGTTTCGCATCGGCGTCGTCTACCAGACGCCGCGCGCGCTGCTGGAGCGCATCCCCGACATGTTGCGCGAGGCCGTCGAAGAGCAGCCGAATACGCGCTTCGATCGGGCGCACTTTGCCGAGTTCGGCGACTTTGCCCTGATGTTCGAGATTGTCTACTACGTGCTCAGTCCTGACTTCGGGATCTACATGGATATCCAGCAGGGGATCAATCTGGGCATCCATCGGCGGTTCGAAGAGGCAGACATCGCCTTCGCCTATCCGACGCAGGAACTGATCTTACGTCGCGGACCGGCCATGCAAACGGCTGGCAGCGGGATGAGTGATCCAGCCACCTGAGGTGAGGTCGCGCGCCTTGCCTGACCACTACTGCCCGGCCTTCGCCAGCTTGCGAGGCTGAGCGACCTGGCGGGCGAGGCTTTGGCGCTTCAGGCTACCACTGATAGCCGACCTTCAACCGCAGCGTCTCGTCAGTGGTCTTAGTGGCCTGAGCAGGTGCGCTGTCATAGTCGATCTCGTACTCGACGCTGCCGATGAAGCCACCGACGAGTGGCACTCGTAGTCCGGTCCAAGACACCCAGAGATCCTTGCTCTCCCCACTGATGGCGCTGAAGCCCATGCCACGGAGATAGAACTGGAGCCGATCAGCAACCAGATCTTGTTCGTAATCGATAAACAGGCCGGGTCCCCAAAGATTGGTGTCTTGCTGGTCGTAGAAGTCTTCGCGTAGATAGATCGGACCGAACTCTGCGCTCAAGCGAATCTTGTCGCTCGTATCAAATAGATAACCGATGGCAGGGCCGACCAGAGAACGCAAGTCCAGGTCAGCAAAGCGATCATGCTTGAAGCGGAGCCAGGCGGCGCCATACCAGGGCGACCTCGGAAAGCGCCGCGTGTACTTATTGAGCAGGCTCCAGTTCTCGGTGGTCTTGACGCCACGCGTGGTGTCGTACTCGAGCTGTCCGTAGGTCTCCCATTCGTGCCAACGGCGCCGATAGCTGAGTTCGAAATCCAGGTCGAGCTCGGTGCTCTCTGAATTACCCGATTCGTCTTGTATACCCAGGTTGACGATTCCGTTGAGGCGATAACCATCGCCCATTTCCCAGGACTCTGGCTCGATGATCTGAACGCGTTCGGGCGGAAGCGACATGGGCTCGTTCGCACCTGGCTGGCTGACCTGCAGCTGGTCCGGATCTCGGGTAAGGCCTGCAACCGCGATCACCTCGTCGTTGTCTAGCAGCATCGGCGTCGGCTCGTCGAGTCGGACCTCACGGACCTGTTCCCAATCGATGCTCACCTCGCCGGCGTACTCAGTCTGCAGCCGCAGTTGACCGTCGTGCTGACGGACGACATCACCGCTGAGTCGATCGCCGTTGCGCATGATGACCTCATCCGCTGCTGCCGGGTTCAGCAGCGAGAGGCCGATGATGGTGAGGGGCGACAGCGGAATGAGCGAAATGCCGCGATGGTCGTCGAATAATACAGCCATGGCTGAAGGGTTTCTCTTCAGTCTGTTTCAACTGGTGGATTAAAGATTTCAGAAGAAGTCAAGTGCTCAGAAAAGGTTATTCTGAGCTTTCTGATCCCCCTGACGAATGCAGTTGCCGGGTGTTATGGCCGCTGCTAAGCTCCAAACTTCCTGGTGAAGCCTGTGGCACGCTAATTCTGAAGCCGTGTTGAGATGATGCTGAGGTCTCGGCCGACATAGACGGGTTCGAAATTACAACATGCGTGGCAGATCCAAGCCACCTTGGCGGCGTTGGCGATCGTGATTCGTTGAGGCTGAGCCGTGCCTTTTGATCAATAGCCTGACTGACTGCGGAGAGAATAATGAGTGATTTGATTGTGGTCTCGTTTCCGGACCAGGAGCTCGCGTTCGAGCTTCGCGCTGAATTGGCCAAGATGCAGAAGGCCTACCTGATCGATATTGAGGACATCGTCGTCGCGACGCGCGACGAGAATGGCAAGGTCAAGCTGCATCAGGCCGTGAATCTGACCAGTGCCGGGGCGGTCGGCGGTGGCTTCTGGGGGATGCTGATCGGCCTTCTGTTCCTGAATCCGCTGCTCGGTGCGGCCATCGGCGCCGGCGCCGGTGCACTGTCAGGGAGATTCACCGATATCGGCATCAATGACGAGTTCATGAAAGGGCTGGCAGAAAATTTCCGCCCCGGCTGCGCGGCAGTCTTTGTCTTGGTGCGCAAGGTCACGGCCGACAAGGTGCTCGACGGGCTGTCCGAGTTCCGGGGCAAGGGCAAGGTACTGCAGACCTCACTGGAGAAGGATCGCGAAGATACGCTGCGCGCCTTCCTCGAAGATCAGTCTTTAGAGACGTCAGTCTGATCTCACGCGAGTCCGTGATGCGCGCGACGTTTCACGGACTCGCTGCGCTTCATCCACCAAGAGGGTCTGTTGATGGAACTGGCTGAGGGTATTCTCCGCATCGATTCCTTCCTGGCCGTCACCATTGGTGTCTTGGTGCTATTCGTCGGCAAACGGCTGAACGACAAGGTCGGCCTGCTGCGTGAACTGAGCATCCCGGAGCCGGTGACCGGTGGGCTGCTGTTCTCGTTGCTGTTTGCGCTGGTCTATCTCGGCTCCGGCTATGCGGTCGAGTTCGAGCTGCGGGCGCGCGATATCCTGTTGGTGTACTTCTTCACCACCATCGGTATCAACGCCCGCGCGGCCGATCTGCTCGCTGGTGGCCGGCCGCTGCTGATCCTGCTCGCGATCACCATCGGTTTCATGTTTGCGCAGAATCTCACCGGGGTCGGTGTCGCCTCGCTGTTCAATCTGTCCGGAGCAGTTGGTGTGCTCGGGGGGAGTGTCTCGCTGATCGGCGGCCATGGCACCACCATCGCTTGGGCGCCGTCGATCGCCGAAGGTTTCGGCATCGAGAATGCGATGGAGATCGGTATCGCCAGTGCGACCTTTGGCTTGATTCTGGCGAGCCTGATGGGTGGGCCGATCGCGCGCTTCCTGATCACGCGCCATCAG
>CAZEZH010000113.1:0-10936 GCA_964516305.1 uncultured Halochromatium sp. | reverse complement strand
TCAGCGGTTAGAGCAGGGGACTCATAATCCCTTGGTCGTAGGTTCGAATCCTACACGGCCCACCAAATGCTGGGATTGCCTTTCCTCACTCAATGGAAGTGATGTAAGTAGCGCAGATTGAAGCGGCTACCTTCAGGCCGGTTGTCGGCCTCTGTCTCCCAGTAGGCATTGAAGAAGATGTGGTCGTGCTTGGACAGGTGATAGACCAAGCCCGGGCCGAGACCAAGCACCTGCTCCTGGCTGTCTTTGATGCGCTTGCCATCGAGGCGCTTGTCGGTAAACTCCTTCAAGTAGTACCCGTGCAGCTCAATCCGCTGCATCAAGCGCGGCCCCTTCGGCCCCATGATCGGGTCCCACTGCAGGAACGGACTCACCAGCAAATCCCCCAGGTTAGCGCTGCTCGCCTGGATCGGGCCGTTATCGGGGTCGAGGTCGAGACTGGCATAGGGCAGCATCAGGTTCAGCCCCCATTTGCCGTTTGAAGAGCAGCGGCTGATCGGATTGTTGCTTATTATTCGTCGTCTGCATCAAGCCACAGCCATCAGCGCCTGCGCCACCGTAGATCGCTCAACCCTTGCCGCAGCTCAGGAAGTATTCGCCAACCTCGCCACCAACACAGCGCGTGACCATTGTCTGCGGCAAAGCGCCCTGGCACCATTCAACGCAAAGCACAGCCCGATCTGGGCACCGGCCAAAGAGGCGCGCACGACAGATGCAGATTCACCAGGCGACCTTCTCCCTCTCGACCCGCGCACGCGGTCCGATCGAGGTCAGCGACCGCGTGGCTGAGATCATCAAGACCTCCACCATCCAGACCGGGCTTTGCCAGGTCTTTTGCCAGCACACCAGCGCCTCGCTGCTGATCACCGAGAATGCCGATCCGACGGTGCTTCGCGACCTGGAAGGGCATCTGCAGCGTGAGATTCCCGATGGCGACCCGCACTATGCTCATGATCAGGAAGGCCCGGATGACATGTCTGCACACATCCGCAGCGTCCTGACCGGCCCGGGTCTGACGATACCGATTCGCCAGGGTCGGCTCGCACTGGGCACTTGGCAAGGCGTTTTTTTGTGGGAGCATCGCACCCATAGCCATCAGCGCACGCTGGTGGTGACCTGCCTCGGGTCAACATGAGTGCGGGGCGCGCCATAGCGCTCGATATAGCCAACGGCTTCTAACCACGGGGAATCAAGCACTTCGGGCTCGAGACAGGCCGGCGGGACCGCCGCAAATCGATGCTCGTCTAGGCCGCCCCACCAAGCTTCCAACACAAGGGCCTGTAAGCATGTCTAAATTGAGCAAGACCGTCGATGCCCAGAGGATTGATGAGTCCATATCGATGCTCAAGCACTATCTCGATGCCAAAACACTGGCTCCATTACTGGAGGTCTTAAACGAGATGACGGAAAGGCCGGAAGACGAGGCGCTATTAGATCGCCTTTCCGAGACCCTTGACGGCTTGGGCATCATGCAAGGAGCCGTACTGACGTATGCGCCTTACCTCGCGATCCTGCTGTCCGAGCATCGGTTCACCGATGCCGATTAGACAGAGGCCCTATATCAGCCGCCTCGGCTCAACAGGCCTGAGGTCGAGACCTCTGCGGCACTACGCCTGATGCTAGGCCCCAGCCTACTCGCAGGCGCCGGTGCGATGAACTTAGAAACGGCTGCTTGAGGCGACTGCGAAACATCAGCGCCATAGACCCCAACATGGGTCGATACTCTCGGGACTGGGCAGCCACTGCACCGCCGTGCTCGCCATTGCATCCCACTCTCTGCCAGCCCACGCAGCGATGAGCCAGTCTGGCCCGCGCCGGACGGAAGAACGAAACTTGGCGCAACCAATCGACCGATAGCCGACCCTTGGAGTTTAAGAACCGATGAAGATTGCCATTACCGCTGAAACCGCTGCCGGATTGGACAGCCCGGTCGCGCAGCATTTTGGACATGCACCACACTTTGTGCTGGTGCAACTGGAGAATGACGGGGTCAAGGCCACCGAGGTCGTGGCCAATCCCTTTGCCGAGTCACATGAGCCGGGGCAGATTCCGACCTTTATCCAGCAACAGGGTGCGGAGGTCATGATCAGTGGAGGCATGGGCGGCCGAGCCATCGCGTTCTTCCAAGAGGCCGGCGTGCAGACCGCTACCGGCGCAACCGGAACGGTGAGTCAAGCACTGCAGGCCTACCTGAGCGGGAAGCTGCTCGGCGCAGCCCCCTGCGCAGAGAGTGTCGCGCACGGGCAGGGCTGAGCGAGCAGCGCCGCTGCTTGGCGGGTCGTCGCAGCACCCGCTTGCTATGCCAAGAAGATCCGCTCCAGGCTGCCACGGGTGACATTGCCGCGCTGATCCTCGGCCTCGAGGTAGTAACGGAGATCACCGGCACCGACGGGCAGTTGCGCGGTGAAATAATTCGCGATCAAGGCAGCGCCGGTCTGCGACGGATAGGGGCCATGATCGTGCATCGGTAGGCGCTGCTCGCCGGTGTCGCTGAACAGCACAAGCTCGACCCGCTTCAGCCCCGAGCAGTCGGCGACGAAGCTATTCACCACCGCCTCGCGGGGGGCATCGAGCAGACAGCCTTGGCCCCAGCGCTTGCCGCCCGGATTCTCCGGCACGATCCAGGGCGGGAAGATGGTCGGCCCACGCTGGTCGCGCCCGGCGGCGACCAGGACATCAAGCTCAACCTTGAGCCGGCTGTGTGCCAGATTAGCGGCGTTGGTCACCTGCTGATCCCACTCCGACTGCCCGGTCCAGTACCAGTAGCAGCTGGTCTCAGCGGTCAACAGCAGGCGCACCGACTCGGCCAGCGCTGGATGCTCGGGCGCGCTGTCTTCGAGCGTGTGCACCAGATCCTGAAATGCGGTGAGCACGGCCCAGGAGTTCAGATCCGGCGAGTACGGCTGATCGTAGCGGCTGAACCACTTCATGAACTGCGGGTCGCCATTGTCAGCACCGGCCCAGGAGCCGGGCTCGATATGGGCAACCTGCGCAGGGTCGGGCGGGAAGCGCTGCAGATAATCCTCGGCCGTGGTCAGCTCGAAGCGCGGATCGCGCTGCAGCCACTCAACCAGCCGGCCGGTATTGTGATGGTAGTAGCTATCGGCACCGCCACCGTGGTTATCGCCATCCGAATGCAGCAGGAAGAACGGCGGATGCTTGGGATCAAAGTCACCGGTCTCGACGATGCGTTGGTAGAGCTGACCGAGCACGTCAGGGTATTGCAGCGCGCCGAAGCCACCGCGTGCGTCCTCGTTGCCGATGTAGCGCTCGGCCGGGATGGCGATGATCTTGTGAAGCGTGCCTTCGGCATCCTCATAGCCCACATACTCGGGTCGCAGCAGGCTCGGGCTGATCTTCGACGCGGCCCAGATGTTGTGTAGCTGCAGCCAATCATCGACCGGCGGATTGGTCTGATCTGCTGGATTTGGCGGCAGCATGCCCTCCTCGATGCCAGCGTAGGGATAGTCCTTGCAGGCCCGGAAGCGATGGATGGAATCATAGATCACCGCCTCGACGCCGGCCTCGACCAGCGCCGGGATCATGCGCACATGAAACGCCGTCTCTGGTGGGAACAGCACCCGCGAGGCCTCGGCGCCAAAGACACGCTCGATCAAATCACGATGGCGCTGGATATTGCGCACGATGTCGCGATGCGGGATCAGCGGCATCAGTGGGTGGTAGAAGCCGAATGCCGAGAACGCGATGCGGGGGTTGCCGAGCGCGGTCTTGGCATCCGCCATCTCGCGTAGCGGGCGATTCCAGCCACTGAAACGTCCACCGCAGCGGCCGAGCTCGGCGCAGCGCTCGAGCTGCTCGATGAGCGTGCCACTCCAGCTCGTCGAGAGCCCAGCATGGGCCAGGCCGCCATCGATGTACTGGCGCACCGCAGCAGGCACGAAATCCCTGTAGTTGCCACCGCGCGAGCCAAAGATCTCGTCCTTCTCGCCATCCCAGGCATCAGGATCGGTGGTGTTGTAGTAGGGCTGATGCATGTGCTTGTGGATGCCGAAGTAGAGCTTGACCTCGGCACCGTTGCTCTGCGCGGGCTGGATTTGGGCGCTTGCAGATCGTTGCTCGGCGCCGGCCTGTGCCGCGCCTTCGGCTAAGCCAGCCTCCCCTGCTGGGCCTGTCGGGCCTGCCGGGCCGCTTCGAGCGCCGCCGGGCCCGTCGCCTGCACTGGCAGCGGAGCCTTGCTGAGGATCAAATGCCGCTTCAGCGCCAGCGCGCTCGAGCTGCACTTGCGCGAAGGTCTTGATCCAATCGCCGCCACCGGCCTGCTGGATATCGGCTCGCCGACAGCCTTCGATCTGCAGATCGAGCCGATCGCCCGCCGCGCTGCCGGCCGGCACCGTCGCCTGGTAATGCCAGCGTCCGGTGCCCTCCTCCGAGCTGAGGATGGCATCGCCATTGATCAGGGTCTCGCGACCAGAAGCACGCAGGATCACTTGCGGAAAGGGAATCTCCCCATCGGCGCTGAACTCGACTCGGAAGGCTGGGTAGCTGCCATCGGCGGCAACCTCCAGCCGGGCCGGGCAGTCGATACTGAGGAAACGGCTGAAGATGGGCATAGGCTTTAGTCCTTCGATCGCTGTGATGGGTATTGTACGATTGTTCCAACACCCGAGACTGGCAATGCCGCTTTCTCCGGTTGCAGACCTTCAGCCTCGCAGAGCGGCGACCTCTAGCGCATCGACGGCAGCTTGTCTCATCGGATCGACACGTTAATTGAAATCGCCCATCGCAGACTTCAGTGCACACCTATGTCTCTGTTACCTCTCCGTCCTCTCACTGCATCGATCTTGCCGAGGACAGCCCGCCTGCTCAGCACCGCGCTGCTCGCGACCTGGCTGGCGCTGACGACTCCGCTGGCGCTGGCCGTGCTGCCCGCGGCGGTCGATGGCGAGCCGCTGCCGTCGCTGGCGCCCATGCTCGCGGAAACGGTACCCGGCGTGGTCAATGTCTCGACCGTCACCGAGATCGCGGCCACCGAGCATCCGCTGCTACGCGATCCGTTCTTCCGCCGCTTCTTCGACATCCCCGGCCATCAACGGAATCGCGAGAGCCAGAGCCTGGGGTCGGGCGTGGTGATCGACGCCAAGCGTGGCATCATTCTGACCAACCACCATGTGGTGCGCGCCGCCGATACAATCCGCGTCACCTTCGACGACGGCCGTCGGCTCGACGCCAAGCTGGTCGGCTCAGATCCCGAGACCGACATCGCCGTGCTGCGGGTCGAGGCCGATGACCTCACCGCGGTGCCACTCGCCGACTCGGACAGGCTGCAGGTCGGCGACTTCGTGGTTGCCATCGGCAGCCCGTTCGGGCTCGCGCACACGGTCACCTCCGGTATCGTCAGCGCGCTCGGGCGCACCGGGCTTGGCATCGAGGGCTACGAGAGCTTCATCCAGACCGATGCCTCGATCAATCCCGGCAACTCGGGCGGACCCTTGGTCAACCTGCGCGGCGAGCTGGTCGGCATCAACACCGCGATCCTCGCCCCTGGTGGCGGCAACGTCGGCATCGGCTTCGCGATCCCGACCAACATGGTGAAGATCGTGCTCGAGCAGATCCTCGAGCATGGCAGCGTGCGCCGCGGCCTGTTCGGCGCCGGCGTTCAGGATCTGACCCCAGAGATCGCCAGCGCCTTGGAGATCGATCGCTTTCGCGGCGCCGTGGTCGCCGCGTTGGAGCCCGACTCGCCCGCGTTGCGGGCTGGCCTCAAGCCAGGCGACATCATCACCGGGGTTGATGGGCGTGCGGTGAACAGCGCCAACGATCTGCGCTCGCGGGTCGGCCTGTTGCCGCCCGGCACCCGCATCGAGCTGGAGGTGCTGCGCGACGGCAAGACCCGTCGACTCAAGGCGCAGATCGATGACCCCTATGCCGATTTCGTTCACGGCGAGACCCTCAACCCAGCGCTCGAAGGCGCCTTGATCGGCGAGGCAACGCGACGCTCAAACCGCACCCAAACCCGCGTCGTCGTGGTTGGCCCGATCCGCCCCGGCAGCCCAGCCTGGCAAAATGGGCTGCGCGAGGATGATCTGATCATCCAGCTCAACGGGCGCGCGATCGCCCAGGTCCAGGATGTTACCCAGGCCCTGCGCACCTCCGGTGGGCTCTACAGCGCGCAGGTGCTGCGGAACGGCCAACTGTTGCTGCTCGCGCGGCGCTGATGCAACAGCTGAGCCTGCTCGACGAACCGCAGGGACAAGACAGGGACGATGCCCAGGACACCAACGCCCCGCGGCGAACCAGGGCGGATAAGCGGTGCGCAGTCGCGATGCGAAGGCCAGCCTTGGAGGCGCGCGCTCGACTGCACGCGGAAGCAGAGGCACCCGAGCCGAGTTTCGGCTAGCATTTCCAGATGCATCAAGTGACCTCACCCTGGCGCGCATTTCTGCTCATCTTCCCGCTGTTAGCGCTGGTTCCGATCGGCGCGCTCAGCGGCTATGTGTTCTGGTCCATCGCAGCGCGCATGGAGGCGGTTGAGCGCAGCGAGCGTTTCGCCGTCGATCTGCAACGCGAGGCGGTGAAGACCGGGCTGCAGTCCGTCGCGACCGATCTCTGTGTGCTGGCGCAACAGAATGAGCTGAGCCATCTGTTGCTGGAAGACCGGCAGCAGGCCCGCCAGGCGATGGCCGCGGAATACCTCGCGCTCGCGCGCAACGCCAACGATTATGACCAGATCCGTTTCCTCGACGACCATGGCCGGGAGATCGTGAGGGTCAACGATAACGACGGCCGCCCGGCTATCGTTGCTGACGCGGAGCTGCAAGATAAGTCGAACCGCTACTACTTCCGCGAGACGATGGCGCTCGAACCGGGGCAGATCTACGTCTCACCCTTGGACCTGAACATTGAGCACGGCGAGATCGAAGAGCCCTATAAGCCGATGATCCGGGTCGGCACCCCGGTGGTCGACGCCGCCGGCGACAAGCGCGGCATCGTGCTGATCAACCTGATGGCGCAGAGGATGCTCGATCAGGTCGAGGCCGCCGGTGGGCTCAGCGTTGGCCAGCCGATGATGGTCAACAATGAGGGCTACTGGCTGGTGACGCCGAATCCACCGCCAGGCTGGGGCTTCATGTTTCCCGAGCATGCCGAGGATCGTATGGCGCACCACTATCCCGCGGTCTGGGCGCAGATCAATCAGCAGCCGAGCGGCACCTACGCGGTTCCCGAAGGGCTGTTCACCTTCGAGCATTATTATCCGCTGGATGGCCTCAAAGGCTGCCTCGATCGGCGCGGCCTCCGGGCCGAGAGCCTGTCCGACACGGGATATCGCTGGGTGCTGATGTCCCAGGTGCCGCAGGCGCTCATCAATGGCTGGCGTCGTGAGGCGATCTTGCAGGCAGTGATCATCGGCGCCGTGGTCCTGGTCTTGCTTGCGATCGGCACTTGGGCTTGGCTCGTCGTCGCCACCGAGCGGCGCCGCTATCGGGCGCATCTCGAGACCATGGCGCGCTTCGACCCGCTGACCGGGCTTGCCAATCGCGTCACCTTTGAAGAGCGACTACTGCAGGAGGCCCAACGCGCAAAGCGACATGATCGACGCTTCGCACTGCTGTTCATGGACCTCGACGGCTTCAAGGCCATCAACGACCGCCATGGCCACAAGGCCGGCGATCAGGTGCTGATCGACGTGGCACAGGTCTTGGCGTCCAATTGCCGCGCCACCGATCTTGCCGCCCGCCAGGGTGGCGATGAGTTCGTCGTCTTACTCGCCGAGATCGAGGAGCTGGCCGCGGCCGAGAAGGCGGCCGACAAGCTGCGCGCGCGCATCGAGGCCCTGTCCTGGAACCAGATGCAGGTTGGCGCCAGCATCGGCCTCGCCCTCTGGCCGGACGATGCCGATGATCCGGAGACGCTGATGCGCTTGGCCGATGACGCCATGTATCGGGCCAAGAGTGCGGGCAAGAATCGGATTCGTCTCGCGCAAGACCTGACGCAGGACTCAGTTCAATCCCGGATCAAGCTCAATCCCCTGGCCAATAATCCTCGTCCAGGATCTCCCTGATGCTGTAGGCGCAGTGCTCGGGAAACGGCGACTTCAGAAAGCCGATTTCTTCCATGGCGGCACGGGTCGCATTGCGATAACTCCGGAGCAGCAGCTCGGGCAGGCGCTGCCGCAGGCTAGGGCTGTCTTCGAGCAACAATGCGAGCTGACGGCGCTGCTCATTGATGGTCAGGCGCCAGCTGGTACTGCGGCGCTCGGGCTGGTATTCCCATTTGAGCAGATGCGCCAACAACACAGCGAGGCGGTTGATCAGCTCCCGTCGCTCTCGTGCGCTCATGCTCTCCAGCTCCTCGATCAAGTTCGTCACATCGAGCTGCGCGAGGCTGCCCGCCCGTAGCAGGGCTGATTGCTCTTCGATCCACTGATGAAAGTCGGTGTCATAAGTGCTCATCAAGGCGGCTCATGGATGCTCTGCGAGAATCACCAGCTTATCGAGTTTGATCGCCAGATCACAATCGATGCTTGGTGGAGAATCTTACTAACGCTGGCCATGCGCGAGCCATCGGCGCAGGCGTTCCACCGCCTCTTCCAACCGTGCCAGCGGCGCGGCGTAGGAGAAACGCAGATGCTCGAGCTGGCGGTAGTCGCCGAAATCCCGCCCGGGCGTGATCGCGACGCCGGTCTGCTCCAGCACCTGGTCGGCGAAACGCTGGCTGTCATCGGTGAGGTCGCTCGTATCGACATAGACATAGAAGGCACCAGCCGGCGCTAACGGAACCTGAAAGCCAAGCTGTCGCAGCGCTGGGACGAGGAAGTCCCGGCGCTGTTGGAAAGCCTGCCGACGCCGCTCCAGCTCGGCCAGGGTTGCCGGTTCAAAGGCCGCGAGCGCCGCATGCTGCGAGAGGGTCGGCGCGGAGATGAACAGGTTCTGACACAGCCGAGTGACCGCATCGCCATAGGCCTCCGGCGCCACCAGCCAACCGAGGCGCCAGCCGGTCATGCCGTAGAACTTCGAGAAGCTGTTGATCACGAACAGGTCATCGCCGTCGTGCAGCGCGCTGCGGATCGGTCCCTCGTAGACCAGCCCATGATAGATCTCATCCACGACCAGCGTTCCGCCAAGCCCGCGCACGCTCGCCGCGATCGCGCTCATCTGCTCGGGCGCGATCACAGCGCCGGTTGGATTCGCCGGTGAGCCGAGCAGCACCGCGCGGGTGCGCTTGCTCCAATGCGCGCGGATCAACTTCGGCGTGAGCTGATAGGCGGTCTCCGGACCACAGGGGATACGCACAGGCACCCCATCGAAGAGCTGGATGAAATTGGCGTTGCAGGGATAACCCGGATCGGCCAGCAAGACCTCGTCGCCTGGGTCAAGCAGCAACGCGAAGCTGACCAACAAGGCTGCAGAGGAGCCGGGCACCAGTGCCACTCTCTCCGGAGCCGGACGCACCGTTGCGGGATATTGCTCGGCGATCAACGCACGTAATTCCGGCAAGCCGAGCGCGGCGGTGTAGTGCGTCTTGCCAGCCTGCAAAGCGGCTTGTGCGCGCGCGACGATCGGCTCCGGGGTCGGAAAATCCGGCTCGCCGATCTCGAGATGGATCACATCCCGGCCCGACTGCTCCAGCGCCTGCGCCTGGGCCAGCACCTCCATGACATGAAAGGGCTGAATCAGCGCCATGCGTTGCGCCAGATGGCTCCTCATTGCATGGATACAACTCGCCGCGCAGGGCACAACGGATTGCTAGCCACGAATGCCGTCCATGCCTCCGTTCTCTCTTGAGCGGCTTGCGCTATTTCGGCCACAGCCAGGTCTCGACATCGGTCACCGGCTCGCGGCGCTCCAGCTGCTGCAGGCCCTTCACGCAGCGCAGGATGAGCCAGATCAGCCAGAACAGCAGCAGCAGGAAGCCGATCAGCACCACGCTGAGTAGCATGCCTAAGACGACATAGAGCAGCCCGATCCAGAAGGTGCGGATCTGGAAGCGATAATGGCTGCGCAGCCAGTCTGGCGCCGTGTCCCGATACACATAGGCCATGATCACGCCAACAATACCGGTCACCCCAACCACTAGGCTGACCAGATAGAGGATGTAGATGATCTGCGCGTTAGAGGTGGATGAGTTGGAGGTCGATGGCGGGGTTGGTATGGGCTCTTTCATGGCGACACTCCAGTCAATGATGGCAAATCAGCAGGCGCAAGGGCATCAGTCGCCTGGCTTAAGGACGGCCAAGCCACGCATGTACGGCTGAAGCACCTCAGGCACCTCGATGCTGCCATCGGCCTGCTGATAGTTCTCCAGCACCGCCACCAGCGTGCGCCCGACCGCGAGCCCGGAGCCATTCAGCGTATGCAGCAGCTCGGGCTTGTTGGTCTCCGGATTGCGCCAGCGCGCCTGCAGCCGGCGCGCCTGGAAGTCGCCGAAGCAGGAGCAGGAGGAGATCTCCCGATAGCGCTGCTGTCCGGGTAGCCAGACCTCGAGGTCGTAGGTTTTCACCGCCGAGAAGCCGAGATCGCCGGTGCAGAGGGTGACCACCTGATAGGGCAGCCCGAGCCGCTGCAGCACGGTCTCGGCATGGCCGGTGAGCTGCTCCAGTGCGGCGAAAGACTCCTCTGGCCGCACCGCCTGTACCAGCTCGACCTTCTCGAACTGATGCTGGCGAATCATGCCGCGGGTGTCCTTGCCGTAGGAGCCGGCCTCGCTGCGGAAGCAGGGCGTGTGTGCGACCCATTTGCGCGGCAGGCTGTCGGCGTCACAAATCAGATCCCGCACCAGGTTGGTGACCGGCACCTCGGCGGTCGGAATCAGATAGAAGTCGCGCTCCGGCCCCGGCACCCGGAACAGGTCTTCCTCGAACTTCGGCAGCTGGCCGGTGCCGCGCAGGCTGTCGGCGTTGACCAGATAGGGCACATAGGTCTCGCTGTAGCCGTGCTCCTCGGTGTGCAGGTCGAGCATGAACTGGATCAGTGCCCGG
>CAZEZH010000112.1:0-10990 GCA_964516305.1 uncultured Halochromatium sp. | reverse complement strand
GCCAGTACCTGCTGCGCCAGGCCTTCGAGGAGGCGCTGCACACCCACGCCTACCAATATGTAGTCGAGTCCCTAGGGCTGGACGAAGGCGAGATCTTCAACATGTACCGCGAGGTGCCCTCGGTCGCGCGCAAGGCCGAGTGGGCGCTGCCCTACACCCAGTACCTGGCCGACCCGCACTTCCATACCGGCACACAAGAGAACGATCAAAAACTGCTGCGCGAGATGGTCGCCTTCTACATCATCTTCGAGGGCATCTTCTTCTACGTCGGCTTCGTGCAGGTGCTGAGCATGGGCCGGCGCAACAAAATGACCGGCACCGCCGAGCAGTTCCAGTACATCCTGCGCGATGAGTCGATGCACATGAACTTCGGCATCGACGTGATCAACCAGATCAAGATCGAGAACCCGCATCTGTGGAGCGACAGCTTCAAGCAGGAGCTGATCACCATGATCCGCGACGCGGTGCAGCTCGAGGCCGAGTATGCCCACGAGACCATGCCGCGCGGGGTGCTAGGACTCAACGCGCCGATGTTCGAGGAGTACCTGCAGTTCATTGCCAACCGCCGCTGCGCGCAGATCGGCCTGCCGGAGCAATACCCCGGCGTGAGCAACCCCTTCCCCTGGATGTCAGAGGTGCTGGACCTGAAGAAGGAAAAGAACTTCTTCGAGACCCGGGTCACCGAGTATCAGACCGGTGGGGCGCTGAGTTGGGATTGACTTGCAAACCGAAGATGACACAGATTGACGCAGATTAAAAAGAGTCGAAACAGTGGCTTAACGAGAACACAAAGGTCACCGACCAGGTGGAGCAGAGATTGGCCGTAGTGGCTTAATGTCTCTGCGCTCATCTGCTTAATCTGCGGTTGAAATGCTCTATTTGGGTCTAGCGGAGGTAGCAAGGCTGCTTGGGTGGACTGATCCGAGATCAGCCCAAAGCAGCTGCTCTGAGCAGATGATTAGCCAGGCCTACCTGATCGTAAGTTCAGCTGTTTGGGTCCACGCGAGCGGCATCGAGCCGGATACCAATCGGGCCGCGCGGCATCCAGACCTCGACGACCTGGCCGTCGCGGCGCACCTGGACAGGCACCAGCTCACCGCGCGCGCCGGCACTGGTTGCGGAGCGCAAATCGTTGAAGTCCAGCACAAGCTCATCGCCGTAGCGCTCGATCACATCACCAGGCATCAGGCCACTCTGGTCGCCAGCGGAGCCGGCGATGACTGAGTCAACACTGACCCGATTGGTCTCGCCGGTCTCGAAGAGGTAACGGTCGTAGGCCTCGACGTCGAGTTCGTCCCGCAGCGAGACGCGCTCAGCATTCAGCGCTCGCATCTCTTCTCGATAGCGGTCGGTACCGAGCCAGCCCTCGCGCAAAGCCTGATCGCGCAGCTCGAGCCGATCCAGCTCGGCCTGCGAGCGGCGCCAGAGGATCTCATCGGCGGTGCCCGCCGCAATACCGGCGCGGACTAGGGCATCGCGCTGCTCCTGCGGTGTGCGCGGCCGAGCGGCGTCGGCCCGACCAGCCGTTGAGGCATCATCCACAGCGGGCACTGGACGGCGCTCCAGGCTCACGACCCGCTGCTGCAACGCGACCAGCTCAGCTTGCATCCGGCCCCAGCCCTGCGAAAGCTCCTCGAGCCGCGCCAAAAAGACCTGTTGTGCTTCGGGCGACACCAGTTCTTGGGTCGGCTCCGCGGGCTTAGGGTCCTCTTCAGGGACGACCGAGGCGGTGTCGCTTGTCACTGTTAGCGCTGCGCCGAGCTTGTCAGCCGAGTCTGGCACAGAGGTCGACGCGTCAGCATCCCTGATATCCATGGGGGCGATTTCAGAGTCAGGACGGTCGACCTCGCCCGAAACGACCCAGGCCCCTGTCGCCAGGCCAATCGAGAAGGTCAGCGCAGAAACCAGTGTGGCCCGCAGCAAGTATCGCTTGGTCATCAGTAGCTCTCTCGCAAGTCTAGATCGACAGCGCCTGATCATCGGCGCCGTGCCATGGCCCCTTAGTCGCTCACAGGCGCTTTGCGTTCCAGAGGCCCTGTCTACGCAAGCCGATCGAGCAGCACCTCCAATGCCCGTGCCGTTTCCTCATAGCGCACGTTCGACACCGCAAGCATCTGCTCCGCGCTCTGCACGAAGGAGGCTGGCTCCAGCTCATCGGCGCAGTGGCTACAGAGTGCGCGCAGACTCGTCGGCGTCATCTCTAGATGGAACTGCAGGCCAAGGACGCGATTATCGACCAGAAAGCCCTGCTGCGCGCAGGCATCGCTCTCGGCCAGCTGCAGGGCCCCGGGCGGCAATCCAAAGGTATCGCCATGCCAGTGCAGGACCTGCAGCTCGGCAGGCAGGTCCTTGCACAGCGGGTGAGCACGCGCGGCCTCAGTCAGCCGGATCGGAAACCAGCCGATCTCCGGATACGGATTCCGGGTCACCGGCGCGCCGAGCGCCTCAGCAATCAGCTGCGCACCGAGACAGACACCAACCAGCGAGCGGCCGGCATCAATCGCCGCCCGAATCAGCGCTTTCTCGGCGCTGAGCCAAGGGTACTGGTCTTCGTCCCCGATCCCCATGGGGCCACCCATCACGACGAGGCGATCGAAGGCGTCGAGCTCTGGCAACACATCGCCGGCGAACAGATGACTGAACGCTATGGGATGGCCACGGCTTTCGGCCCAATCAGCGATCTGGGCTGGCCCTTCGAACGGCACGTGCATCAAGCAGTGAATCTTCATCGCAGTCTAGTCTACTCAGCTCGTCGACAACTCTTGGAGCGGGCGTTCGAGTCCATTTCGGGCCCGTTGGACTAGGGTCTAAGGCTGCCGCTGCCAGCGTTTCTGGTGCGGGTTACGCCTCCGCTAAGGCTTGGTCCAGATCGGCGATGATGTCATCGATGTGCTCAATGCCAATCGACAGCCGCACCAGATCCTCGCTGACCCCAGCGCCGGCCAGCTCCTCGGGCGACAGCTGCCGATGCGTGGTAGTGGCCGGATGGCAGGCCAGCGTCTTGGCATCGCCGATATTGACCAGACGCACGGCGAGCTTGAGCGCATCGATGAAGTGCGCACCGCCCTCGCGGCCGCCCTTGATCCCGAAGGAGAGGATCGAGCTGGCCTTGGCGCCGTCCATGTACTGCTGCACCAGCGGATAATCCGGACTGTCGGGCAGACCGGCATAGCGCACCCATTCAACTTTGTCGTGGCCCTTTAGATACTCGGCCACCGCGATCGCGTTCTCACAATGGCGGTCCATGCGCACCGGCAGGGTCTCGATCCCTTGCAGAATAAGAAAGCTGTTAAACGGTGAGATGGCGCTGCCCATGTTGCGCAATGGCACCACGCGCGCGCGGCCGATATAGGCAGCCGGCCCAAGCGCCTCGGTGTAGACCACACCGTGATAGGAGACATCCGGCTCATTGAGCATCGGGAAGCGATCGGCATGCTCTGCCCAGGGAAAGGTGCCAGAGTCGACTAACGCGCCACCGATGGTGGTGCCATGACCGCCCATGTACTTGGTCAGCGCGTGCACAACAATGTCGGCACCATGCTCGAACGGCCGACAGAGATAGGGGCTTGGGACCGTGTTATCACAGATGACCGGCACGCCCTGCGCATGGGCCATGTCCGAGATCGCCTTCAGATCGGCGACATTCCCGGCCGGATTGCCAATCGACTCACAAAAGACCGCCTTGGTGTTGGCGTCAATCTGCGCGGCCATCGCATCGATATCATTCGGCTTGACCAGTCGCACCTCGATGCCAAGCCGCGGCAGCGTGTGTGCAAACAGGTTGTAGGTGCCACCATAGAGCGTCGAGCCAGCGATGATGTTGTCGCCGGCCTGCGCCAGCGTAAAGATGGAATTGGTCACCGCAGCCATCCCCGAGGCCAAGGCCAGCGCCCCGACACCGCCTTCTAAGGCCGCGACGCGCTTCTCGAGCACATCGCTGGTCGGATTCATGATGCGGGTGTAGATGTTACCCGGCACCTTAAGGTCGAACAGATCGGCACCGTGCTGTGTATCATCGAACGCGTAGCTGGTGGTCTGATAGATCGGCGTGGCAACCGCCTTGGTGGTTGGGTCCGGTTCAAAGCCGGCATGGATGGCGAGTGTCTCAAGCTTCATCGTCTCCTCCTCAGGTGCAGATCGACTGCAATCTTGTTTCTGGTGCAAAGGGCGCGCGGGGTGGATAGCATAGCGGAATGCGCTGGGAATCCCATCAAAGCAAAAGGCCAGCGCCTACGCCAACTCTGGGAGGACACGATGGTCGAGATCAAACATAAAGAGACCGGCGACATTTTGGCTAAGGTCGACGGCGATTCATTGGTAGGAGCCGATCTGCGCGACATGCGTCTGAACGGCGCCGATTTGCAGGGGATGGACCTAAGCGGTGCCAATCTCGAGTTCAGCGATCTGGTCGGCGCCAATCTGCAGGGTGCAATACTGACCGGTGCCAACCTGCGCAGCGCCCATCTGAACGACGCCAACCTCAAGGCTGCCAACCTCACTAAGGTGCGCGCTGGAACGGAGCGCCCGGCCAATGTCGCTGTGCTTTCCGGCGCCGACCTCAGCGAAGCCAACCTAGAAGGTGCCGATCTGCGCAAGGCCGAGATCCGCTTCGCCAAGCTGGAACGAGCCAGTCTGACCGCAGCAGACATGCGTGGCACCGACTTCTGCCACAGCAACCTCAGCCATGTGACCGCCACTCGCGCACTGTTCATTCAGGCCAACCTGCGTGAAGCCAACCTATCCGCGGCCGATCTGCGGGACAGCCATCTCAACGATGCCAACCTGGTCAATGCCAACCTTGAGCAGGCCGATCTAACCAGCAGCGAGGCCAATGGCTTCACCGTGCTCAACCTCGCCAACCTTGAAGGAGCAAGCCTGGTTGGCGCGCGACTGCGCAACGCATCGGCACAAGATGCCAACTTCCGCAACGCCAACCTGACCGGGGTCGACCTGGTGGGCGCCGTGCTCGGAGGGGCCATTCTTCGCAGTGCGATCGTCACCGACACCGACTTCCAGGGGGTGCAATTGGCGAGTGTGACCATGGAGTTCGCCAACTTCTCGGAGGCCAAGAATGCCGACATCCCGAGCTACAAAAAGAACTTACGCTAAAGGGGGCAGCTCAGCCAGGCACGGCCTCGGGGAAACCAAGCCCGAAGGCTCGATCAGCAAGACCTCGTCCCCATATTGGCGTCAAATCAGAAGCCACTCATCACCAACCCGAGCTGAACGAGCCAACGCACCGGCGCAGGTCAGTCAGCCAACAAGATGGACTCTTGCCCTATGCCGTATTTCGTCTACAAGATCACTCCCAACATGCACCTGACCCATATCGAGACCCAGGAACGCTATCAGGACGCACGCGCTACTGTGCGCAACCTGCGTGGCGAGCGCGCCAAGGACGATGACGCTGATTATCGGATGATCTTCGCCAAGCACCAATTGGAGGCCGAACGGCTTCTCTCGAGACCCAAGGACAATCGCGTCATCGGCGAGGACTGAAAAGCGCGCCAAGCACCACTCAGGACTGGCGCGACTCCTCTTCGGCCCACAGGAACTGCAGCACCTTGCGCACGTAGTTCTGGGTCTCTGGATAGGGCGGGATCTGGTTACCGTAGCGTTTAACCGCCCCTTCGCCCGCGTTGTAGCCAGCCAGAGCGAGCCGAAGATCGTTATCGAACAGATCAAGCAGGAAACGCAGGTAAGTGGCCCCGCCCTCAATGTTCTGGGCGGGGTCCCAGATCTCGGTGACCCGAAAGCGCTCGGCCGTTCCTGGCATCAACTGCATCAGCCCACAAGCCCCAGCATGCGAAAGCGCGTTCGGCTTGTAGGCTGACTCCGTGCGGATCACCGCATGCAACAGCTCAGGCACCAGCCCATGGCGCCGAGCAGCACTTTCAATCAGTGGCTGATAACGCATCCGGCGCACCCACATCGAGCCGCTGACCGGTTCGGCCGGCCTCTGCTGATACAGCTCTGCAGCCGCAGCCTCGGCCTTGAGTCTCGCCTCGAGGCGGGCGTCGACCTCCGCTTGCTTGCGCCGGATCGATGCCGACTGCTCGCGGTTCTGGGCCGCGAGCCGCGTCGCGGTGCGCTTCCACTCGAGTTTGAGGCCAGCGTTGGTCAGCGGCTCATCCGAAAAAAAGACGTTGCCCTGTTTGTCGACATACTTGAACACGTCCGCACTCAGAGGGGCCGACGTCAGTGCCGCAGTCAAGCCAAGGACGCCGAGCCCAGCCGCTGAGCGCAAACGCCAAGCACCGACAACGCCTGCCTGAGCACACAGTCTAGCCGCGCGTTCGGTAACCATCGCGTTCCCCCAACCGTCGTGGAAAAGCTCGTCGGGAGCTACAAAACCGATTCGAGTCAGCGAATTGAGTCATTGTCGCGCCCATCAAATTTCCCCAGTTCAAACGGGTGCTTAACAATTTTCGTTGATGTAGTTTAGAGTATGCCCGACTGACGTCACATAATCACCAAAAGCCTATTGCTTTTGTCAAGTCACGGCCTATACTCAAGCCGCACAACAACATGATCGTCTTCTAGGGGGACCACTAGTGAACCGACGAATCTTCCTCGGCGCAGCCTTGGCTGTCGCATCAACATCCGCCGTTGCCCGCCGCAACCTGAACAAGCCTCGCGTCCTCTCCTTCCATCATCTCCATACCGACGAACGCCTGACACTGACCTACCGCAAGGGCGAGCACTATCAGCGCAGCTCGCTAGCCCGTCTCGACCACTTTCTGCGGGATTTCCGCACCGGGGATGTCACCGCAATCGACCCGAAGCTGTTCGACCTTCTCTTCGACATCAAACAGTCGCTTGGTCACGACGACGCCGTGTTCGAGATTGTTAGCGGCTACCGATCGCCGAAGACCAATGCGATGCTGAGCAGAACCTCAAGCGGAGTCGCCAAGCGCAGCTTGCATATGAGCGGCAAGGCCATCGATATCCGCCTCGACGATATGCCAACACGCAGCATCCGTGACGCAGCGCTGAGACTGGCCAGGGGAGGTGTCGGCTATTACTCGCGCTCCAACTTCGTCCACCTCGACACCGGCAATGTCAGGCAGTGGGGAGCCTGACCAGCAGCCAGCATCGAGCCGGACCTAAGCGCTAAGGCTATTGCCGGAAACGCTCGTACCGAATTGCGCAGGATGATCGTTCACCTTAAAGGGGCGTCGTCGGGAGCATAGCCGTGCTATGTGACCGGCGACGCGACGCAGAAGGCGGGCGAGCAGGTGGCCAACCGCAGGCTCAGGCGTTCGCCGCACGCGCATCAATAAAAGCCAACGCGCGGTCGATGCGGCGCAAGGTCGCCGGCTTGCCGACCAGCTGCAGGGTGATATCGATCCCCGGCGAAGCCGCCCGGCCGACGATCGCGACGCGCAGCGGCTGCGCGACCTTCCCCATGTTCAGCTCAAGCTCCTCAGAGACACGCTCGACCACGCGGTGAAGCGTCTCCGGCTCCCAATCGTCCAGCGCCAGCATATCCAGCTCTGCGCGCAGCCTGTCGAGCGCTGGCCGCGCAACCGGTCTTAAGTGCTTCTTGGCCGCAGTCTCATCGTAGTCTTCGAAATCTTGGTAGCAGAAGGCACTGATACTGGCCAGCTCGGTCAGGGTCTTGGCACGCGCAGCCTGCGCCTCCACCACCTGCACCAGGTCAGGGCCTTGGGAGGGATCGATCCCAAGCTCACCCATGTGCGGACTCAGTAGCCGTGCGATCCGCAGCGGATCAGCGTGCTGGATGTAGTGCTGGTTGAGCCAGTCGAGCTTGTCGACATTGAAGGCCGAGGCCGCGGTGTTGACATCCGCGATGTCGAACAGCGAGATCATCTCATCGAGTGAAAAGACCTCCTGGTCTCCATGCGACCACCCAAGGCGGATCAGATAGTTCAGCAGTGCCTCCGGCAGATAACCCTTATCTCGATAGGCCACCACGCTGACGGCGCCGTGGCGTTTGGACAACCGCTTACCGTCCGGGCCGAGGATCATCGGCACATGCGCGTACTTGGGCGGCTCGTGGCCCAGCGCCTTGAGGATATTGATCTGGCGCGGGGTGTTGTTCAGATGATCATCGCCGCGGATGACATGACTGATCTCCATCTCAGCATCGTCGACGACCACGGTCAGGTTATAGGTCGGCGAACCATCACTGCGGCGGATGATCAGATCGTCGAGTTCGCTGTTGGCAAAGGGCACCCGGCCGCGGATCAGATCGTCGACGATCACGGCGCCATCGACCGGATTCTTGAAGCGCACCACGTGCGGCTGCTCCGGGTCGATCTGACGACCGCGGCAGTGACCGTCGTAGCGCGGCTTCACCTTCGCCGCCATCTGGGTATCACGAAGACGCTCCAGTCGGTCCTTTGGACAATCGCAGCGGTAGGCAAGCCCCTTGTCGAGCAGCTCATCGATGACATTCTGGTAGCGCTCGAAGCGCTCGGTCTGGAAGAATGGCCCCTCGTCGTAGTCGAGGCCAAGCCAGGTCATCCCCTCCATGATGGCGTTCACCGACTCCGCCGTTGAGCGCTCGAGATCGGTATCCTCGATCCTGAGCACGAACTGCCCGCCATGTCGGCGCGCGAACAGATAGCTGAACAGCGCAGTGCGGGCCCCGCCCACATGCAAGTAGCCAGTCGGAGAAGGGGCAAATCGGGTACGAACGGTCATCACGCTGCTCTCGGGTCGGTTCAACAAGCCAAGGGCGGCGATGATAGCAGAGGCACCGCCCCTGAGTTTTCTACTTGCTTGGCGGCGCGCCGATCTTTACTTGCTAAGGTTAGCCAGCCTGAGCCCTAGGACGCCAGTCGAGCAGGCAAGGTCTTGGTATCAATCGCTCAAACAACGAGACACGAGGAATCATGATGAAAGCCAGTCGCCCCGTCGCCATCGGCATCGCCGCGCTGGGACTCGTTCTGCTGATCGCCGGGCCGCTGATCCCCGGTGGCGAGCGGTTGGTGCGTAACGCACCCGCCGACAGCAGCCATATCACCGATCTTGCGCGCGCCGACGACGGCTCCATCCTGGCCGGAACCCAGGACGGCCAGCTCTGGCGCTACGCTAACGATCTCTGGTCCCGCGTCAATGTCGATCTCGGTGGCCATCCGGTCACCGCGCTGTCAGCCGACCTTGCCGGCGACGCCTCCAAGGGGCCGATCGGCACCGGCGGCGGCCTCTACAATGTCCCGACTGGCATGCCGGCGCTGCCGGTGCGCGTTCGAGACGAGATCCTAGCCGGCGACCGACTCCTGGTCGGGACCGGCAAGGGGCTCTACGTGCAGGGCGATGGCGAATGGCTGCAGGCGCTCGAAGGCACCAGTCTCTATCGGCTCGAAACCCAGCAAGTCGGCGATGAGCTGTGGCTGCACCTCGGCAGCGTCGGCGACGGCGTCTTCAGTGCCAAGGCCGCTGATCCGCTCAATTGGAAGCCCAACCGGGAGGGTCTCCCCGACAGCATCAACATCTTCAGCTTCGTCATCACCGACGGCGGACGGCTGATCGCCGGCAGTGACAAGGGCCTGTACTGGCAGGAAGCGCCGCTGCAGCCCTGGCAGCCGCTGAAGGTCGGGCTCGAGAACAGCCGCATGCTCTCGCTCTACCTCGAGCCCGCCAAGTCCAAGCAGGCCGAGCGGCTTTGGATCGGCAGTGACGACGGCCTCTTGCGCGTGGAGATCGACGAGTCAGGCGGTGCCCTCGAGGCCAAGGCCTTTGCCGAACTGATCCAGGCGCCACCGGACCATGTGCAATATGGGGTGAGCTGGATCGTACCCTTCGGCGACGGTGTGATGCTGAGCGCCGGCTCGGTCTATCAGTTTGGTCCAATGGGGCTGAAGGGCTGGTACTGGATCTCACTCGCAGGCCTAATGCTGCTGATCGTTGGCGGCTTGGTGATCCCGAGTCGCGATGACGCCGCTGACGCCGCCAAGACCGCCTAGCGCAAAGCTACCATGAAGCTCTTCATCATCCTGCTCGGCAGCGCGTTGGTCGTCGGTATCATCGCCATGCTGGTCTTCGTCTACGTGATCCAAAATGTCGAGAAGCCCGACTACCAGGTCGTCGCCCAAGACGGCGATTTCGAGCTGCGCGACTACCCACCGCTCGTCGTCGCCGAGGTCAGCGGGAGCGGTAGTCGCCAACAGAGTCTGAGTCAGGGTTTCGGCCCGCTCGCCCGCTACATCTTCGCCAAGGAGCGCGGCGGCGAGCGCATCGCCATGACCGCACCGGTCCAACAACGCGCGGTCGCCACCGATGCGAAGATCGCGATGACGGCACCGGTGACCCAGACCCCAGCGGAGGATGGCAGCTGGACGGTCCAGTTCATCATGCCGGCCGAGTATGGGCTCGAGGATCTGCCGGCTCCGGGCAATGCCGAGGTGAATCTGCAGCAGATCCCGGAGCGGCGCATCGCCGCCGTGCGCTTCAGTGGCAGGACCAATGATCAGGCCATCGCCGAGCAACAAGCACGGCTCGAGGCCTGGCTTGCCGAACGCGGGCTCGAGCCACGCGGCGAGCCGATCTATGCCTACTACAACGACCCCTTCACGCCGGGTCCGCTGCGTCGCAATGAAGTCCTGTTCGAGGTCTCACCCCAGCAACCTTGAGCCAGCACAGCGCAGCAGCGACGGATTGCTGCGCTGGCTGCATCGGCCCTGCGCCTGATTTGCCCCGGTCACGATCAACCCTCGCGTTGGAGAGCGATTGCCAATGAAGTCTTTAACCCACCTCGAGCGCCTCGAGGCGGAGAGTATCCACATCATGCGCGAGGTCGCGGCCGAGGCCGAGAAGCCGGTGATGCTGTACTCGGTTGGCAAGGATTCCGCGGCCATGCTGCATGTTGCGAGAAAGGCCTTCTATCCGTCACCGCCGCCGTTCCCGCTGCTGCACGTGGATACCACCTGGAAGTTTCAGTCCATGTACGAGCTGCGCGAGCGCGCCGCCCGCGAGGCCGGCATGGAGCTGCTGGTCTATCAGAACCCGGAGGCCAAGGCGC
>CAZEZH010000111.1:0-11322 GCA_964516305.1 uncultured Halochromatium sp. | reverse complement strand
GTAAGCCCGCGTGCGAACGAAGCGATTGGTATAGTGCACCCGACCTTGCGCGAATGCGAAGCGACAGATGTGGCCATCGCCATCGAAGGCATGGGCATAGGGCACACCGCCGCGTTCGAAGCGTCCCGGCCCATTACGATAGAGCACGCCGTTCAACCCGGGGGGTAGCGTCCCTGAGACGCGCAGCTCGATATCGGTATACTCGCGCTCCACCGGCGCCATTGCCTCCGCCAGTATCTTCAGCATCTCAGCGCGATTGATGGTCATGAGGGATCTCGGGTTCTTGAAAACAGAGCGAGCACCACGGGCAGTGCGGCGGCTAGTCCAGCTTGCACCCCAGGTCGCTTTTTGGGGCTGCGTCTTGAGCGTTGCTTACCTGGCCTTCCTGCCAAGCGCCGATCCGATTGGCGCCTCCTGGGATAAGGCCAATCACCTGTTTGCCTTCGCGGTGATGGCTTGGCTGGCCGATCTCGCTTGGCCGGCGAAGCGGCACGCCACTCTCCGCTGGGGTCTGCTTCTTGGCTATGGTTTACTGATCGAGACGGTACAGCACTTCATCCCGCTGCGACACTTCTCGCTGCTTGACTGGGTTGCTGACGGGATGGGTATCCTGATCTATCTTGGCCTAAAAGCTGGCTGGCAACGCTACCAGCGTTCGAGCGCACTGAAGCACTGATGGGCGCAGGGTATCAGGTCACCCCGACGGCTGATCGAAGTAACTCCCCCGTCGGTCCCTCTCGCGCAAGCATGAAAGAGGAGCAAGTTCCTATCCGGCATCCATCCCCTCGACCCGCTGGAATCCGCGCGGCAACAACGCACCACGCCGTCCACGCTCGGCCCGATATCGTTCGACGTCAGCAGGTTTCAGCGTGAGCTGACGCCTGCCGCTGAGGATGCTCAGGCTGCTAGCTCCTGTCGGCAAGGTGCAGATCGCGGCGACCACCTCCTCACGCGCCTTCACGCGGGCGCTTGGGATGCCGATCAGCTTGTTGCCCTTGCCGCGCGTCAGCTCTGGCAGTTCCGCAGCCGGGAAGACCAGCAGATGGCCGGCCGTCGTCGCGATCGCGACCAGCGCATCCGGCTCGCTCACCAACGCCACGGGCGGCAGGACTCGAGCGCCCTCGGGCAACGTCAGCACCGCCTTGCCCCCGCGCGGCTTGGCGATCAAGGCCTCGAGCGTGCAGATAAAGCCATAGCCTGCATCAGACGCCAGCACCAGGCGCTGGGCCGGATCGCCGCCGAGCACCCTGATGAAGCTGGCACCCTTGGGCGGATCGAGCCGCCCCGTCAGCGGCTCACCCTGACCACGCGCCGAGGGTAGCGAATGCGCCGGCAGCGAATAGCTGCGCCCGGTGCTATCCAGGAAGACCGCAGGCTGGTTGCTGCGCAGCCGCGCTGATGACAGAAACTGATCTCCGGCCTTATACGACAGGCTGGTGCCGTCGATCTCATGGCCCTTGCCCTGGCGCACCCAGCCCTTTTCCGACAGCACCACGGTGACTGGCTCGCTTGGGGTCAGCTCGGTCTCGTTCAGCGCTGTCGCCAGCGGCCGCTCGGTCAGCGGTGAGCGGCGCTCATCGCCGTGTTTCTTCGCGTCCTGCTCGATCTCATCGATGATCAGGCCGCGCAGTTTGCTCTCGTCGCCGAGGATCGCCTGAATCCCGTCGCGCTCCTTCGCCAGTGCATCCTGCTCGGCGCGGATCTTCATCTCCTCGAGCCGCGCCAGCTGCCGCAGCCGGGTGTTCAGCACATATTCGGCCTGGACCTCGGAGAGGCCGAAGTGGGCCATCAGCACCGGCTTCGGCTCGTCCTCGGTGCGGATGATGCGGATCACCTCGTCGATATTCAGAAACGCGATCAGCAGACCGTCCAACAGGTGCAGCCGCTCGAGCACCTTGTCGAGACGATGCTGGAGTCGACGCCGCACGGTGCTGCGCCGATAGGTCAGCCATTCGTTCAGGATCTCGCGCAGGCTCATCACCCGCGGCCGGCCGTTCAGCGCGATCAGGTTCATGTTGACCCGATAGCCGCGCTCGAGATCGGTGGTCGCGAACAGGTGCGACATCAGCCGGGCGACATCGATGCGGTTCGAGCGCGGCACCAGCACCAGCCGGGTTGGGCATTCGTGGTCGGATTCGTCGCGCAGATCCTCGAGCATTGGCAGCTTCTTGGCCTGCATCTGCGCTGCAATCTGCTCCATGATGCGACTGCCGGAGACCTGATAGGGCAGGGCGGTGATGATGATGTCGCCCTGCTCCAGCTCGTAGCAGGCGCGCTGCTTGACCGAGCCGTGTCCTGTCTCGTACATCCGCCGCAGCTCCGCCGGCGGCGTGATGATCTCGGCGGCGGTCGGGAAGTCGGGGCCGGGGATGTAGCGCATCAAGGCATCCAGCTCGGCATTGGGATGCTTGAGCAGGTGGATGCAGGCCTTGGCGACCTCGCGCAGATTGTGCGATGGGATGTCGGTGGCCATGCCGACGGCGATGCCGCTGGTGCCATTCAACAGCAGATTCGGCAGCCGGGCCGGCAGCGTCTTTGGCTCTTCCAGGGTGCCGTCGAAGTTCGGCTGCCAGTCGACCGTGCCTTGGTCGACCTCCGCGAGCAGCAGATCGGCATAGACGGTCAGGCGTGACTCGGTGTAGCGCATCGCCGCGAACGATTTGGGGTCGTCCGGCGAGCCCCAGTTGCCCTGGCCGTCGATCAGCGGATAGCGATAGCTGAACGACTGCGCCATCAGCACCATCGCTTCGTAGCAGGCGCTGTCGCCATGCGGATGGAATTTACCCAGCACATCGCCGACGGTGCGCGCGGACTTCTTGAACTTGGCCGTCGCCGTGAGCCCGAGATCGGACATCGCATAGAGGATGCGCCGCTGGACCGGCTTGAGCCCATCCCCGATGTGCGGCAAGGCTCGGTCCAGAATCACGTACATCGAGTAATCCAGATAGGCCTTCTCGCTGAACAGGTGCAGCGGCAGACGCTCGAGGCCTTCGGGGCTATAGATCGGGGTATCGCTCATACAAGGCCGGTCGGCACGAGGCCGAGGTTGATCGGGGTTAATGGGGTGAGCGGCAGCGGATTGCGGCGCGATCAGCGCTCAATGTCACCGACGTTGGTGCATGGTGCTGACCTGCTCAGATGACGTGGGACGCCAGCAGTGAGCCCAGGCAAGTGGCCTCTAAGCGGCGGGTCTGCGGTTAGAGCCCATCAGGCGATTGACTGACCATCTTGTCCCGACTGGCTCAGGATGGTCGTTTGCCTATAGGCGATTGCCGGAAAAGCTCGTACCGAATTGCGCAGGATTTTCGTTTGCCTTCAAGGAGCGTCGTCGGGAGCATAGCCGGGCTATGTGACCGACGACGCGACGCAGAAGGCGAGCGAAAAGACAAGCAAGGCGGTATGAGCTTTGACAGACATTGCCTTGGTAGATGGACGCTGTCTCAGTGCGCGATGGTCGCGACACCATGGCCGAGCGAGGCGCTGACGATCATCGCCATGAAGGTCAACACGACCCAGGTCATGGCGCCGGCGACTAGGTCATCAGCGATGATGCCAAGCCCGCCCTTGAAGCGCTCTTCAGCCCAGCTCACCGGCCAAGGCTTGTAGATGTCGAACAGGCGAAACAGGATAAAGCCCATCAGAATCCAGGCCAGGCTGACCACCGGCGCAGCGGCCATCGCGACCAGGAAGCCGACGATCTCGTCCCAGACGATGGACGGCGGATCATCTGCGCCCATCTCGGCGGCGACCTTGTTGCAGGCCCAGAGACCGACCGCGATCAATGCCGCAAGGGCGAGCAGGTAGACCAGACCCGGGAGGCTGGCAAGCACCAGGTAGATCGGGATCGCGACTAGGGTGCCCATGGTGCCCGGTGCTGTTGGCGAGAGGCCGGCGCCGAAGCCATAAGCGATCAGGTGTTCCGGGCGGCTCGGCTGGAATGCCGGCCTGAGTGCAGCATCGGATGTCGAGGGCGTGCTCATTGATGATCTCCTATAAGCATGTTGAAACGGGAAAAATTGCTGGAGGGTTTTGTTGGGAGGCTGATTAGCTGCGTTTCGCAGAGTATCCGGTCACCGAGCCTTAGGGTGCAAAGTGATCATAGCCGAGGCGATCACTGTGCCAGGGATGGCCATCGGCGGTCACCCAGCGCAGGCCCTGACGCGATTCGATCTCGCCGATCTGGGTCAGCGGGCAATCAGCCGCGGCCGCGAGTACCTTCAGCTCGCCGATATGCATGGACGGCAGGGTAAAACAGAGTTCATAGTCATCGCCGGCGCTCAGTGGCAGCGCCCAGTCCGCCTGCGCGGCGACCTCGCCGGCGACCTGATCCGCCAGCGGCAGTCGATCGAGTTCAATGCGGGCGCCGCAGCCTGAAGCGGTGAGGATATGGCCCAGGTCTGAGGTCAGTCCGTCGGAAAGGTCGATGGCGGCTGTCGCGACACCGCGTAGGACCTCGCCGAGTGCGACCCGTGGCGTTGGGCGCTCGAGGCGCTGGCGCAGGTAGTCCCCAAGCGATTCACCGCGTTGCAGATGGCGCAGCGCCAGTCCAGCATCGCCGAGGGCGCCGCTAACGCAGACCAGGTCGCCGGGCTGTGCGCCCGAACGGCGCAGCGCGTGGCCCTTGGGCACCAGCCCATGCACCTGCACTGAGATCGTCAGCGGCCCACGAGTCAGATCACCACCGACGAGGCGGACGTCTTCTTGGCGGGCCAACGCAGCGAAGCCGCGCGCGAAGGCCGCCAGCCAGGCCTCGTCGGGCGTTGGCAGAGTCAGTGCCAGGGTGGCCCAGGCCGGCTCGGCGCCGACTGCAGCCAGGTCACTCAGGCCGACCGCCAGCGACTTATGACCCAGCCCTTCGGGATTGGTCTCAGGGAGGAAATGAACGCCGGCGATCAGGGTGTCGATGCTCAGTGCAAGCTCGCGGTCGGGCGGTACCTGCAGCAGGGCGCAGTCGTCACCGACATCGAGCAGGACATCATCGCGCGTCGCCCCGAGGCCGGTAAGGTGGCGCTGGATGAGATCGAATTCGGACATCGCGATGGGCCTCGTAGGGATGCACTGGGACCGGCTAGGCCGGTGTCTTGCGGGCCAGCTCATCGGTGCGTGCCGTGCGTGCGATCCGATCAAGGACCGCATTCACGTAGCGGTGGCCTTGCTCGGCGCCGAAGGCCTTGGCCAGATCCACCGCTTCGTTGATCACGACCCGCACGGGTAATTCCTGGCTGAACAGCAGCTCGTAGGTGCCGATGCGCAGGATGCTGCGCTCGACCGGGTCCAGGCTCTGCAGCGAGCGATCGAGGTTGCCACGCAAGGCGTCGTCGATCTCATCGGCCTTCTCTGGCACCCCGTGCAGAAGGTTGCTGAACAGTTGATGATCGTAGGGGCGGGCCTTTGCCGGCTTTTGAGCTGTGGTGCCCGCCGGTGCACTGGACGCTGCTGCCTGGCTCTCGATAAGCTCTTCGGACATGCCCTCGGCGATCGCCTCCATCCAGGCTGGGTCATCGAAGAAATGGCCAGCGATCTCGGCCGGCGATTGCCCGCTTACCTGCCATTGATACAGCGCGAGCACGGCATAGCGACGGGCCTCGCTGCGGCGTCCGGCCATCTCAGGCGAGCCCGCGCAGTAGGTCAACCATCTCGATGGCCGAGAGCGCGGCCTCGGCGCCCTTGTTGCCGGCCTTGGTACCGGCGCGCTCGATGGCCTGCTCGATGGTATCCACCGTGAGCACGCCGAAGGTGACCGGCAGCCCGTGCTTGAGGCTGACTTGGGCCATGCCCTTGACGCACTCACTGGCGACGTACTCAAAGTGCGGCGTACCACCACGAATCACGGCGCCGAGGGCGATGATCGCGTCGTAACCGCCCTTGGCCGCGATATGCTCGATGGTCACCGGCATCTCGAAGGCGCCCGGTACACGAACGATGCTGAGATCCGATTCCTCGGCGCCGTGCCGTTTGAGGGCGTCGATCGCGCCCTTTTCCAGGCTTTCGACGATGAAGCTGTTCCAGCGCGAGACCACCAAGCAGTAGCGCGCGTTACCGGCGCGCAATGCGCCTTCATAGGTCTTGATCATCTTGGGTTCTCTAGAACACTAGCCACCGAGGTACTCAACGACCTCGAGGTCGAATCCGGAGATGCCGTGCATGGCCTTGGGCGCGCTCATCACGCGCATCCGGTGCACGCCGACATCGGCGAGGATCTGGGCACCAATCCCGTAGGTGCGCAGCTCATTACGGGTGCTGTGTAGGTGCGGTGCCGCGGCCGCTTGGTCATTGGGCTCGGCAATCGTGGCCAACTTGGCCAGCACATCCTCACCCTCATCACGATTGCGCAGCACCACGATGACGCCCTCTCCGGCATCAGCGATCTGGCGCATCACATCACCAAGCGGCCAGCCACAGCTCGAATGCTGTGTGCCGAATAGGTCACAGAAGGTATTCTGTAGGTGCACCCGCACCAGGGTTGGTCGTTCGGCATCGATCTCGCCCATGACCAGTGCGAGGTGGATGTCGTTGTCGATCGTATCGCGGTAGGCGGTCACCTCGAAGGTGCCAACCGCGGTCGGCAAGCGTCCCTGCGCCTCGCGGATCACGGCCTTCTCGTTGGCGACCCGATAGTGGATCAGGTCGGCGATGGTGCCGATCTTCAGCCCATGTCTCTCAGCAAAGACCTCAAGGTCCGGCCGTCGCGCCATGGTGCCGTCTTCGTTGAGGATCTCGACGATGACTGCGGCTGGCTCAAAGCCAGCGAGCCGGGCGAGATCGCAGCCGGCCTCGGTGTGGCCGGCGCGCACCAAGACGCCGCCAGGCTGCGCCATGAGCGGGAACACATGTCCGGGCTGAACCAGGTCGCTTGGCTTGGCCTCCGCGGCAACCGCGGCAGCAACTGTGCGGGCACGAT
The DNA here is from genome assembly GCA_964516305.1 of uncultured Halochromatium sp. Classification (GTDB taxonomy): domain Bacteria; phylum Pseudomonadota; class Gammaproteobacteria; order Chromatiales; family Chromatiaceae; genus Lamprobacter. Next base: position 4,421 of record CAZEZH010000111.1, on the reverse strand, counting down.
CGGCTGCCGAGATCCCTGTGGTCACCCCGCGGGCAGCCTCCACCGAGACGGTGAAGGCGGTCGAATGCGGGGCGTTGTTGGCGTTGACCATCAAGGGCAGCCGCAGCCGTTCGCAACGCTCCTTGGTCAGGGTCAGGCAGATCAGCCCCCGACCATACTTGGCCATGAAGTTGATCGCCTCTGGCGTCACGCTGTCAGCAGCGAGCAGCAGATCACCCTCGTTCTCGCGATCTTCGTCGTCCATGATCACCACCATGCGTCCGGCACGGAGTTCGTCGATGATCTCGTTGGTGGTATTGAGCGGCATGGCAAGAGGAGGTTTGGGCCGACGGAGCGGGAAGTAGCCGACTAGGATAACGCAGCGCCCGGCGAGCGTCACTCAACGCTGCCCGCTTCTGTTGCAGCGCAGCTGGTAAACTGGCGGTCAATACGATGTTTCAAAAGAGTTCTTCGCAGATGCCCAACAACAGCCCTCTCACCGCTCCTTCTCGCCTGAGTCCGCAGACCCATCAACGCGGCTTGAACAAGGTCGCACGTATCCCAGTCAAGGTCGAGCGGCTCAATGAGGTGCCGCGCAAACCGGCCTGGATTCGCGCTAAGGCGCCAAGCGGGCCAGGTGTTGCGCGGATCAAGCGGCTGCTGCGCGAGAACCGACTGGCCACCGTCTGCGAGGAGGCGCAATGCCCGAACCTGGGCGAGTGCTTCAATCACGGCACCGCGACCTTCATGATCCTCGGGGATGTCTGCACCCGGCGCTGCCCGTTCTGCGATGTGGCCCATGGCCGGCCGCAGCCGATCGACGAGGCCGAGCCTGAGCTGCTCGCTGAATCCATCGAGCGTATGGGGCTGGGGTACGTCGTCATCACCTCGGTCGATCGCGACGATCTGCGCGATGGTGGTGCTGGGCACTTCGCCGCTTGTTTGCGTGCTGTGCGTGCGCGCTCCCCGGAGACCAGGCTCGAGGTCTTGGTGCCGGACTTCCGTGGTCGTGAGGAGCAGGCCTTGGCCGCGTTCGCTGGCGATGCGACGCCGGATGTGTTCAATCATAATCTTGAGACGGTGCCGGCGCTCTATCGTGAAGCGCGGCCGGGGGCTGACTATGCCGGATCGCTGGCGCTGCTGCAGCGCTTCAAGACACTGCATCCAGGGGTGCCGACCAAATCTGGGCTGATGCTCGGCCTGGGCGAGACCTCGGAGCAGGTGTTGGCGGTGATGGCCGATCTGCGCGCACACGGCTGCGACATGCTGACGCTGGGTCAGTACCTGCAGCCGAGTCGAGATCACCTGCCGGTGCGTCGTTACTGGGAGCCGGCTGAATTCGACATGCTGCGTGATGCCGGCGAGCGGATGGGCTTCACCAACGTCGCCAGCGGCCCCATGGTGCGCTCTTCGTATCACGCGGATCAGCAGGCAATGGGCGCTATCAGCCATGACTGAGCAGGCTGTCCGCGAGGCTAGGGTGAGTGGTGAGTGGTGAGTGGTGAGTGGTTGGCAGGCTGCTGGGTGGCGCCTTTTTTGCTTATGACTAAGCAGCTGGCAACTTTTTAACTCCCCGATAACCGTCCACAGTGGTCCTCAAGTCGGGAAGCAGTTGATGGGCACTTTCTTACGGTGAGAATGGATCACTGGAGGTAGCGATTGCCGATCTTGACGCTGTTCGAGCTGGCGCTGGCATTCCTGCTGTTTATGGCGTTGATCTGGCTGATCCATAGCCTGAATCGCTACGCTGCCGAGCGCTATGGCTACGAGCCCTTTGCGCCGCCGAACGCGGCGTTGATGTGCATCCCTAGCCTGCTGCTGCTGTCGATCTTGTCGGCGCTGCCCTCGCTGGGCGCTCTTGCATCGCCGGAGCCGGTGGTGTTGGTCAAGCTGCTCGTGTGGGCCTTGTTTCTGGTGGCGATGTTCGCCTTACTCAGTTGGCGGACACATGTTTGGATCGCTGGCATTGCGGCACTGATCCTCGCTGTCGCGGCGCCAGTGGTCTTGTTGACCGTCCTGTTTCAGCGCTTGTCGCGCTGATTGGTTGGCGAATCGAAGCGTTGTCGACCCCCTGAGCGAAGAGTTGCCCACAGGCTGTGATCTGTTTTCTCATCGCGACCTGAGCTGCGGGTCTGTGTCCTACCATGCCCAGAAGAGATCTATCAAGTGCTTGTTTATGAAATGAAAACGGTCAGAGGGGGCTCTCTGTCCGTTTTGACGCAAGCATTAACAAGTCAGGTACTTAGCAAGGTTGTCGCCAATGTATCCACCGACTTATCCACAGCTGCTGTGGATGACCGCTGAAACACGAAGCAGGGGAAAGGCTTGCGCTCGGTTCTGGCGTCCGTCGCGAGCTTTGAGGCCCAAGTCTGGTCTGCGTCTTGGCACGATCGCTTCGGTTGTCGGCTCAGAGCACCTAGCTGGAGGCAGTCATGTTCACCGGGATCATTGAGGCGGTTGGTCGTGTCGAGGCGCTCGAGGATCGCGGCGGTGACCAACGCATCCGGATCGACGCCGGTGCGCTCGATCTGAGTCAGGTGTCGATTGGCGATAGCATCGCCGTCAACGGCGTCTGCCTGACCGCGGTCGAGCTGATGGCCGCTGGATTCGCCGCTGATGTCTCGCGCGAGAGTCTGTCGTTGACAACGCTGGGGAAGCTCAAGGCCGGGGCTCGGGTCAATCTGGAGCAGGCCGTGCGCCTATCGACACCCCTGGGCGGGCATCTGGTCAGCGGTCATGTGGATGGTATCGGCACCTTGCTCGAGGTCCGTGAAGACGCTCGCTCTTGGCGCCTGCAGATCCACGCCCCTGGCGAGCTCGCGCGCTATATCGCGACCAAGGGCTCGATCTGCGTCGATGGCACCAGCCTGACGGTGAATAAGGTCAAGGGTGCCGTCTTCGAGCTGAACATCGTGCCGCATACGCTGGGGACGACCATCATCGACGGCTATCGCGTCGGGACCCAGGTGAATCTCGAGGTCGACCTGATCGCGCGCTATCTCGAGCGGCTGCTGCTCGGTGAGCAGGCAGCGGAGCACACGGGGTCGGGCCTGACCGAAGAGTTCCTGCGTCGTCATGGGTTCGCTTAGGCGATCTCTGTCAAAGCAAACGACGATCCTGCGCAATTTGGTACGAGTTCTTTACGGCAATCGCCTTAGAGCTGCGTGAGGCGGCGGCGCAGTCGGGCTCGTCGATGCTGGTGCTCCGCTGTGTCTGGCAACTGCTCGGCATAGGCGAGGGCTTGAGCCAGATCGCGCTTCACGTGCTCATGGAACTTCGACAGCTCCACAAGGGCGGCGATCCCCGCTTCAGCCACCGCATCGGCGGCGAGCCGCTCCAAGATACCGATCGCCTCGCTCCAGGCGCCCCGTCGCCGCTTTAGCTGCGCGAGCAACAAGGTCGCCGTCGGCTCTAGGTCGAGCAAGGCGTTATCCAGCAAGCGCTCGGCTTCCAATGCTTGGCCACTGCGCTCCAGATGGCGTGCCAAGGACAGAAGATCAGCGCCGTAGGTCTGAGGTTGACCCTGGACCTCGGCCAGCGCCGGGAGCAGGGCCGCCAGCGAGAGCAGATCGAGCCGGTTGTGACGCAAGACCGCCCCAAGCCTGGCCGGATTGCCGGCGCGCAGCCAATCGAGCCAGGCCGCCGGTGCCTCGGCGCCAGGCAGATCATCATCGCGCTCGAATCCGAGCAGACGCTGCTCGCAGCTGGCCAGGCGGCAGTCGGGCCAGCGGGTAGCGAAGGCGCGCCGTACCGGATAGAGCAGGTCGAGGTGAGGACGCTGATCCGGGAGTCCGGTCAGACTGTTGAGGCGCAGTCGGGTCTCGAGCAGCGGCAGATCGAAGGTCTTGCCGTTGTAGCTGATCAGCAGGTTGGCCGCGGCGAGCTCGGACTGGACCTGGGTCATCATTGCGGCCTCTGCGTCCAGCTCGAGCAGCAGGTATTGGCGCAGCCACAGGTCGGCGCCTTGGATGCCCGCGATGCCGACCACGAAGACCCAGGTGCCGGTGCCACCGGCCAGCCCGCTGGTCTCCGTATCCAGGAAACGCCAGCCATCCGGTGCGGGCAATGAAAGATGGCTGAGATCAGGCGGATGGGTCGAATGACAGGCCAGCCCTGTCGCCGGCGCAAAGCGACCATGGCGCTGGCTGAGGGGCTGGCGGCGCTCGAGCTTCAGTAGACCGGGGGCGATGAGCTGAGCGCCGAGGCTGTCGGCGAGTGCTTCCGGTGACGGGCGGGGCTGGACGCGCGTCGGGCCAGCGGTCGAGAGCCGGCGGATGCGCTCGGCGAGGCTGGGCGAGCGGGCTCGACAAACGGGCGGATTGGCTGCAAGTGCTCCCGCTGCGGTCTCTGCGGGGGCCAATTGTTCACCTGGGCTCGAGTCGAGCGACTTGTGGGGCTCATCAGCCCCTTGGGCTGTTTCGGCCGTTTGCTCGGTTGGCGCC
>CAZEZH010000110.1:1913-11539 GCA_964516305.1 uncultured Halochromatium sp. | reverse complement strand
AACGCGGTTGCGCTGTCACTTAGAGATAGAGCAACAGCCGGGCCAATATTGAAGGACAACGAAAAAACGCATAAGCCATTGATTTCTCGTCTACATTCATCAATGACAACTGCCAACTAAATCAGATCATCTGATATACTGATCAACTCACCAGGGAAGACCTTCCATAGCTATGGCAGCCGCTCCCCAATCCTCGCTTGCCAGCCACCGGCTGGCGTCCATTGCTCAACCGTCTCCACTGCCACCCGAGTGCTGAGGCTCAAGCGCATGCAGCAGCGCCTGGTGCAAGAAAGGCTTGGCCACAAACCGCTGAATGATGCCCTGGTTAACCGCCGTGATCACGGCTTGGTCATTGCTGTAGTAGAAGGCTGAAACCAATACAATCCAGGCATTCGGGTTGAGCACACGGATACGCGGTGCTAAATCTAGCCAATCCATATCTTGGAGCTTGGCATCCAGAATGATGCGCTTAAAAGGCTCATGTTGCAGGCGAGACAGGGCCTCAGCACCCGTTTGCAGGCACACGAGCCGATAATGCGATTGACGCAGAAGCCCTTTGATGGCCCAGCAAATATCAGGCTCATCATCGATCACGAGCACGGCCTTCTCATCCATCAGGCAACCAGGGTCGAGGCCAATCACAGAATGGGCAGTTGCACCTGAAAGGTACTGCCTTTACTCACCTGACTGGTGGCCCGGATGGTGCCAAGATGGCGCTGGACGATGGAGTAGCAGATCGACAATCCTAATCCTGTACCATTTCGCGTCTGCTGGTTGGTTTGGAAAGGATCGAAGATCTTGTGCAGCTCTTTCTGGGGAATACCGACCCCTGTATCAGTCACATCAACAATCGCAAGGCTTTGTACCTGGCGCAAATCAATCCTCAGCTCACCGCCATCTGGCATGGCGTTGATGCCGTTTAAGATCAGATTCAGAAACACTTGCTGCAAAAGATTCGGAATCCCCCGCAAGTAGAGATGAGGTAATTCAAGATTCAATATCAAACTGATCTGCTTGACTTTGATCTGATTGGAGACCAAGTCAACCGTATCGCGCAGCACCGCACACAAATCCGTTTCTTGCATTTCATCATCGGCCGAGGGCCGCGCAAAGCGCAGCAGATTTTCAATAATGCCTGATGCCCTCTCCACACTGGCCTTGATCTTATCGGTGCATTCGCGGCGCAGATCCTCATCCAGATCCGGATCATCCAGAAACTGCACAGCGGAGTAGCAGGTCGACAAGGGATTGCGAATCTCGTGCGCAATACCGCCGGCCATGACACCAAGCGCCGCCAACTTTTGCGATTGGCGTAGATTCAGCTCCAGTTCTCGACGCTCGGTCAGATCACGCCCAACAGCCACCATGCCGCTCATCTCGCCATAGTCATCCCGCATGGCCGAGAACACCCAGGACACCAAGAGCGACTGACCATCAACGGTCGTCAACCGCCATTCTGCGGACTGCGTCTGGCTCCCGCCCTTGATCTTCTCCAGCACTCGGGCGGCCTCCTCAGAATCCTCTTCCGCACAGAGATCCGCGAACCAGCGACCCGCGACAGCAACGACGGACAAACCCGTCAGGGACTCGGCGGCGGAATTCCAGGTCAGTATCCGCCCCTCGTTATCCGTTGAAAGCACGATATCGCTCGCACTTTCGACAACCGAGGCCAAGCGCCGCTCGACACGCCGTATCTCTTCCGATAGGCGATAACGCTCGCTGACATCCTCCATGAACAGCATCACTCGCCTCGAACCATTCTCACAGGACAAGGGGACCATCGAATAGTAATAGACCCGGTTGGAAAGACCGGGCGCCCGATAGCTCAGCTGCTCACCTACCGGCTGGCCGCTGCGGAAGACCTGCTCGATGCTCGCCTGCAAGTCAGTATGTTCTAGGATGACGCGCGGAAAGACCTCCACAATCCTGCGCCCGACGGTATCGCCCTCACAACGTCGACTCTTCTGCAAAAAATGCTGATTGACTGCACTAATGCGCAGTGCTTCATCCACCAACAAGACAGACGAGGGAATGCCATCCAACAGCTGTTTGTAACCGCGCGGCAGGCGGTCTTCGTTTCTGAAATCAAAGGTCATGCTAAGAGGTGCCCGCTGGCGGGAACTCCGCGAGTGCGGAAAAATGATAAGGAGGCCAAGGCCCGCTCAATAACCACGGCTCAGAGCCAGCGTTTGCAGCCTGCCGCCTGCTTGCATCGCGCAGAACCGCATCCACCTGCCCTGCCTGCTCCCGCGGCACTAGATAATGCACCGACAGCATCGCCCGCCCAGCAAACCGGCCCGACTCGATTGAGCGCCGCCGAAACAGGCCGGCCAGCCGCTCATCGAGCGCCTCGGCTTCGCTCACCCTCGCCTGCTCGGCCGCCAACCTCCGCTTGCGCTCAAACAGATATGAGCGCCCACTGCGATCCCCTGCACCCTGCTGTGAATCCAGCTCAGAGCCCGGCACCGGGTCCGCCTCCGATTCCAGCCTGAGATTCGCAACCGGTATCCGCAGACTCAGCTCGACGCAGCCATCGAGTTCCGCCAGCAACCTCTGATAACGATGCCGCTGCGCGTTCAGATGCGCTAGCGCGGCAGGGACATCGTCAAAGAGACAACCATAGCGCATCGGGATCAGGGTCATGTGCTGGTGATAGGCCTCGATCACGCGGCCAAATTCCAATGCCGCTTGTGCATCCTGCAGAGGGTGCGGGATCTCCCCGACCCAGGCCGTCAAGCCATGCGCAGAGACCGCTCGCAAGGGTGCATCGGCCACATCGGCCGCTTCATCCCTGACCGAGGTGCCCTGCGGCACTGTATTGAGATCAGCGCTAATGCCGTACAACATGCATCCCATAACAAGCTCAGAATCTCTCACCACAGAAACTATAGGGGGCCCAAGGCCCCTTACAGAGCAAACGCAATCCACAAGCTGCGTACTCTGCGCGGACCTCATCGAGCATCTGGTGGAATGGCGCCGTCTCCCGTTGACTCACCAACACCGCCCAGTTGAAGACAAATCCCTGATCTGAGCGCAGGCGCCGCTCGGTGAATCCCGAACACTCGCGACGCAAGCGCTCGGCCAGCGATGCGGTTTTGGCAAACAGCCAGGCATCCAGACCGACCTCCAATTCGCGCCGCAGGCGCTGCTTCTCCAGATGCTGACGCCCCAGTGACGCCGCCGGCACATAACGCCCGCTCGCAACCGCCTCATCCATGCGCGCAGCAAGCGCCACATCCCGATCCAGTAGCCCCTGGACGGCCCACTCGCGACAGCCCTGCAGCCGCTCCACCACCGACTCAATCTGCTCGCGTCGAGCATCCAAGGCCTCGCGTAACGCCTGTGCCGAGGAAAACAGCGTGCCGAGCGGTAGCGGAAAGACCGTACCTTGCGCCATCAACCGCTCGATTACCAACTCATGCGCCAAGGCGCGCGGTCCCAGCCAGCCCAGATCGGCAAGATTCTGCTCGCCCTGCGGTCCACGAAACGCTGTCAGCAACACCGCACTCACAATCGCCGTCAAGCCGGCATGGTGCAACGCCATCAGCGGTCGTGAGGCATCGATGCCCGGCACATCCAACCGCAGCGGCTCGGCGCTGCGCACCACGGCATAGAGATACAGCGCCTCGCCATCCTCCAGCTCGATGCTAGCGTTAACAGCCATCAGCAGATGTCCGGACCCATCAGCTCCTGCAACGCGCTGCTGATATCGTCCAGCTCCAGCTGCACGGCCGCCACCGCCAGCGGATCACCGCCGCCCTGCGCCACGGCTCGGCGTATCGCCCGCAGCGCCGCACGATTGCAGAGCGCCGCCAGCTCAGCACCGCTGGCGCCATCGGTACTGATCGCGAGCCGTTCGACATCCATCGCCTCAGCACCCGGTTTACCGCGCAGATGCACGCCAAGGATGGCGCGCCGATCCACCTCGGTCGGCAGCGGAATCTCCACCACCTCATCGAAGCGACCGGGGCGCAACATGGCCTCATCGATCAGATCAGCCCGATTGGTGGCGCCCAGCACGAACACGCCCTTCAGCTCCTCCAATCCGTCCAGCTCGGCCAAGAACTGACTCAGCACCCGCTCCGCCACATGCGAATCGGTCGCACCGGCACCGCGCGCCGGCACCACCGCATCCACCTCATCCAAGAAAATGATGCAGGGTGCCGCCTGACGCGCCTTATGAAACAGCTCCCGCACCCCGGCCTCAGACTCGCCGACGTAGCGCGACATCAGCTCCGGGCCCTTCACGGCGATGACATTGACCCCGCTCTCATTCGCCACCGCTTTCGCGATCATGGTCTTGCCCACCCCAGGCGGACCCGCCAACAACAGCCCCTTCGGGGGTCGAACGCCCGCCTGCTCAAACAGCTGCGGATAGCTCAGCGGCCACTCGACCGCCTCCACCAAACGCTGTCGAATCGCATCCAACCCGCCGACATCGTCCCAGTGGACATCGGGTACCTCGACGAACAGCTCACGGATCGCCGAGGGCTCGACCTCGCGCAGCGCGGTGACGAAATCCTCCATATCAACGGTCACACCGGTGAGCCGATCGATCGGCATCTCCGCCAGCGAGACGCCGATATCCGGCAGCAGGCGGCGCAAGGTGCTCATCGCCGCCTCGCGACACAGCGCCTCGAGATCCGCCCCGACGAAACCATGGGTGATCTCCGCCAGCTGCGCCAGCGCCACATCCTCATTCAGCGGCATGCCGCGACTATGGATCTCGAGGATCTCGCGGCGACCAACGCGATCCGGGATCGGGATCGCCAGCTCGCGATCGAAGCGGCCCGGCCGACGCAAGGCCGGATCGATCGCATTCGGCAGGTTGGTCGCCGCGATCACGATCAGATTCTGGCGCCGCGTCAAGCCATCCATCAGCGCCAACAGCTGCGCCACGATGCGCTTCTCGACATCGCCGACCACCTTATCGCGGCGCGGCGCAATGGCGTCGATCTCATCCATGAAGATGATGCTCGGCCCCTTGCGCGCTGCCTCCTCGAAGATCTTGCGCAGATGGGCCTCACTCTCGCCATAAAACTTATGCACGATCTCCGGGCCGCTCACGCTGAAGAAGTTGGCGTGGCTCTCCTGGGCAATGATGCGCGCAATCAGCGTCTTACCGCAGCCAGGCGGGCCATGCAGCAAGATGCCCTTGGGCGCATCGATGCCAAGCCGCTCGAACACCTGCGGATGGCGCAGCGGCAGCTCGATCATCTCGCGAATACGCTGCACCTGGCTGCGCAGGCCACCGACATCCTCATAGGTCATGGTGGTACTGGGCGGTGCTGCTTTCGCATGCTCGCTGCGCTTGCCAATCACCAGCGAGGTGGTGGGGTTGATCACCACCGCCCCGCGTGGATCGCAATCGGCCACCGTAAAATCTGCCGACCGACTGCCGAACAGCGAGGCGCGCACCAGATCCCCCTTCACCACCGTCAGCCCATCCAACAGGCCCCCGATATAGTCGAGATCCCGCTTATCGGGTGTCACCGTGGTCGGGTTCAGCACCACCTGGCGGGCCGGCTGCCAAGGCATCGGCTGCACCAGCGCCTGCTCGTCCATCGCCACATCGGCATTCTTGCGCGTGATGCCGTCGAGCTGAACGCAACCCTTGCCCCGCATCTGCGGGTAGGCGGGCATCACCTTCGCAACGCTCGCTGCAGCACCCTTGATCTGCACGATATCACCCAGTTCCAAACCCAGTCGGTCGATATCGACCGGATCAAGACGCGCATAACCGCGCCCGGCGTCCTTTGGCAAGGCCTCGGCAACTTTGAGCTTCAGTGGCTCGGACATCGGTCTCTCCTAGTCGCAGAATGGTCGTCAGCGCGCTTGCACGCCCAATTAGGTCAAACGAACTTCGAGGATGCCGTTGCGGCAGCTATAGGCCAGCTTGTTCGGATCGCAGACCCGCGGCAGCAGGATCTCCTTGCGATACTTCTTCTCGCCGTGCTCGGCCTGCAGCAACAGGATGTCCTCTTGCAGATCCAGCTTGACATCAGCGTCCGAGATCCCCGGCAGCTCTGCGACCACCTTGATGTGATCCTGCTCGTCGAAGACATCGATCATCGGCTCAATCACCTCCTGCACCACCGAGACGCCGGTGTGCTCATCGCGGCGCACATTGCCAAACGGCTCTACCTTCGGCTCGCTTGCGGCAGCGCCGTCGCCGCCAGCGGCAAATCTGACCGAAAACCCATAGACGGCCTTCATGTCCTGACCACTATCGGACTGCAGATCGAACTGACCACTGCGCTTGAGCTGCTCGCCGGTCTCGGCCAGCTGGCCCAACTTCTCAACCAGGTCACCAAGACCCCGGAAGACACCCTCAACACCCCCACCCGCTTGCGAGCGATCATTCATCATTCACCTCGATGACTCTGTAGTCCCAGTCGTTTCAACTTGTTGTAAACCGTCTTGTAATCCACTTGCAGCAGCCGCGCGGCCTGAGCCTTGTTCCCCTTAGACAACCTCAGCGCCTTGACCAAGAGCGCACGTTCCAATTGCTGCGTGTTATCGAGCAGAATCTCCTGCATCGAGCGCTCACCAATGGGTAACGCCGCCTGCACATCAGCCGCGGCCGGGAGTAAACTTGAGTGGTCGCGATTGCGCAGGCGGATATGCTCGGCCTTAATCTCCTCATCGGCCAGCAGCGCGGCGCGCCTCACAACAGCCCGCAATTCGCGGACATTGCCGGGCCAGTCGAATGCAAGCAGGCGCTGCTGCGCCGCGGCACTGAAGGCCGGCACCGGTTTCGTCAAATCGGCCTCGGCGTGCTGGCGAAACTGCTCCGCCAGATGCATGATGTCGTCTCTGCGCTCGCGCAGCGGCGGGACGCAGAGCTGAAACTCATTCAGCCGATACCAGAGATCCTCACGAAACCGGCCGGCCTCGACCGCCTGCTGCAAGTCCTCATTGGTGGCCACCAGCACCCGCGCATCGATCGCAATCGCCTCCTGACCGCCAACGCGGTGCAACACGCGCTCCTGCAACACCCGCAGCATTGAGGCCTGCGCCTGTAGCGGCATATTGCCGATCTCATCCAGGAACAAGGTACCACCAGCAGCCGCCTCAAACTTGCCGATACTGCGGCTGTCGGCGCTGGTGAAGGCGCCTTTCTCATGCCCAAACAACTCGCTCTCGAGCAGCGAGGCCGCGATGGCACCGCAATCGACCGCGATAAACGGCCCCTCCGAGCGGGCACTAAACGTATGCAGGGTGCGCGCGACAAGTTCCTTACCGGTCCCGGTCTCGCCCTGGATGATCACCGAGAAATCCGTTCTGGCAACCGCACTCATCTCGTCCACAAGCCGCTGCACCTGAGGGCTTGACCCCATCGTCGCCGTCAAATGGGCCTGTAGCGAGGTCGCCGTCTCAGCGTCAGCCTCAGCCTCAGCGCCGGACCCTGAGCCGACGCCGCGCATAACACCAGCTCTGTTGGCATGCTGCACCGCCTGCTTCAGCACTCTCACCGCATGCCGGTTATCGAACGGCTTAGGCAGATAATCTGCAGCCCCGGCCTTGATCGCCTCAACCGCCTGCGTGACACCGGCAAACGAGGTCATCATCACCACCGGCAGCTGGGGATGGCTACTATGCACACGGCGCAGCACCTCCATCCCGTCCTCTCCCGGCATCTTCACATCCAGTAACATCACATCCGGCATGCGCCGGCTAACGCAGCGTAGCGCACTCTTGCCATCATGGGTTGCGCGCACCTCAAAACCACCGCGCCCGAGCACCAAGCTCAGCATGTCGCAGAGATCCTGATCGTCGTCAACGATCAACGCCTCAGGGTTAGCATCGGCTTTGAGGGCACTCACGTCCGTCCCGACGCATCCATGCTGAGCGCGGGCTTGCCAATCGGATACCGCAGTCGAATATCCGCATCGAGGTGTGCCTCGACTTGGTGCAGCATCCCAATAAAGAGGATGCCCACCTCTCCCTGCTGCAGCGTCTGATTGATGCGATCGCCAATCCAGGCGTCGCGCTGTCTCAGCAAGTCCGCCGCTGCCTTATACCTCTTCACATCCGGAACATCGACGTCAAGCAGGTCTTTTTGCAGTTGATATTCTTCAACGAGCAAACTCGCTGACTCGGTTCCCATGAGTTCAGCACCACGCTCTACAAGCTTCTTTAGGAGCTGATGATTCCGGCTGCCAGCGGCCGCGAGTTCTTCGACGATCGCCGCTTCATGCTCGCTAACCGGCAAGCCATCCTGATAGATCCGCCAGCCGCTGGAACCCACCGGTAACGCGCTCAGCGCTTGTTCGACTTGGTCCCAGACTTGGCTGACAGTTTGTTCGTGCTGCTGCGCGGCATCGCTTGCACGCGCCTGGACACTAGAAGGAACAAGGCGGCCCAAGTCCTCGGTGGTATGGATCACTGGAAAATAGATCAATATGCGCATAAGGGTCATCTCTGACGGCCAAGCCGGCCTAGACACTCACCTGAACTGGTGACGGTCAATAAATACAATGCATCCATTACTACGTCCAGCGCAACCGCCCTTTATACTTCTTCACACTTCAGGCTTCATGATTCTTCGTAAATAACCCGTTGCTCTCCTTGAAAAACTGGCTATCCTATGCTTTATTTAAAGCAACAGATAGCCTAACAACAGAACAGTTCAGCTCTGCCGTCGCGCCCCAAAAGCACCAGATACCTAACAATGGAATAGCATCGTTCAGCCGTACCGTCGCGCCCCTCCCCCCCGAACCTGGCGCGCGGAACCATGCGGGACAGCCCCCACTCTTGCAACCCGCCCGTCGAGCCACGACCGTCGCAAGAGCCCGTACGGCGAAAAGGGGGCCCTTATTGCGTCTTTACAAAGCTTCATCAATCAGTCCTTGTGGACTACCAGGGCTTGATGTTTACTGGTAATGACGGAAGTACATCAACCCAGCCCTCCCTCTGCATCTGCCGTAGTCGGAGATAGGCACGACCCTGCCTGAACGAGGAACGAAGATAATGTTAACGAACCTGAACAAACTCTTCGAAAGCGATATCAAGCACAAAGAAACCCACCGTGACAGCATGTCACACGAAGCGCGTGGCGATTACTCAGGCACTGCTTACTATCACAATCTCATTGAAGCCTCAATAACCCGCACGCCCAGGCCTACCCTTGGTTTGATCTCCGCCTACCCTGGATTGGAATTCGGATGCACGCCAACAGCGCTAATCGATAAGCTTGGCGAACCCGAACTCAACCTATATACAAAAAAAGAGCACCTCCTGTTCTATCGCAGTAAAACCGCAGGCTACAAGCAGCGTTGTGAATTTCATTTTCATCAATCGCGCCTGTTCTACGTCAGGAGAACCTTCAGCAACATCACCTTTCTCAATGCTGATGAAATCATCAGCGCCCTAAGAGCCAAATATCTAGACGGCAGGCGCTTCGATCCCGAGCATGAAAAACTCGTTGATGAACAAGGCAACGAAATCTTTGCCCGCGAAGTCGACGAACTCCAACTCGACTACCTGCGAGCGCACCGACCCACGTTTGAGATCAATCCCACTGATCTCTAGAACCATCTCGATGCAAACAATATAACTCGGTGCACGCAACCCTAACCCGGTGCGCACACTCTAACTCAGTGCGCACAACTCTAACTCAGCGC
>CAZEZH010000110.1:0-1813 GCA_964516305.1 uncultured Halochromatium sp. | reverse complement strand
ACACAACTCTAACTCAGCGCACACAACTCTAACTCAGCGCACACAACTCTAACTCAGCGCACACAACTCTAACTCGGTGCACACAACTCTAAGGGCATAACCTCCTCCACTCGTCGTCCCGGCCGGGAAGCCGGGACCCAGGCCATGGATGGTGAGCGAGCAGAAGCCTGCTAAGCTTCGATTCAAACTGAGTTACGGTGCCTGCTGAGCATTGGTTTTTGCTGCGAGGTAGCTTTCCCTGCAAGGGATTCCGGCTTCCTGGCCGGAATGACGGAGGCGTAAGTAGCCGGAATGACGGAGGGTAAGGGCCAGAATCACCTCCTGCCCTCGTCGTCCCAACCGGGAAGCCCTCCTGCCCTCGTCGTCCCGGCCGGGAAGCCGGGACCCAGGCCATGGACGGTGAGCGGGCAGCTACCTGCTGAGCTTCGGTGCCAACTGAGCATCGGTGCCTGCTGCGAGGTTGCGTTCCCTGCGCTGGATTCCGGCTTCCCGGCAGCAATGACAAAACCTCACCGCCGCACAAACTGCGGCAGCTTGGAGAGATTCTTCCGCGCCAAGGCCCCGAGCCCACCCACGCCATTCGCCCGCAAGGCCCGGTCATCCTCACACTTGCGCGCCACCAAGCTCAACGAGGGCGCAGCGAGCGGTTGCTCACCCCGCCCAGGCGCATGCGCACCAGCACCTGCGGCAGATGACACACCGCGCCCTCGCCCACCCCGTGCGGCCGCGTCAGTCCGTTTTTTCAAGACCTGGCCCCATCCATGCGTGTTTTTTCAAGACCTGGCCCCATCCATGTGCGTTTTTTCAAGACCTGGCCCCATCCATGCGTGGCCCCATCCATCTGTGGCCCCATCCATGCGAGGGGATCAACATGGCATCGGCGGCGCTGTAGAGCGCGCACAGGCTGAGGTCATCCTTCAGCACCCGTTAAAAACGAGCGACTTCAAAGCCTATGCGAGTTGCGGCATTGGCCATCACCGCGTCGGCAGTGGCCAGTTCTGTAACGCCAACCTGCGTGGCAATGGTCAAATGCAGCGCATCCAGTGTGCGCAACGGATGCTCGGGGTAGCGCGTGATCAGGCGAGCTGTTTCATCAAAGCGCGAATCGTCGGTGGGATAGCGTTGTAACCAGCCGCGATCGATGTCCTCGAGAAACGCTGAAAACAGAACGGACTCCAATGCAGCCGTCAGTTCCCCCATGCGCCGGCGCCGACTGAGCAACGAGCGCATTTCCGTCACCGTCAGGCTACTGATCACCGCCACATCCAGCGTCTGAAGATAGTCCACAAAGGCGTCTGAGCCGGACTCGTTGAGATACCACTTGGCCAGCGCGCTGGTATCGATATACACGCGACGCTCAGCGCTCATCGCACTCAGCGCTCGTCTCGTTCCGCACGAATCAGTTCCGCCGAGGGGGTCTGCAACCGCGCCATCCGCAGGCGCAAATCGGCATGATCGGGGAATTGACGGTGCGCCGACATCGGCAAAATCCGGGCAATGGGTTGGCCACGACGACTGATCACCAATTCGCCCTCTTCGGCCACCAACTCGTCTAAGCGACCAATGTTGGCGCGCATCTCTCGGATATTCAGCTCTTTCATGGGTGCTTTGCGTATTGTGCTACAAGTATCGATTTTGTAGCACGAACGCCTGTGGCGGTCAAACCAAACAGGCTAGGTTCCCCCGCGCTTCGCCGCAAACAGCGCCTCGACCTCTTCGTGCGATATGCCTGGTCGTGGATCATGCATGGCCTCCAAGACTTTCGCGCGAAACCATGCGTCGTATTCCTCGCGATTCACCGTCAGTTCGATGG
>CAZEZH010000109.1:0-11583 GCA_964516305.1 uncultured Halochromatium sp. | reverse complement strand
TTCATCGTCGAGGACGACCTGCTCGGCGTCCATGTCTGGGCTGGCTATCTGGTGCTGACCCTGATCGCCATCCGCCTGGTCTGGGGTGTCATCGGCACCGAACATGCCCGGTTCGGCGACTTCGTGCGCGGACCGGTTCAGGTGCTGGCCTATATCAAGGATGCCCTGCGGTTTCGCGCACCCCGATATCTCGGTCACAACCCCGCCGGCGGGGCGATGGTGGTCGCCCTGCTGCTGTTGGTCGCCGCCACCGGCGTGACGGGCATGGCGCTGTATGGCGCCGAGGAGTTCTCGGGACCGCTGGCGGGGCCGATGAGCGGGCTGCCGGCCGCCTCGGGTGAGGTGCTGGAAGAGGTCCATGAAGTCCTGGCCAACCTGACGCTGGGACTGATCCTGCTGCACATTGTGGGCGTGGTCTTCTCCAGCCTGTCGCATGGCGAAAACCTGATCGGCTCGATGATCAGCGGATTCAAGCGGAGGGAAGGCTGATGAAAGCACCACGCACCATCGCTCTGGTCACCATGAGCGCGCTCGCGCTCCCTGCCGTTCTGTTCGCCGCCGATCCGGCGGCAGGCAAGGCCGGTTGGACCAAGGAATACCCGCAGTCGGACGGCTCGGCGGCGCGCAGTTGCGTCAGCTGTCACGGACGCGATCTAACCCAGCCCGGCCGCCAGGCCAACACCGGCAAGGTCATCGAGCCGCTCGCCCCGTCGGTGAATCCGAAACGTCTCACCGATCCGGCGAAGATCGAGAAGTGGCTGCTGCGCAATTGCCGTTGGACCCTGGGGCGCGAATGCACGGCCCCGGAAAAGGCCGACTTCATCGCCTATATCAAGACGCAATAACCGGGAGACCCTGCCAATGAACCATCACGAGCGAATTCTGGCCTTTCTGGCGGTCTGTCTGCTATCCCTGACTGCCGTCGGTGTCGCCTTCAGCGATGACGATGATGACGACGACGATCACGGCAAACAGGGGAAGCTTGGCGGCTGGATGGAATCCCGTGCCGATTTCGCGCCGGTGACCAATGCCGCCTACAGCGAGGAATGCGGTGCCTGCCACATGGCCTATCCGCCGGGGCTGCTGCCGTCCCGTGCCTGGACGGCGATCATGTCGCCGGATGGACTCAGGATGTCAATGATCGCGCATATGGAGCCACCCGGGGATCGGGATAAAGGAGCCACCTGCTGACCGAGATAAAGGAGCCACACGATCGTCGGGCAAAGAGGCTTAGGAAGTGGCGAATTGGGGTCTCGAACTGCGTTCAACCAGCTCAGGATGCCGCCGGTTCTGTCTTCCTGCATCGCGTCAAACCCACATCGCTCTTTGTTAACTGAGATTGATAACGGCTTGGGCTTGCTTGCAGCGCGAAAGCCGTTGTCAGGCGAGAGGAGTGGAAACGGTTGGGATCAGCCGGCTTACATGTCGCGCCAGACGACCCGATCGCGCCCCTGTTCCTTGGCCTGATACAGTGCCTGGTCGGCGGCCAGTTTCAAGGCGTCGGCGTTCGTTGACGGCTGTTGCGGTCGATGCATGCTGGCACCAATGCTGATTGTGATGTGATCTGCAACCGGTGAGTAGGCATGCGGAATGGCCAGTGCGTGGATCGCTGCTCGCATCTGTTCGGCCAGTTGGCGGGCGCCCTCGGCGTCGGTCTCGGGTAGCAGGGCGACGAACTCTTCGCCACCATAGCGGGCGACCAGATCAGCGGAGCGGGTTGGAACCTGCCGCAATGCTTGGGCGACTCGACGCAGGCACTCATCGCCGGCGCCATGGCCATAGTGGTCGTTGTACGGCTTGAAATGGTCGATGTCGATCATCAATAGAGCCAGCGCTCCCTGGTGGCGGGACTGGCGCTTCCATTCCTGCGCGAGCTGGTGGTCGAAATAGCGCCGGTTCGGGATTTCGGTGAGGCCGTCCTGGAGGGCAATTTTCTCGAGCAGGTCGGTCTTCAGCTTGAGGCTGACCTGATTGTGAACCCGGGCGCGGACGATGGCCGGATTGAACGGCTTGGAGATGTAATCGGCAGCGCCGAGCTGCAGTCCGTTGGCCTCATCCTGGGCTTGATCCAAGGCGGTGACGAAGATGACCGGAATCCTGTGGGTTGCCTCATCCGCCTTGAGCTGGCGGCAGGTGGCGTAGCCGTCCTGGTCCGGCATCAGGATGTCGAGCAGGATCAGGTCCGGCCCCGGATCGCGCCGCGCCAGTTCCAGCGTCTTGGCGGCGCTGGTCGCGGTGATGATCCGATAATCGGCCTTGAGCAGCTTGGCCAGGGCGTGGATGTTGGCCGGCTGGTCATCGACGATCAGAATGGTGGCGCGATGTTCTATCACCTCAGGCCCCGTGGTGCGTATCGGCGACGCGCTTCAGCAGCTCGGCTGCGCGGTCATGGTCGAAGTCCTCGATGTGGGTTTGCAGTTCCCGGGCCGGTCTCTCGCCCAGGGACTGACGGATGAGGGCGGTGACCTGGGCCAGCAGCGTCTCGTCGACCAACTCGCCTGCGGAGAGGGCCTGCAGTAACTGGTCGACGGCCTTTGTGCTTGCTTCCGGATCATCTTCTCCGACCTGATCCCTTGCGGGACTGCGGGTGCGGCTGTCGGCGCGGCTGCCGGGGCCTTTGGGTAGCGTGGCCAGGCCCATGCGGGCTTGACGCAAGGCCTCGGCCAGCTCCTTGCGTGCGGCCGCCGGGATTGGCGCGTCGCGCCTCCAGAGTTGGTCGATCTCGGTCGCGATCGCTGCCAAGCGTTCGGCGCTGATCGTGTTAGCCAGACCTTTGAGCGTATGAAACAGGCGCTTTGTCTCCGTCGCTGGCGGTTGTTGCTCCAATTGCTCCCCAAGGCCGGCGAATTCGCCATTGAGTTGGCCTTTGAAGCGATGCAGTAAGCTCAGATAGAGAACGGCATCCTGATCGAAGCGATCGAGCCCGCGTTGCAGATCAAACCCCTCAAGTTTAGCAGGCAAGGTTGCGCTAGTGGCTGCGGATGTGTCCTGCGGTCTGCTACAGGGGGCCATGTCTGTCAGGGAGGCTGGCGCAGATTCAGGCGCGGGGACGGCCGCCTGCTGAGCGGGCAGCCAGGTTTCGAGCAGGCGAAAGAGCGTCTGCTTGTCGATCGGCTTGGCGAGATGGTCATTCATGCCGGCGTCGCGCGCACGTGCTCGATCGTCTTCCATCACCGCTGCGGAGAGGGCCAGGATCGGTAGCTCGGGATACTGGGCGCGGATGCGTCGGCTGGCCTCGAAGCCATCCATGACCGGCATCTGCAGGTCCATGAGCACAAGGTCGACAGCTCGTTCGGCGACCCTGTCGACGGCCTCGCGGCCGTTGTTCGCCTGAATGACACGCGCGCCGGTCTTCTTCAACAGCTCAGTGGCGACTTCACGATTGAGACTGTTATCTTCGGCGAGGAGAATGGTTCGTCCGTTTAGGCAGGGTGTGCGTTGTTCGTTCGTCGGCTGATGGCCTGGGGCTTGCTCGGCGTGCGCTCGAGCCATGGCGTCGAGCAGTGTGCGAGGGGTAACCGGTTTGTTCAAGAAGGCGCTGTAGAGCGAGGCATATTGGGTCAGCCCTTCCTGGCTATAGGCGCTGATGATCAGAGCCGGGATCAGGGTATCGGTCAATACCCCTTGTGCGCGCAGTGCGTGCAAGCGCTCCAGGGTTGTGATTCCATCGAGTTCGCCGGGCATCTTCCAGTCGACAAGGATGAAATCGAATGGCAGGCCCTGATGTTCCGCGGCGACGACATCGGCGATCGCAGCCTCCCCGCTATCGGCCTCGACGACCTTCAAGGCTTCTCCCTCAAGTATGTCGCGCAGCACCTTGCGCGCGGTAACGTGATCATCGACCACCAGTACGCGGGCGCCGGCGGGGACGGTCTCCAGGTGCCGCGGCTCGAGCGCGGGTCCGGATGACAGCGGAAGGCTGAGTTCGAAGCCGAAGGTGCTCCCTTCGCCCAGGCGTGATGCGAGCCTGAGCGTGCCGCCCATCTGCTCCAGCAAGCGGCGGCTGATGGCCAGGCCGAGCCCGGTGCCGCCATAGGTTCGGGTGGTGGATGAGTCAGCCTGGGCGAAGGGCTGGAACAGCCGCTGCTGTTGCGTCTCGCTCAGGCCGATGCCGGTGTCGCGCACCTCGACGCGTAGATGCGCCTCCTGTTGTTCCTGTCGGGGGAGGAGCCGGACCTCTAATTCGACCTGACCCCGCTCGGTGAACTTGATGGCGTTGCTCAACAGATTGGTCAACGTCTGCGCCAGGCGCAGCGAGTCGCCCTCGACGGCTGGCAGTCCATGGGTGTTGCTCCGGAAGATCAGCTCAATGCCCTTGTCTTCGGCGGCGGCGGCGAACAGGGTCTGCATCTGATCGAGCAGATCGTCAAGGTGGAAGGGACGCGACTCCAGTTCCAGCTTGCCGGCTTCAATCTTCGAGTAATCCAGGATGTCGTTGATGATGCCGAGTAACATGCGCGAGGAGTCGCGAATCTTACCGAGGTAATCGCGCTGCTTTTCATTCAGTGGGGTTGCCAGCAACAGTTCCGAGAGGCCGATGACGGCGTTCATCGGGGTGCGGATCTCGTGGCTCATGTTGGCCAGGAAATGCCCTTTGGCCAGATTGGCGCGCTCGGCTGTCTCTTGCGCTTGCTTGATCTCGGTGAGGTCGTTGTACACCGCCACCACCTCACCAGAGGAGAGCTTGAAGATATTGTTCTCGCGCCATCCCTGGAGACTTTGGTCGTCATATTGTGCGAGTGGAAGCTCGGCGCTCTCGCCACTGCGCGCGACCTGCCGCAAGACCTCCAGCAAGCCCATCACCTCGACCGCCGGAAAACACTCGGTCAGTCGGCGGCCGATGACCTCATGGCGTTGGTGTTGATCCAGCCGTTCGGCGGCGGCGTTGTAGTCGGTGAAGACGAAATCTTGGCCGTCGTCGACCGGACGGAACACCGCGACCCCGCTGCCGGTGTTCTCGAAGATGCCTTGGAAGCGCTCCCTTTCCGCTTCCAGGGCCTCCTTGGCTTGTTTGGCCTCGGTGATGTCGATATCGCTGCCGCGATAGCCGAGCAAGGTGCCGTCGTTATCAACGACCGGATAGGCGTGGGTGCTTACCCAGATGCGCCGGCCGTCCTTGTGCATGATGGAATTGACGAAGCCATGAAGCGACCGCCTTTTCGAAAAGCTCTCGAACACGGCGGCCTTGAAGGCCTCTCGGCCGTGCGTGGGATGCAGGTCGTAAAAATGTAAGCGGCCAATGAGTTCGGCAGGCTTGTAGCCCCAGACGCTCTGAGCCACTTCGCTGACATAGGTGTAACAGCCGTCGGTATCGACCTCCCAGATGACGGTGCGGCTTTGTGCGGCTAGCTGCTGGAGCCGTTGCTCATTGGTAGCGAGCCGACGCGCCGCGGCAAGCCGGTCGGTGACATCCTCGTTGATGCCGACGACTCGAATTGCGCGCCCCTGTTCATCACGGATGACGCGGGCGAGGCCTCTGAGCATGCGCAGCGCCTGATCGTTCGCGCGCTCAATCTGGATCTCAATATCGAAGTGTTGGTCGTTCTCGACTAACGCCCGAAAGGCGGCCTCAGCCTGCTTGCGGGACTCCGGATGCAGGGCCTCGGCCCAATCCCGAAAGCGGCCTTGGAAATGCGTCGGATCGAGGCCGTAAAGCGCGAACATCCGTTCGTCCCAAAACAGCCGATCCTGCTCGAGGTCATAGTCCCAGATCCCAAATTCGGCCGCATCGGCGGCCAGTTGCAGCCGCTCGCGGCTCTCGATGAGCTGCTGCTCCGCCTGTTTTTGCTGGCTGATGTCGCGCAAGATCGCCATCATCCGGGGTTGTTGATTCAACTCCACATAGATGGCTGAGACCTGTATATGCAAGAGATGGCCATCCTTGTGGCGATGCAGGGTCTCGAACTCATCATGGCCCTGAGTGGTGATCTTGTGGACGTGGGCGGCGGTCTCCTCTGGAGTTTCCTTGGCTTCGTAGTCGCCAAGGCTTAGGCGCGCGAATTCCTCGGCGCTATAGCCGAGCTGGTCATGCGCGCGGCGGTTGAATTCGAGTGTGGCGCCATTGGCGGGATCAATGACGACCATGGCGTCGGGTGAGTACTCGAACAGGATGCGGAATTTCTTTTCCTGTGCTTGCAGCTCGCGGTTAAGGTCATCACGCTGCTGTTGATGGTCCTTCAGTACCATGAACCAGCGGTTGTAGTAGAGGCTGACCAGATCGCGTTGGCTGACGATGCCGCGAAACTGGCCGTCCTGGTCTACCACCACCACACGCTTGATCTGGTGGCGGCGACAAAAGACCAAGGCCTCGGAGATGGTCGCTGCCTCGTCGAGCGAGCGCAGTGGCGTGTTCATGAAGGTTTGCACCGGCGCGCGCCAATCCAGCTCGGTGCACCCGAGCAGCTTGAGCAGATCGCGTTGGGTGACGATGCCAACCGGACGCGCGTCGCACAGCACGATGCTGGCACTGAAGCGCCCCTCATCCATGCGTTGCACCACTGTTTGCAGCGGCATGGTCTCGCTCACGACCAGCTGCTGGGTGCCATGCAGCAGCTCACCGAGACTCTGTATCTCGGCGAGCACCTGTGGGTCGAGGCTGCCGGCCAGGTCGGTGTAGCTGACGATGCCCTGCAGCTGCCCGGCCTGATCGACCAGGCAGATGTGCTCTGAATGGTTTCGGATCGCCTTGAGTCCGTCCAAGGCAGAGGCATCCGGATCGAGCAGCGCGGCTTCCGGTAATTCTAACTCTGAAAGGGGCGTCGACAGCGGTAAGCCTTTGATCTGCAGAGACAGCAGCATGCTGGAAAGCACCAGGCGGTAGCCTGACTCGGTGCGCACCACGACGTCACGGATGTTGTGGCGGTTCATGGTCTGCACCGCCTCTGCGAGGGTGGCGGTCTCGGGGAGGGTGACGACCGTCGCGGTCGCAATACTGCGCAATGTCGGGAAAACCATCTGCACCTCGGCTGTCGTCGAGCGGCACTGGGCCGATGCGAGGCGCGCTTTGAGTCAGCGTTTTGCTAACCGCCTCAGGACAACACTCTAACGAGATCGATGGGCAAGGAACATGGGTTTAGGCAACTTCGCTACATCGGGCCTTCAAGCCGCATCAAGTGCAGTCTGGGCGTTGGACTCGGTTGCCTCCATGCCGCCCGCCCGGCGCAGCTGCTCTAGTTGATGCGGCCACGGAGCAGCAGATGAAAACCGTCCAGTGGCTAAACGCTTTTACAGAGCACCTGTCCGCGAGTCGCGGTGCGGGCAGCCACCAGCGAGATAACGCAGGCCATCCGCTGACACCGTGGAGAATCCTGGTGTGGTCTCCAACAGCGGCAGGCAGGTCTTCTCGCGGTCGGCGTGATTCATGGTTGTGGCGGACTTTGGTGGGCAGGGCTAGCCGCTTGGACTTGATTCAGCTCAAGCCTAACCGGCTACGGCGAAGGCGCAAGCCGTCGATAAACCAACCAAAGACATGCGGGTTACCCCATTGTGGGTAGGCGGGGTCAGGGCTAGGGGGTTGTTTTCCTTGGAGATGACCCTGCTGCTTCAGCAAGCGGCAGGGGCCTTGTCGGCACCCTTCGCTTTTTGGAGGTAGTCCTCTTTCGCTCGCCGCAGCGTTGGCGTAGAAGCTCAATCCATGCAAACAGCCTCGACATTGACTCGACGCTCGCTCGTGCTGACCATCGGCCTGCTGATGGCTGCCATCCTGGCGCTTGGCATCGCCGCGATGGTCGGGGCGATGGTGGTGGCGCAGATCAATCAGGGCATGGCCTCGGCGGTGAATCAATCCGGCACGCTGCGCATGCAGTCCTACCGCATTGCCGCGGCCCTGACCGACTCGGCAATGCCGCAGTCCAAGCATGCTGAGCGCGTATGGCAGCTGGCCGATGAACTAGAGCAGCGCTTGGCGAGCCCGAGGCTTCGGGACGCAATCCCGAGCGCCGCGACTGATCCGCTGCGCATCGCCTATGAGCAAGTTGATCAGCGCTGGCGCCAGACTATGCGCCCGGCGCTCGAGGCCGAGTCGATTGTGACCGGTGGACGCGTCTATCGTGCTCAGGTTGATGACTTCGTCGAGCAGATCCATACCCTGGTGCGGGTGCTTGAGGATCGGGCCGAGCAGCGCATCGATGGGTTGGTTTGGATGCAGGCGAGTGCACTGGGGCTTACCCTGGTGGCTGTCTTGGTGACCCTGTTGCTGTTACAGCGGCGAGTGGTGCGACCGCTTGGTGCGTTGCTGCAGTGTGCGGATTTGGTGCGCCAGGGTGACTTCTCGGTGCGGACTCGCTTCGTTGGCGACGACGAACTTGGTCGTCTAGGGGTGGCGATGAATCTGATGACCCAGGGGCTTTGGAACATCTACAACGAACTCGAAGAGCGGGTCGCCGAGAAGACTCGGGATCTGGCGCGTAGCAACCATTCACTGCAGCTGCTCTACCGCACCAGTCGCGGCTTGGATGGCGCCATGATTTCGGATCAGGTCCTGCGTGCGGTCCTGCTCGATATCGAGCACGAACTCAAGCTTGCATCGGCCACCCTCTGCCTGCGTGATCGTTGCAGCCATAACGGTGCTTCGACGGATAACCCGCACGGCGGCCAGCCTGTTGGCGACGCTGTCGGTAACCTGATCTGCGATGCAGTTGGAGATACCGACGGCGAAGCCGTCGGCGATTCGGTTTGCGATTCGGTCGGACTCTGCATCGGAACCAGGCAGGGTTTGGATGCCGAAGGCTGGCCGGTCAGCCCCGATCCACCCGGCAGCCCCTGCGCGCTCTGTACCGCGGCGGCGACGGCGCCAGACGGGTCCGTCATCGCGGTCCCGGTGGCTG
The DNA here is from genome assembly GCA_964516305.1 of uncultured Halochromatium sp. Classification (GTDB taxonomy): domain Bacteria; phylum Pseudomonadota; class Gammaproteobacteria; order Chromatiales; family Chromatiaceae; genus Lamprobacter. The sequence goes on along the minus strand of CAZEZH010000109.1, from coordinate 2,758 downwards.
ATCAAGACCGACGCTATGGGACCTTGCGAGTCGTCTGCCGCGACGGGATGCCGCTCGAGCCCTGGCAACAGCCGCTGCTCGAGGCCTTGGCCACGCAGTTAGCTACAGCCCTTAATCTGCAGAGCCGTATTCGCGAGAGCCGCCGCCTGGTGCTGCATGAAGAGCGTAGTATCCTCGCGCGCGAGCTGCACGACTCGCTGGCGCAGTCGTTGTCGTACCTGAAGATTCAGGCGATGCGTCTCGATGGCGCCATCAAGATGCCGACCGCAGCTGGGCAGCCATCGCCAGAGGCTATCCTTGCAGAATTGCGCGATGGCATCAGCAGCGCCTATCGGCAGCTGCGCGAACTGCTGACTACCTTTCGGCTCAAGATCGATGGCCAGGGGCTCGGGGCCGCACTCGTGCAGACTATCGACGAGTTCCGCGCTCGCGGTGATCTTGTGATCAGGCTCGATGACCAGCTGCCGCCCGGTCTGCTGTCACCGAACGAGGAGGTGCATGTGCTCCAGATCGTTCGCGAGGCGCTCTCCAATGCGACGCGTCATGCGCGTGCGTGTCAGGTGCGGGTCCGCCTGGGCGTTGCCCCTGATACGGATGCGGTACGGGTTGAGATTTGCGATGACGGCTGCGGCATCGCCGCGACCGGAGCGACGTCACAGCGGGGACATTACGGCTTGAGCATCATGCGCGAGCGCGCTGGCAGTCTCGGGGGAGCGTTGCGCATCGACTCGGAGCCAGGCAAGGGAGCAAACGTACAGCTGCGCTTTCGCTCCCGCGCTCGGGCGCAGACGTCAACCAGTGCGACTGAGCCCGACTCCATCTTGGCGTCAGGCCCTCATCCAACGTGCTCCGCTGAGGAGCCTTCGCCATGAGCGCCGCAGCCGCCGATCACCAGCCCACGCGCGTGCTGGTAATCGACGACCATCCGCTGTTTCGCAAAGGTGTCGCCGATCTTCTCGCGCTGGAGCCGAACCTCTGTTTGGTCGGCGAGGCCGCGGACGGCAAGGAGGGCGATCGGCTCGCCGCTGAGCTAAAGCCCGACCTGATCCTGCTCGACATGAACATGAAGGGCTGGGACGGCATCGAAACCCTGCGGCGGTTGCGCGCGCAGGTCTCAACCCAAGATGCGCGCATCCTGATGCTAACCGTCTCGGACAACGAGACCGATGTGGTCGGCGCCTTGCGCGCCGGGGCCGATGGCTACCTGCTCAAGGACATGGAGCCCGAGGACATCCTCGAGCAGTTGCGCGAGGCGATGCGCGGGCGCCTGGTGATCAGCCCGCAGCTCACCGACCTGCTCGCCCGCGCGCTGCGTAGCCACCACGGGCCGATGTGTGTCGACGAGGCTGGTCTAACGCAGCGCGAGCGGGAGGTGCTTGATCTGCTGGCGAAAGGCTTCAGCAACAAGCTGATCGCGCGCGAGCTTGATCTAGCGGTTGGCACCGTCAAGGTGCATGTTAAGCATCTGTTGAAAAAGCTCGGTCTGCATAGCCGTGTCGAGGCTGCGGTTTGGAGCTTGAAAGCGCGTGATTGAGCGCGCAGGGCGATCGCATCCACGCGAGTGCGGAGCAGACGATGATCACCGGCGGCAGCGCATCCAAGATGAGGTCTACGATAAGGTCGAGCTGTCGAGGTTGGATCAATGTTGAAGCTTCGTTTGCTCGGCGTTCGGACTCTGGCCACTGAGATTGCTTTTGACAAATCCGTCCTTGTCGGCCCATCCCAGCGCGAGACTGAAGACCTCTTGGTCGCAGACTTCGATGCAACGCCCGCATTTGGTGCAATCGATGCTGTCGATGACCGGGCCATGGCCGCCACCTGGCTTGAGTCGGGTACCCTTCAAGGCTGGCTTGAGCACTTGCGGCTCCGGGCAGACCTTGAAGCAATCCAAGCAGTCGTCGCACTGGTCCCGGCGTGGCGCGGCGATATGCACGGGCGCCGCCGCACCGATGGCGGCATAGCAGGCGCCGACTGGGCACAGATGACCGCACCAGCCACGGGAAACGATGAGGAGGTCATAGAGAAAGACCGCGGCGAGGATCAGCCAGGCCCAGCCGAAGCCGAAGATCAGCCCTCGGTGCAGCATCGAGACCGGGTTGACGTACTCCCAGACCATCCCTCCCGTGAGTAGGGGCAGCAGCAGCACCAGTCCCAGCAGCCACCAGCGCAGATGGCGTGAGATGCGAACGCCACCGCGAATGCCGAGCCGGCGCCTGAGCCAGGCCGCGAGGTCCGTCACCAGATTCACCGGGCAGACCCAAGCACAGAACACTCGCCCGCCCAGCAGCGCATAGAACAGCAGCACCAGTCCGGCACCAACGAAGCCAGTCAGCGCCGGCCAGTTCCCGGAGAGCATGGATTGGCTCAAGAGCAGCGGGTCGGTCAGCGGCAGGATGCCCAGCGTCATGCTCGAGGACAGATTTCCAGTGACCAGCCAGGCGCCGAACAGCGGCCCGAGTAGGAACATGAACAGCACGCCAAGCTGATTAAACCGGCGCAGCATGAGCCAGCGGTGGCGTTTGAGCCAAGGCTTTCCGGGGTTGGTTGAGAGGCGTCTGGTGTCAGACACGGTCACGAGGCGCTATGGCCGTTGCGCTTGTCGAGCAGGTTGCCCGAGTAGGTTGTTCGGGCCGGCTGTCGTTCCCAGACCAGTCGGTCATGCTCGTCGCGCTTTCCCTGAATGAGGTGTCGCGGCAGAACCTTGATGGCCGCCTCGTCGAGGATGCAGGCCTCCTCGCACTTGCCGCAGCCGGTGCAG
>CAZEZH010000108.1:9091-11597 GCA_964516305.1 uncultured Halochromatium sp. | reverse complement strand
CCTTCGATACCGTCTACGCCGAGGGCCAGCGCCGCTACGTCGAGACCTTCTCGCCTTACGCGCGGCAATTCCTGGATCGCATGGATCGGCCACAGGCCGAGCGCATCGAGGGCATCCCGCCGGCGATCGCGATCGATCAGACCAATCCGGTGCGCACCTCACGCTCAACGGTCGGCACCATGACCGAGCTGACCGATCACCTGAAGCTGCTGTTCGCCCGCGCGGCGCGGCTGTTTTGTCATGGCTGCGGCCATGAGGTGCGACGCGATAGTCCTGAGAGCATCTGGGCCGCGCTCCAGCATCGCCTGCATGAGACGGAAGCAAGCAGCGAGACCGATGAGACCATCGAAGCAGGCGAGACGGCTGAGACAAACGAGTGCAATGCGGCAGCGGACCCTGTAATGATTTGCTTTGAGCTCGCGATACCGGATGGCCTGACCTCGGATCAGCTCAAAGAGTTACTGGCGCAACAGGGATACATCCGCTTCTTGCACGAAGAGAACAACCGGCTCGAGGTGATCCAAGACCGACTAAGGCTCGATGACGACAACCGCAGCCGCGCGTTGGAGGCCTTAGAAGCCGCCCTCGAGCACGGCGGTGGCCGGGCGCGGGTCTACCCCCTGGATGCCGAGCGCAATCCCGGCCCGCCCTGGCAGTTTTCGCGCGACCTCCACTGCCCCGACTGCGACATCGACTACCGCGAGCCGATCCCCAGCCTGTTCTCGTTCAACTCGCCGGTCGGCGCCTGCGAGACCTGCCGCGGCTTCGGTCGCGTGATCGGCATCGACTGGGATCTGGTGGTGCCCGATGCGCGCAAGTCGCTGCTCGATGGCGCCATCAAGCCGATCCAGTCCGATGGCTATTCGGAGGTCCAGGAGGACCTGATCGCCTTCGCCCATCGGCGCGGCATCCCAACCGACGTGCCTTGGGCCGAGCTGACCGAGGCCGATCGCCACTGGGTCTTGGAGGGTGAAGGCGACTGGGACGATGACCCGCGAGCGCGCGTCTGGTATGGCCTCCGCGGCTTCTTCGACTGGCTCGAGGGGCGCAGCTACAAGATGCATGTGCGCGTGCTGCTCTCGCGCTATCGCAGCTACGACCCCTGCCCCGACTGCGGCGGCGCGCGACTCAAGGACAGCGCCCTGGATTTCCGTGTCGGCGACCATGCGCTGGCCGATGCAGCGATGGACCGACGCCAACGCTTCCGCCATGCCCGCGCCAGTCTGCCGGAGCAGGCCTGGCTCGGCCTGCCGGGCCTGAGCATCCAGGACCTGATGGTCTTGCCGATCTCGACGCTGGTGCAATTCTTCGACGCGCTCAATCTACCCGGCAGTCTCGATCAGGCGATGGATCTGCTGCTGCTGAACATCCGCACCCGGCTGCAGTATCTGGCCGAGGTCGGGCTCGGCTATCTGACCCTGGAGCGCCAATCGCGGACCCTCTCGGGTGGCGAGGTACAACGCATCAATCTCACCACCGCGCTCGGCACGACCCTGGTCAACACGCTCTTCGTGCTCGATGAGCCCAGCATTGGCCTGCATCCGCGCGATATGGATCGGGTGGTGCGCATCCTCCAGCGCCTGCGCGATACCGGCAACACGCTGTTGGTCGTCGAGCATGATCCACAGGTGATGCGCGCCGCTGACCAGATCCTGGATATCGGCCCCGGGCCGGGTGAACGCGGCGGCGAGCTGGTGTTCCAGGGTACACCGGCGGCCTTGATGCAGGCGCCGAGATCGCTCACGGGGGATTTTCTGGCCGGCCGCCGTCAAGTCGCCGAGCCGCGCGATCCGCAGCCACCGCGGCCGGATGAGCCCAAGCTGCAGATTCGCGGCGCCTGCGAGCACAACCTCAAGAACGTCGATCTTGAGCTGCCGCTGCAGCGACTGGTGGTGATCACCGGCGTCTCTGGCTCGGGCAAATCGACGCTGGTTCAGCAGGTGCTGTTCCATCATCTGGCGAAACAAAAGGGACACCCGGAAGGTCCGCTTGGCGCCTGCAGTGCGGTCGATGGCGAAGCGCTGATTGAAGACGTGCTGATGGTCGATCAATCACCGATCGGCCGCAGCTCCCGCTCCAATCCAGCGAGCTATGTCGGCGCCCTCGACGCGCTGCGCAAGCTGTTCGCCGCGGCGCCACTCGCACGCGAGCGCGGCTTCAAGGCCGGACACTTCAGCTTCAACGCCGGCCCCGGCCGCTGCCCGACCTGCGCTGGCTCCGGCTTCGAGCAGGTCGAGATGCAGTTTCTCTCTGATGTCTACCTGCGCTGCCCGGACTGCAATGGACAACGGTATCGGCCTGAGATCTTAGAGGTCCGGTTGCCGCTCCCGGCCTCACGGTCTGGCGATGGCAGCGCCGACAGTCACGACGTCGCCCGAGCCAGGGGTGCAAGCCAGTCCGACGCAGCGGCACCGCTCGATGCGGCCGCCGACCTCAACATCGCCGATGTGTTGGAGATGACGGTGGCCGAAGCGCTCGCAGCCTTCCCCGATCAACGCGATCTGCA
>CAZEZH010000108.1:7540-8991 GCA_964516305.1 uncultured Halochromatium sp. | reverse complement strand
TGGAGATGACGGTGGCCGAAGCGCTCGCAGCCTTCCCCGATCAACGCGATCTGCAGCGATCGCTGCAGCCGCTGGTCGATGTTGGGCTGGCGTATCTCCGCCTCGGCCAACCCGTGCCAACCCTCTCAGGCGGTGAGGCGCAGCGCCTGAAGTTGGCCGGCCATCTGGCCAAGACCGCGCGGCGCAAGTCACAGCGACAGCTGCTCTTTCTGTTCGACGAGCCCACCACCGGGCTGCATTTCGCCGACATCGCCACCCTACTTGGTGCCTTTCGTCGCTTGATCGACGCCGGCCACTCGCTGGTGGTCATCGAGCACAATGTCGATCTGATGCTGGCAGCGGATTGGATCATCGATCTCGGACCCGAGGGTGGCGACGGCGGCGGCGAGATCGTCGCCTGCGGCACCCCGCGCATGATCGCGGAGCATCCCGAGAGCCATACCGGCCGCGCTTTGCGCGACGCGATCGAGGCCAACACAGCAGCCCAGCAGACTTCAATGGAACGCCTGCCCATGCAGGCAGAGCCAGCACAGAGCCCACCGCTAGACCGAGGTTTGAGCCCAGCGACTCGCCCTGCATCGAAATACGGTCCCGTGCTTGATGCAGCGCCTATGCTCAAAGCGGCGCTGTATCACGCCCCGAAAGCCGCGGCCGCGATCGCTGATCCAGCGGCCGCTGACGAGATCAGCAACAACCCAGGGGCCTCAATCCTGATTCGCCACGCCCGCGAGCACAACCTCAAGGATCTGACCCTATCGATCCCGCGCGGCCAGTTCATCGTCATCACTGGCGTCTCGGGCAGCGGCAAGAGCACCCTCGCCTTCGACATCCTGTTCGCTGAAGGCCAGCGGCGCTATCTGGAATCGCTCAACGCCTATGCGCGGCAGTTCGTGCAGCCGGCGGCACGCGCCGATGTCGACGCCATCGTCGGCATCCCGCCGACGGTCGCGATCGAGCAGCGCAGCAGCCGCGGCGGACCCAAGAGCACGGTCGGGACCAGCACTGAGATCCACCATTTCCTGCGCCTGCTCTATGTGAAGCTCGGCGTCCAGCACTGTCCCGGTTGCCAGGTGCCGATCCAGCCCCAGGGCCGCGGCGAGATCCTGAGCCGAATCAGCGATGACTTTCGCGGTCAGCGTCTGGTCCTGCTGGCCCCCTTGGTGATCGCCCGCAAGGGCACCTATGCCGAGCTGGCCGACTGGGCCAAGCGCCGTGGTGCCGAGCAGCTCTATGTCGATGGCGAGCTGCAGCCGGTCGAGCCCTGGCCAAAGCTCGATCGGTTTCGCGATCATTGGATCGATCTGCCGTTCGAGCCGGTTGAGATGGATGGCAGGCACCAGGCACTGCTCGCCGAGCAGCTCGATCAGGCGCTCGACATCGGCAAGGGATTGGTGCGCGCGATCACCACAGAACAGCTTGAGCCCGAATCCAGCTGCGTCGCCGACCAAGAA
>CAZEZH010000108.1:2779-7440 GCA_964516305.1 uncultured Halochromatium sp. | reverse complement strand
CAGCGCACTTGCCCCGGCTGTGGCACTGGCTTCGATGAGCCTGATCCACGCCTCTTCTCCTACAACTCCAAGCATGGCTGGTGTCCGAGCTGCTTTGGCACCGGCCTCAAGCTGAAGGGCTTCGATGCCGAGCAGACCGGCGAAGAAGGTCAATGGCTGAGCACCGCTGACGACAGCCAAGCCCCTTGCCCCAGCTGCCAGGGTCAGCGGCTGCGGCCCGAGGCGCTCGCCGTCCGCTTTCGCGAGCGCTCGATCGCCGAGCTCTCAGCACTCAGCGTCACCGACGCCGCCCGGCTCTTCGCCGAGCTGAGCCTGAGCGAGCGCGAGGCCGCCATCGGACAGGATCTGCTCGCCGAGCTTCGCGCACGGCTCGGCTTCCTTGAGCGACTGGGGCTCGGCTATCTGAGCCTCGACCGTGGCGCGCCGACCCTGTCCGGGGGCGAGGCGCAGCGCATCCGGCTCGCGGCGCAGCTGGGATCGAACCTGCGCGGCGTCTGCTATGTGCTCGATGAGCCCAGCATTGGTCTGCATGCGCGCGATAACGAGCGACTGCTCGACACCCTGGCCGAGCTGAAGGACAAGGGCAACAGCCTGATCCTGGTCGAGCACGACGCCGCGACCATGCGACGCGCTGACGAGATCATCGACCTTGGCCCGGGGGCCGGCATCCATGGTGGTGAGATCGTCGCCCGTGGCACGGCGCAGGCGCTCTCTGAGAACCCGGCTTCGCTGACGGGTCGCTACCTAGCGCGGCACGGCAGCCGATTTTGCGACGACCTCAACGATCAGCGCCAGCATCCGGGCGCGTTCAAAGCAGATCCTCAGCCCACCCGCCAGCAGAGATCCCAACCAGAAGCTCAGCAAGCAATATCCCCTGCCATGGCTATCGATGCCGGGGTTAAGTCCGAAGGCGACTCTTCAACCGAATCCGCGGAATCAACCGAATCAGCTGAGGTAACGGCCACCGACTGGCTTCGCATCGAATCGGCCTCGTTGCACAACCTACAACAGCTCGATGTCGCCATCCCGCTTGCGCACCTGGTCTGCGTCACCGGCGTCTCCGGCTCGGGCAAGTCGAGCCTGGTGCGCGATGTGCTCGGCAGCTCGCTCAAGACATTGCTCAGCGGTGAGCGCAGCAGCAGCCCTACTCGCCAGGCGCAGCTCACCCATCTCAACGGCTGTAGCGGTTTACAGGGCTGGCAGGCCTTGAGCCGCGTGCTCGAGGTCGATCAAACCCCGATCGGCAAGACACCGCGCTCCTGCCCGGCTACCTACATCGGCATCTGGGATCGCATCCGCCGACTGTTCGCCGCCGCCCCCGAGGCGCGGATGCTCGGCTGGGGACCCGGACGTTTCTCGTTCAACACCGGCGCCGGCCGCTGCCCGGCCTGCGAGGGCCAGGGTGTGCAGCGACTCGAGATGAGCTTTCTGCCGGACGTCAAGCTCCCCTGCGAGGTCTGCGGCGGCAGCCGCTTCAACGCCGAGACCCGACGCATCCAGTATCTCGGCAAGGACATTGGCGCAGTGCTGGCGATGAGTATCGATGAGGCCGCCGAGCTGTTTCACGCACACCCCGGCATCCGTCATCCGCTCGAACTGCTGCAGGCCGTCGGACTCGGCTACCTCGCGCTCGGTCAGGCCAGCCCGACCCTCTCTGGTGGCGAAGCGCAGCGTCTCAAACTGGTGACCGAGCTGGCCAAGGCGCGCCCCAGCGTCGACGGCAGCAACCAGCGCCCCACCCTCTATCTGCTCGATGAGCCAACCGTCGGCCTGCACATGGCCGATACCGAGCGCCTGATCGGCGTGCTGCGCCGTCTCGTCGCAGCCGGCCATTCGGTCATCGTCATCGAGCACGATCTGGATCTCATCGCCGCTGCCGATTGGGTCATCGACCTTGGCCCGGAGGCCGGGATCGATGGCGGGCGGCTGATCGCCGAAGGCCATCCCGGGAAGCTGATGGCCGAAGGCATTGGTCATACGGCAGAGGCCTTGCGTCGGATGCAGAACGACCCATGATGCGGTGAGGCACGGACCGCATCACTGGCTGCGATCGACCTGCGGCACTCGCCAACCATCACAGATCAATCGACAGATTCTGCTCACTCACCTTGCGCTTGAGCGCCTGACGCCGCGACGGCAGCCAGGCGGTCGGCTCCACCAGTCCACGCCAACCCCAGCGCAGCCAGTCCAGGAGCCGCCAGGCCAGCCAGAGCGCCCAGGCCAGCATCAGCAGCCGATAGATCCAGATCGGTGCCGAGACCACCGTCACCGGCTGCGTCTGTGCGCCGTTTCGGTCCAGGTACCAGCTGAGATCGGTAGCGCTCGAGCCATTACCGGCAACCTGCATCGACGGACGACCAAGCAGGCCCTGTTGCACGGCCACGAGGAGCGCGCTCAGGGCGACGATGGTCAGCAGCACCAGCCCGACCTGAGCCAGGTTGAACCGCCAGGGTGCGATAGCGGTGCTGAGCCGCCGCCGCGCGCCGAGCGCAAACAGCCAGAGCACGACCAGCGCCCCTACCCAGATCGAGACCTGGCTGAGCCCCACGCCAAGCAGCAGCCAGTCGCCAAAGCCAAGCGGTGTCAGGCGCGCGCGCGCCAGCAGCAGCGCGATGATGGCAAGCACCAGCAACAGCCCCCAGAACTGCACGGCCGGACCGATGCCAGGCCCGGAGGTCCACAAGAGCCAACGATCGGCCCCGAGCTGCACGCGGGTCTCGGCGTTTACCCCAGCCACGCCAAGGCCTACCGGGGCCGGCCGATAGATCAGATCGAGCCCGGCTGGCGCCATCCAGTCGAGCTCGATCATCTGGGTGCCTGGGGACAGTGCCAGGTCGATCGCCGCCTCCTGCGTCGTCAATGGCCATGGCCGACCATCGATGCTGAGTCGGGTCGGCTCAGCGCCATCGGGCAGCTGCAGTCGGTGGCGGCCACCCTGACTGCTGCGCAAGCGCAGCCGCAGCTGGGCCTGGGTCCATTCACGACCCGGTTGGACCTGATACTGACTGCTATCCAAGGTCAGCGTTGGCCCCGCGACGGCCAACGGTCGTGACAGGCTCAGGCGCAGCTGCTCGCCGGGCCAGGGTCGATAGGTCGGCAATGCGTCAGCAGCATTGGCCGGCGGCTGCACCAGCGGCACGCCTTCAGCGCTCAGGTGCCAGATCGGGCTGACCTCAAGACGCCATTCCTCGGTCAGCCGCGGATCGGTCGCGGCGCTGAGCCTGAGCTGATCGACCGGGCGCAGGGCCGAGTCCCAGCGCATGCGCGCCCGATCCGGGGGCAGCGAGACCAGCACGCCGGCCGCATTGACCTGAGCCCCGGCCGTCGTCACCGACTCACCCGGGATCAAGGGCACCCTCAGCGTCACCGGTTGGCCGAGCGGCGAGAGCCGCTCGACCTCTGTCGTCAGGCCCCAGTCGAGGCCGAAGCGCAGTGTCCGCGTGATCTTCAGCAGGGGTGGCAGCGCGGTCTCGGTGTCGGTCTCTCCCGCGAATGCCTCCGCATCCAGACCGCCGCTCGGCGCCCCGGCTGTGCCACCTTGACGCCTCAGCTGCAACTGATTCCCAGGCGTCCCCTCGGCGCTCACACCCTCCAATTCCCAACCACCATTGAGATTGGCCTCGACCAGGCGCGGGCGCAGCGGCAGCGGGATCTCGACCTGTTCGACACCGGCCAGCGGGCCAGACAGGTGCAGCAGATGCCGGCCGCTCGGCACGGGTGCAGCAAGGCGTCCATCGGACCGGCTCCGCAAGCGATCCAATGGCTCGCCATCAAGCTCCACCCGATCCGGTGACCAGCCGCTGCGAGCACCTGGGATCGGCAGCGCGACGGCTGCAGCGGCATCCACGTCCAGCAGCAAGCGCAGCTCGGTCGCCGTTGCATCGATATCGATGACGAGGCGGGTGATCTCAGCGCAGCGCGGCGCGCAATCCGGCGGCTCCAGCAGCCGATTGCGCAGCTCCTGCAGCAGCGCTGCGGGCGGAAATGCCGTTGTGTCTGAGGAATGATGAAACGCCCATGCTGACTCGGGCACCGCCGCTGCTGACTCGGACGCCGCCAGTGCGGGGCTCGGCGTCAGCCAAGCACCGATGACCAGCCCGACGCCAAGCAGCGACAAGCCAGCAGACTGATCGACCTTCATCCGCGCCGGCAGCAGATCAGCGAGCCGCAGCCCCAGCAACGGTACCAGCACCAAGCTGATGATCGCGAGCGCCAGCGAGGCCGAGGCCGGGAGCAGCAAGAGCTGCAGGCGATGATCGGGCGGCATGGGCCCACTCCAGCTCAGCTCGAAACGGCGCCAGGTCCAAGTCGGCACGCCAGCGCCGGTCTGCAGCTGCGCGTCCGGGTCCAGTGTCGGCAATGGCCGCGGTGCAGCAGCGTCAGCCATCTCGGCCAGATAGCCTTGCCGCTTGCCCCGTGACGTCTCGTACTCCGAAGACGCTGGTGCGGCCTGCGGCAGTGCGCTCAGCTCGGCATCGGCAGCGAGATCCACAGCGCCACCACCGAAGGCGCCCAGGCCAGCGAAGCCGCCGCCCTGCTGCTCCAGCTGCGGGAAGAGACCATCGCGCATCTCGCTGACCAGGAAGGGGATCGCAATCAAGGCCAGTGCCAGCAGGGCGATCTGGTAGTACAGCCGGACCAAACCGCCAAGCCAGCTTGGG
>CAZEZH010000108.1:0-2679 GCA_964516305.1 uncultured Halochromatium sp. | reverse complement strand
CAGAGCCGGAGCGCTTCGGCAACAGCCGCATCAGCGCGGCGGCCGCGATCAGGTTCAGCCAGGCCCAACGGGGCGCCCCGGGCTCCTGCCAGGTCAGCACCAACGTGAGCAGTGCCAGCAGACCCCAAGGCCAGCCCCAGACGCGGGTGACCGCAAGGGCTGCGATCAGCACCAGAAAGATGTCCAGCAGGGTCCAGCGCGCGAGCCAGCTATCGGGCAGGTTGTCGACTCCGGCCACCGCGAGCAGATCCCATCCGGGAGGCAGGTGGAGCTGCGTGGCGGCCGCCGTCAACGGCACATCCCAGGCCGATCCCGGCACCTCGAGCTGCCAGCCGACCGGGCCGCTATCGATCCGCGCGTCCGCCGTCAGCTCCAGTCGACCGCTGCGCACCTCGACCCCTTCGCGCGCATCCTCCCCGGGCAGGCGGGTGATCAGCCGCGGCTCACCGTTGACGCTCACCTGCCCGAGCCTCAGCGGCGGCTCGGCATCGATCCGCCAGCGCTCCTGCAGCTGCCCGCTGAGCCGGTCGCGCACACTCAGACCCGCTCCATCGAAGTCCAGGCGCAATGAGCGCTCGAGCTGAATCCGATCGGTCGCCGAGGCGCCGCGGCTCAGTGGCTCGAGCTCGAGGGTCTGTCCGGCGCGCAGCAGATAGGCCGGTAGCTGCTGCCAATCTGTTGGCAGACGGGTCTGTCGCGGATCGATCGGCTCGGCCCCACTGAGCTCGACTTGGCGCAGCTCAGGCCGGGCGGCGAAGACCCAGACCTCTTGTGCGGGCCAATCCGAGGCGCCCGTTGTCGGCGGTGTTGGAAGGTTCAGCGCCGACACCGGCCCAGGATGATGACTCTCCAGTGTCAGCTCCCAGCGTCCGGGTCGCAGCTGCAGCTGCAGCCGTTGCGAATCTTGCTGGGGGCGTTGCGCATCGTGCTCGGAGGCCTGATGTGGCGGCTCATCCGTTCCCGATTCCCCTGCAGGTTCAGGAGCGCGCCCTGGCTCGATCAGCCGAGCTGGCAGCGGACTCTCAATGCGCAGCGGTATCCCACCAGGAAGCAGGGCTGGCCCGAGTAACAGCTCGCGCGGCTGTCCCGAGACCTCGAGCAGCAGCCGCGTCTGCACCCGCAGCGGGACCGAATCCTCAATCCGGCGCATCACCTCGAGCGCTAGCGCATCCGGCTCTTGCCGCTGCTGCGGGCGTCGCTCGGCGCCCAGCCAGAGCCCACCCCTGGCGTCGCGGCGTGGCTGCTCGACCTCTGCCCCGTTCAGGCTCAGGCTCAGCAGCCCGGTCTCAGCAGGCACCTGCAAGACATCGGGTCTCCTCGGCCAAGTAAAGCGGCCGCGAATCGCGATCTCACCGGCCCCGAGCTGCACCATTGGTTGCCCATCACGCTCGACCACAGCCACCGGTGCCCCATTGGCAGTGATCTGCTGCGGCCACTGACCAGACCCGCCGGGCAGCGGCAGCCAGCTGTCCGCAGCCAGCGTCCAGGGCTGCTCGAAGCGGCCGCCGCGGTTGTCGAGCTCGAGCCTCAGCAGTCCCGGCCAGGCGCAGACGCGTTCCGTGGCGCCGGCGCCGCCGAGGGGGCAGGCGCGCTCGTCCTCACCAGCCAGCACCCAATCGACCCATGGTGACAGTGCATCCGGCACCAGAGGCCCATCATCGGCCCGCACCTCCACTGCCATCGTGATCAGCATGAGTGGGAACAGCGAAGTCAGCAAAACCTGCACTGCTGATCCAAACGCAGATCGAAACGCAGATCGAAACAAGCAGCGAAACGGAACACCGAACAGCGGACGAGACAGCCAAAGAGGCGGATGACCAACCGAAAGGAACTGATGAAACGACATCGCCTGATGATCTCCGCTAGCCGAGGACCGATACCCAGCGCGCTGCGCCAGGCAGTTGGCCTTGGCGATCAGAGCAGGCGGGTCATTGCGTCTAATAATCGCCGATTTTCTGGCCAAGTGCGCACCGCAATGCGCAGATAGGAGGGATCGAGCCCAGCGTAGTTGGCGCAGACGCGCACCGCGATCCCTTCGGATTGTAATAACCGCGACGCGAGATCCGGCGCATCAGGTCTAGCGTCTGGGAGGCGCAGCAGGAGGTAATTGGCTGAACTGTCAAAGACTTGCAGGCCGAGCTGAGCGAAGGCCTCGCTGAGGCGCTGGCGCTCGTTGTCGATGAGCTGGCGTGTGCGTTGCGCAAAGCCGGCAAGCTCCGGGTCCATCAGCAGCGCGCTGCCAGCGGCCGCCGCCAGGCTGTTGACAGACCACTCCGGGAGCAGCTGAGCGAACGCAGCGGCGCGGGATGGCGACAGCACCGCATAGCCGAGTCGAAGCCCGGCAAGTGCATAGAACTTGGTCATCGAGCGGATGACGATCAGATTTGGCAGGCCCCAACCGACGGCCGATTCCGCGCCGCTGACAAAGTCGATGAAGGCCTCGTCGATCGCCCAATCGACCTGCGGATGTGACTCGATGAGCCGCTTGAGCTCGGCTGGATTGATCAGGCGACCGGTGGGATTGTTCGGCTGGCCAAGCCAGACCAGATCGCCGGCGTGCAACTGGGTCGAGAGCCGCGCCAGGTCGAGCGCGAAGCCATCGTCGGGCTGCAGTTGAATCGCGCACAGCGGCCGCCCCCAGACCTCGGCCGCGCGCTGATAGTCGACATAGGCCGGCGC
>CAZEZH010000107.1:2418-11720 GCA_964516305.1 uncultured Halochromatium sp. | reverse complement strand
GATCATCGAAGTCGGGAGCCTGCGGATCGGGTTGCGCTGGAGGGTGCGTGCTCGTGCCTTGGCTGCGGTGTTGTCCTGGACGCCCCGTTCGAGCGGTAATGCGTAAACCGGTTTGTGTCTGAATGTTCTCGACGTGCTTCAAGGCGGTTTCGTGCGAATCGAGCATCACGCCGCTCCAGGCGCGCTCGACTTGGCTGAACAGGCGGTGTTCGATCGGATTCCACTTCGAGGTATACGGCGGGTAGTGCGCGATGCGCACACGCACACCGATGCGTCGGGCCAGTTCGATCACGTCCTCCTTGAAGCTGATTGGCTGTGCCCATTCTGCTAGCGCACGGCCTGTCTGATCAGCTCGACCAACAACGGCGAAGTCGATCCGGTCATAGACTTCAGCCAGCGCCAACACACAGCCGATGCTCGGTAACGAGTATGATGCTCGGCGGTCCCGCTGCTCATCGTGAAGAACTCCCCGTGCTCATACCAGGCACTTCGCGCAGCAGGGCGCCGAGGGTGATGCCGAGTGTATCGGCCTCGTTATAACAGGGGATTTGGATAATGAGCTTCACGTCAGCGGCTTGCCTGGTTGCGTGGCTTGGCGGTAGCGGGCGCTGCGTCGAGCCGCGCAATGATGCGTTTGACGTAGGCTTGGGTCTCGGGATAAGGCGGGATGCCGCCGTGGCGCCGAACCGCGTTCTCGCCGGCGTTATAACCGGCGAGGGCGAGCTTGCGGTCGCCGTCGAAATGGTCGAGTAGCCAGCGTAGGTAGGCCATGCCGCCGCGCATGTTTTGCACTGGGTCCCAGATATCCTGGACGCCGAAGCGCTGGGCGGTGGCAGGAATCAGTTGCATGAGCCCGCGCGCGTCCTTGGGTGAGTGTGCGGTGGGATCGAAGTTGGATTCGGCCTGGATCAGGGCGAGTACTAGCTCAGGATCGAGCTGGAAGTCGGGTGCGAGCTGATGAACCAGTGCGATGATGTCGGCACGAGAGAGCTTGCGGACCTGAAAACCGGGTGGGGTTTGGGGTTGATTGGGCCGGTGATTGGTGTTGCCTGGTGGTGGCAGGCGGCGTTCCACGATCGCGTCGGTGAGCAAGCAGCGCGGCTGTTCGCTCAGCGAGCGGTCGAGGGCTCTGAGCCGGCGTAATTGTGATTCCGCTTGCCGATGGCCGGCTGCGCGGGCTTTTTGGAACCAAGCAGCCGCCATGACTTCGTCGATGGCGCCAAGGCGCCCGCTGGCATAGAGCCAGCCGAGATGAAATCCAGCGTCGCTGAGGCCAATATCCGCGGCTTGGCAATACAGGCTGAGGGCTTGGTCGAGCTGTTGTGGGGCGCCGACACCATGCTCGAAGCGTTTGCCTTGCGCGATCAACTGGCGCGCTTCGGCGGTCTCTTCTAAGGTTGCGGCATCAGCCAGCCCTGCGGGTGGCAAGGCGAGCACGAGCCCAAACCCGAGGATTTTTAGCCGTGTAAGTCGCTTGGCCCATGGTGTCACTGCTGCGTCTTGTGCGCCGGCTTGATACCGCCAATTCAGCATTTTGCTCATCAAAACCCTATATTGTATGGCGATCTACTATGTCATCTTACTGTCGTCTTTCTGTGTTGACGTCCTGTGAAGCTAAACGTCTTCGCTTCTGCTTTCCTGCCCAGCTTGCTCGATGAGTGCGGCGATGCGCTTCTGGGAGTCTTCGTCGAGGTCGGTAAATTCGATGCCGAAGATCCAATGATTGGCGGCGTTGTCGGCCGGCGAGGACCAGATCAAGAGTAATCTGAATCTGAGGTCTATTCAACGCGACGGGCGGCAGCCTTGGTTGTTGCAGCGCACCATGACCGGGTTGCGGTTGGTGCAGAAGACGCGATGGAGCTCTTGCTGCCCGCTGCTATTGACGAGTGTTGCGCCGCGGTCGTGGAGGTCGCAGCCAGCGGCTCTTGCGTGGCGCTCGGCATAGTAGGCCCAGAGGCCGACGGGGCTGTCGCTCAGGTCCGGTTCGATCACGGCGGGATCGGACAGGGTTGGTAGGGTCGGGTTGGAGCTGGGGCTGGGGCTGGTCTGGAGATAGCGCTGCCAGCGTTGCTGCAAGGAGCGCAGGGCGTCTTGTAGCTTGTCTTGGTACCTGCGGGTGACGTCGGTGCGCCATTCGCGGGCAGTGCCGCTCCACCAACGTTCTTCGGCCTGGATGGCGACTCGCGTCCCGGCGCTGAGCTGCTCGAGGTCGGTGCGGATGCGCAAGTGGGTGATCTCGGGTGGCTCGGCTCCAGGCGGGCCGTCGCTGGCCGGTTGTTCCAGCGTTGTCTCGAAGATGATGCTGTCGGCTTGGCTCTCGATGAGAGTCCAGCCGCGGGCGAGCGCGGTGTCGAGGGCGAGTGCCTTGATCCTCTGCAGGCTCGATTCTGGGATGAGGACGCTCGGGCCTGTGCTTGCGAGCGCAGCCGCGCTGGCGCTGCTGAGCAGAAGGGCTAAGAGCCAGTGACCAAGCGCTTTCATACCACGGTTGTGGGGTGCGCGGAGATCCCGCTAGGAGCGATCCCGGCAGATGCCGCCCTGGCAGCTGAGGATCTGTCTGCTGCCGTTTGTGCATTGGATCTCGTACAGCTCCGAGTCCTGGTTGGACCTGAGCATGACGGCGCCGCGTTCATTGGGCTCGCAGCCGCGCTCGCGAGCCGAGGCCTCGGCATAGAAGGTCCAGAGTCCGCGCGGGGAGGTGGCGGTGGTGTCGAGGACCAGCATCTCATTGGGGTCGCCGGTCGGGCTGGGCTGTTGGGCCATGGTTGTCGGCTGAGGTGTTGGGCTGGCGACTACGGTGGCGGCGCTCGGGGTGGTGTCGATCGCAGGTATTGTTGGCGTTGATGGCGCTTCTAGGGGAGGTTCTTGTGAGGGCTCTTGTGAGACCTCTTGCGAGGGCTCTTGTGCGGACTCAGCAGCGGTATCTGGCTGGGGTATCGGGCCGGCGTCGGCGATGACGACGGTGTCGGAGTCAGGCGGCAGCGGGATCTCGGAGGCGATGCGGGTTCGATTCTCTAACCAGGCGCTGGCCAAGGCGTTCAGCGAGATCATCAGTTGGTCCTGATAATCCGCGGTGTAGTCGATGCGGCGTTCTTGCTCGGTGCCGGGATTGGCGATGAGATAGGAGCTAAGGCCTGCGATCACATCGCTGCCGCGGCCCCAGAGTCGTGTCTCGACCTGTAGGGTCGGCGGGGTGAGCACGCCTTGCGGACTGAGCATCTGCGCTTGTGGCGAGTTTTTTGGTAGCTTGCGCTTGAGCAGGAGGCGATTGGCGTCGGCTTCGGCGATGGTCCAGCCTTTGCTGCGGGCCATCCCCATCGCCAGCAGCCTGGCATCCTCAACCTCGCCGCCCGGGAGGACGATCTGCGGTCCAGAGAAGCCGCTGATACCGCCGCTCGTTCTTGCGGGCTGCGATGCGCAGCCGGCGACGAGCAGGCTCGCGCAGAGAAGGCCGTAGAGAACGCGCTGCTTCAACTCAGGCTCCAAGTGTTGTGGTCAACTATGGGGATGCTAGCACAGTGCACCGCGGCTGCAGATGGGCTTGCTGAGACCGAGGTGGACAACGCGATACGCCTTTGTGCACCATTGATCGCTAGATGGCTCTTATCCTCGGAGAGAAAGCGATGGCAGGTGGCGGTGTCAACAAGGTGATCCTGATCGGCAACCTCGGCGTAGACCCAGAGGTGCGCTATATGCCGAGTGGCAGTGCAGTGGCCAACCTGCGGATCGCAACCAGCGAGACCTGGCGCGATAAGACCACCGGGGAGCCGCAGGAGCGCACCGAATGGCATCGCGTTGCCATGTTCGGCAAGCTCGCAGAGATTGCCGGTCAGTACTTGCGCAAGGGCTCCAAGGTCTATATCGAGGGCAAGCTGCGCACCCGGAAATGGCAGGGGCAGGATGGGCAGGATCGCTATACCACGGAGATCGTGGTCGACATCAGTGGATCGATGCAGATGCTCGATAGCCGTGGCGGTGGCGGTGGCGGTACAGGAGCCGGGGCCGATGCTGACTATGGCCGTCCTGCAGGCTCAGGCGCCTCTCATGGCGAGTCAGCGCCAATGCGAGACCAGGGGGCATCGTCGGCGCCAGCGCCGGCTGGACCCGAGAACGATTTTGATGACGATATTCCGTTCTAGCATCTAACATGACCGATACCCCACGCATCCTGCTTATTGGCGCCGATGGTCAAGTCGGCTGGGAGCTGCGTCGCACCTTGGCACCGGTTGGCCAAGTGATTGCCGCGTCGCTCTCGGGTCAAGACGGACCTTCGGTGGATCTTACCGAGCCGGCCTCACTGAGACGGCTCTTCAATGAGACGGCTCCAGACGCCGTCGTCAACGCCGCCGCCTATACCGCGGTCGATCAGGCCGAGACCCAGCCCGAGCTGGCCCAGGCGATCAACGGCGACGCGCTGGCCTTGATCGCCGAGCTGTGCACTGCACCGCGCATTCCGGTGATCCATTACTCGACGGATTTTGTCTTTTCCGGCATCACCGACCATCCCTATCGTGAGGATGACCCTGCCGAGCCGCTCTGTGTTTACGGGCGTACCAAGCTCGCCGGCGAGAACGCGTTGCTCGAGTCTGGCGCACCTACGCTGGTCTTTCGCACGGCTTGGGTCTATGGCGTGCGTGGCAGCAATTTCCTGCTGACGATGCTCAAGCTGTTTCGGGAGCGCACTGAGCTGCGTATCGTCGATGATCAGATTGGCACGCCGACCTGGAGTCGCATGCTGGCGGAGGTGACGGCGCAGATCGCCTACCGACTCTTCCATGGCAGCCTCGATATCGAAAGCGTCAAAGGGCTGTACCATCTGACCGGGGCCGGTGCGACCTCCTGGTTTGGATTCGCCGAGGCGATTCGCGAGGCGACCGGCTGTGATTGCCGCTTACTCCCGATACCGACGAGCGAATATCCGGCCCCTGCTCGGCGGCCCGCCTACTCGGTGTTGGACACGGGGCGTTTCCGCAACACCTTTGGGCTCGCGCTGCCGGATTGGCGCCAGTCACTAGGGCTCTGTCTCGCGGATCTGCGGGAACAACGCTAGCGTATGGCTTCAGTGCCTTTTTTCGGCTCTTTCACTCGCCGGACCTCTGGGATCTGTCGCGCGCGGTCACGCTCTGAGGCTCCAAACCAGTATCCGGCTCGGCAATCAACCTGATGATCATCACGGACATGGCTCAATGAAAAACAACTATCCGGGTCTGACCACTGAGGAGGTCAAGGCTTCGCGAGGGCGCTGGGGCAGCAATGCCCTCACGCCGCAGGAGAGCGAAGGCTTTTGGGACAAGCTGAAGGCCAATTTCCAGGACCCGACGATCATCGTGCTGATGGTCGCCCTGGTGATGATCACCGCCCTGGCGCTGTTCGGCTATGCCGAGTGGTACGAGGGCGTGGGCATTGCCATCGCGGTGCTCATCGCCACCGGCGTGGCGACCTGGTCGGAGTACAAGAACGAGGGCGCCTTTCAGCGTCTGCTGGCCGACGCCTCGCTCATCCAGGTGAAGGTGTTCCGGGATGGCTCGAGTCTGGAGATCCCGATCGATGATCTGGTGGTCGGCGACATGGTGCTGTTGCAGCCGGGCGATAAGGTGCCTGCCGATGGCATCGTCCTCTCCGGTGAGCTGACGGTCGATCAGGCCTCGATGACCGGCGAGTCCGAGCCGGTGAACAAGAACGCGGTGCCGAGCCGGGAGGCCGCCGCCGAGGTGGCGGATCTGCATGACCCGCATTGGGTCTTCCGTGGCTCGGTGATCGAGGACGGGGAGGCGGTCGTCGAGCTGGCTGCGGTGGGCGACAAGACCTTCTACGGACGCCTGGCGCAGGAGATGAGCAGCGAGGCGCGCGAGACCCCGCTGCAGGCGAAATTGTCGATCCTCGCCGGTCAGATCGGCAAGTTCGGCCTCTTCGGCGGCATCGCCATCGCGTTCGCGTTCATGGGCCAGAAGCTGTTCATGGAGCGTGGGCTGACGCTGGCGACCATTGGCCCCTTCCTCGCCGATTGGGCCAATTGGGGCGCCTTGGTGAGTGATTTCGTCACCGCGATCATCCTCGCGGCGGTCATCATCGTCGTCGCCGTGCCCGAGGGGCTGCCGATGATGGTCGCGATCGTGTTGTCGATCAATATGCGCAAGCTGCTGCAGGATCGGGTGCTGGTGCGCAAACTGCTCGGCATCGAAGCCGCCGGCAGCCTCAATGTGCTGTTCACCGATAAGACCGGCACGCTCACGCGCGGGCAGTTGCAGGTCTCGACGGTGGTGCTTGGCGATGGCCAGCAGTGGTCGGATTTTGCCGCCTTGCCCGACCCGATCCGCGCGACGGTCGGTACCTCGATCCGGCTCAATACCATGGCCGTGATCGATGTCAGCCATCCCGATGCGGTGAATATCATCGGCGCGGATCGCACCGAGCAGGCCCTGCTGCGCTTTGTCGAGCCGGTGCTGCGCGAGCCGGACCCGGCCTCGGTGGTCGATATGATCGCCTTCAGTACCGCGCGGAAGTTCTCGGCGGTGCAGCTCGAAGGCGGGCCGGCGACCAGCCTGATCAAGGGCGCCCCTGAGATCATCCTGGCCCGCTGCACCCAGATGCTCGATGCCGAGGGTCAGCCGCAGCCGCTCACGCCGGCCGAGCTGGAGCCGACCCTGAACGCGCTGGCCGAGCGCTCGATGCGCTTGCTGGCGCTGGCCGTCTCGGACGCGCCGATCGGCGAGCATAAGGAGCTGCCCGAGTCGATGACGCTGGTGGCGGTGGTCGGCCTGCGCGATGAGCTGCGGCCGGAATCGCGCCATGCGGTGCGCTCCGCGCGCGAAGCTGGGGTGCACGTGGTCATGGTCACCGGCGATCGCCACGAGACCGCGCGCGCGATCGCCACCGATGTCGGTCTGCTCGACGCCGGGACTGGGGTGGCGATGACCTCGAAGGAGATCGAGGATCTTTCGGATGAGGAGCTGAAGGCGGTGCTGCCGCGCCTGCAGGTGGTCTCGCGGGCCTATCCGCACACCAAGAGCCGACTGGTCCAGGCCGCGCAGGAGATCGGCATGGTCGGTGGCATGACGGGCGATGGGGTCAACGATGCCGGCGCCTTGAAACGCTCCGATGTCGGCTTCTCGATGGGCAGCGGCACCGAGGTGGCCAAGGAGGCCGGCGATATCGTCATCCTCAACGATAACTTCTCGTCGTTGACGCGCGCGGTGCTCTATGGCCGCACGCTGTTCAAGTCGATCCGCAAGTTCCTGATCTTCCAGCTCACGGTCAATATCTCGGCGATCCTGGTCGCCTTCCTCGGGCCGTTCTTCGGCTTCGATCTGCCGCTGACCATGGTGCAGCTGCTGTGGATCAACCTGATCATGGACACGCTGGCGGCCTTGGCCTTCTCGGGCGAGGCGGCCCTGGAGCGCTACATGCGCGAGAAACCGATCCCACGCGATACGCCCATCATCAGTGCCGACATGTGGTCCTCGATCCTGATCAACGGGTTCGCGATCGCTGGGCTGAGTATCATCTTCCTGACCTTTGCGCCCATTCGCGGGCTGTTCAGTAGCGAGGCGGCCTTCCTGACCGGCTTCTTCGCCTTCTTCGTGTTCATCAACAACTTCAACAAGTTCAATGCGCGCACCGAGAACACCGACCTGTTCGAGCATCTGACGGAGAACCGCTTGTTCATCATCGTCGTCGCGCTGATCTTCACGCTGCAGATCATCTTCACCTACTTCGGTGGCGAGGTGCTGCGCACCGTGGGGTTGAGCCTGAGCGAGTGGATCTGGGTGTTGCTGTTCTCGGTGCTGATCATCCCGATCGACCTGGCGCGGAAGACGGTGCGCGATAAGCTGGGGCTGCATCCGGTGGAGGCGTTCGAGAAGAGCTAACGCCCCATGGCGGAGCGCATGAGGATGTGCTCGGCCCAGGCGCTGTGGGTGGCGAGTTCGCACATGGAGCCGCCGAACTTGAACACGGCGCGGTCTTCGTCGAGGATGCGCTGCGCCACCTCGAGTTCGCTCGTGGAGACGCGGAAGTGGTTGTCGATCAGGGGGAGTTGATCGGGATGGATCGCGGTCTTGCCGCAGAGGCCGTGGGCAAGGTCTTCGCCGAGCTCTTCTGCGAGGATCTCGGGGCAGTCGATGTGCTCGAACACCGGCGCGGTGAGCTGGAAGCCATGCGGCTTGAAGACGGTGACCAGGTTGGCGATGGTCAGCCCGAGCGGGGTGCGATAGAGGGTCCGATCGCGCGGGCGCCGGATGCCGAGCAGCGCCAGCAGATCGTTGCCGCCGATGCGTAGCGCGAGGATCTGGTCTCGATAGCCCCGTTCGACGATGTAGTCGCGCAGCTCGGTCATACGCGCGGGGTCGAAGACGTCGCGGGTCTCGAGCGTCGGCATGCAGTGGAAGCGGGCCCGACCGCCACCGAGCCGATCGCCGCCGATCTGGTCCATGTAGGCGTCGATGTTGCCCATGTCGAGCTTGGGCAGGACGAAGCCGTCG
This sequence comes from uncultured Halochromatium sp., assembly GCA_964516305.1. Lineage (GTDB taxonomy): Bacteria > Pseudomonadota > Gammaproteobacteria > Chromatiales > Chromatiaceae > Lamprobacter. The sequence continues at coordinate 3,240 of CAZEZH010000107.1, read as the reverse complement.
AGCTTGTCGGCGCCGGGCAGTGCAAGCAGCCAGCTCAGGATCTCGGGGTTGCGCACGCGCACGAAGCGCAACGTTTCGCTGCTCGGGCGCATCGTGGCGAGGCAGTGGCGCAGATTATCGAGCGCCGGGCCTAGGGCCTCGGCGGCCACCGCGTCCTCGGTGCAGAAGATGACCGAGCGCAGCTCGGGCCATTTGCGGCCGTTGGCGATCTGTAGGCAGTCCTTGTGGGTTACGGGGACATACAAGGAGCCGCCCAAGCGATAGGCGTCAAGCATCATTCACCCCCTTGATCAACGCAACGGCTTGATAGGGCAGGCTGGGGTCGACCTCGCAACGGACGGCCTTTTCTTCGGCGAGCTGGCGCAGGTGTGCCACTTCAGGGATCTCAGCATCGCGCAGGATCAGCAGCTCGGGCACGCGCCGCAGCAGCACGCGGGTGGCCTCACCGATGCCGGGCTTGATCAGGTTCTGGTCGCGGATGGCGAAGCGGTTCTTGAACTCGGCGATGAGGCGTTGTGAGCGCGTCCGCGCTGGGGCCGGATCAATGGGGTTGGGGTTAGGCCGGTAGCCAGCGGCGATCTGCTCGTGAATGGCCTCGCGCAATGCATCGACGAACCAGACCGAGCGATCCTGAGGCGCGAAGTCGGCGTAATAGACGCAGCCGTGGAAATCCTGCGGGCCGATCTGCTCGTTGAGGATGGAGCGGCTGACGAGTCCTGATAGGGTCGCGTTCATGATGCTCGAGGGGATCAGGTAGTCGGCATCCGAGGGGGCAATCCCGACCCCGGCGAGATCGGTCAGGGCATAGAGGTTTGGGTCTAA
>CAZEZH010000107.1:0-2318 GCA_964516305.1 uncultured Halochromatium sp. | reverse complement strand
AGGGGGCAATCCCGACCCCGGCGAGATCGGTCAGGGCATAGAGGTTTGGGTCTAAAGCGCCCTCGTTCCCACTCTGGCTGCGGTGTTCAGTGAAGTCGGCGATGGCGCGCCGCAATTCTCGCGCGATGACGCCTTTGCCCGTCCAGCCGTCGATGAAGACGATGCTGGCCGGGTCATGACCGGCCTGCTCGAGCACATAGCGCAACGCCTGCTGATCGATGCCGCGATCGCGAATGATCGAGAGCGAATAATGGGTCGTCGGCCGCGCGAAGAGGTCAGTGAGGCTGTGCTTGAGGACCGCGCCGACCGGGGTGCCAGCGCGCGCCAGCGAGAGTAGCGTGATGGCATCGGCTCGCTGGTCGGCGATGATGGCGGCGAGATCCAGCAACCCCTGCGCCATGCGCGCCCGATTCATCGTCCAGGCCTGCTCGAAGAGGGCCATGTAGCGCGGCGAGGGCAGGGATTCGCGGCTCAACATCTCGCTGTAATGGCGTTGTCCACTCTGGATCAGTCGTTCCTTCTCGGCGACTGGGGTCGGCTCGAGCTGGATCGGCGTGAGCAGGAAATGCACATCCTCAGGGCGATAGCTGCCGTGAAAGCAAGCGCCTTGGGCAGGCTGCTGTTTAGGCTGCGACTGTTGCTGCTGCGACTGCTGCGATTGCTGCTGCGATTGCTGCTGCGGCTGCAACTGCAGCGGCTGGCGGTGGTGTTCCTGCGGATCTCGGTCCATGGGATGTGCGCGGCGATGAGATGAGCAGGATGCGATGAGCAGGCCGGACCGCGGGCGCTAGAGCAGCATGCGGCCGAAGGTCGCGGCGAAGAGCTGCGAATCGCGCGGGGTGATGCAGTAGTCGCATGCGGCGATGAAGGCGCCGTCGATGAGACTGTCGCCAATGCCGATGGTGAGCAGCGCTTCGCCGTCGTGGCTGAGGCGTTCGATCAGATGGCGCACGGCGTGCTCCTTGCCGACCCTGCGCGGGATTACGGCGAGATTGTTGTCGTTGCGATGCACCCGGTAGGCGTCGCCCTGCGCGGCGAGCCAGGGCTGGATCAACTCGGCGTCGAGCTGTGCAAGATCCTCATCACGACCGTCGCGATACTTGGCGACGAAGTAGAAGGGCAGCTCGAACTCGCCGACCAAGCGGACTCGGGCGGCGAGGTCGTTTGCTTGAATGGAGGCTTGCGCTTGCTCAAGCAGATCCAGGAGATCCAGGCGTGCATCATTGGACACCCCGCGCATGCGCTCCAGCCACTCAGGCTCGGGCGCGCCATTCGGATCGAGTAAAACGCCGCCGTAGACCAGGATCGACCAGCTCTGGAACCTCAGATCGACCCGGCGCAGCGCATCCAGGTCGCGCGCGGTGGTCGGCACCAGGGTGGCGTCGGCCGCGAGCCAATCCCAGAACGCACGCTGCTTGCCGGTCATGAACGAATGGGCGCTGCCATCCCGCAGCCGGGCCACGGGGTGCAGCGCGCCGTCGGTCGGGCATTTGCGATGGCTCTGGAACAGGGTGTCGTCCAGATCCAAGAACACGAGCTTGCGCACGCTGAGCTAAAGGCCTTGCTCATTCACCACGGATGCACAGGGATTCACACAGACCCTTGCTTCTTCGATCTGTGTTGCTCGGTGTCCATCTGTGGCTCAAAGCGATTGAGGTCCGGTCAAGCCAGCTCAAAGTCGGCGGGGTTGAGGTTGAGCTCCATGGCGATCTTGCGCGCGACGCGCTTCTCGTCGTCGTCGAAGACACCGTCGGCGCCGGCGATGGCGATGATCAGGCGCATGATCAGGCGGGCTGCTGAATCATTGCTCTTCATCTTGCGTATCGCCTCGTAGGCCTTGGTCTCACCAAGCTCCTTGTCGAATTCGATTTGGCTGACGACGTTCTGGAAGCTCTCGATCAGATCCTTGCTCGAAAACACCGACAGTGCCTCGTAGTTCTCGATGAAGCGCATCATCTTCTGCTTCTCGTCCGATGAGATGTGGCCATCGGCCATGGCGATCAGTACCGAGCCGCTGACCGCAGCGTTCATGAAGTCCTTGTTCTTGAACTTGAGGGCCTCGTTCTTCAGCTCCGAGGCCTTGTTCTTGAGGTTGTCGAGAAAGTTTTGAAAGCTCATGGGGTGGTTTCTCCAGTCTTGAATGGTCGATAGCGGGCCTTGGCCCCTTGAGACTCTATCAGCATGATCGGGCAGCCCGTTGCAGCCCGTTTAAGATACTGATTTAGATCGCGTCCTGCGCATTTTGTTTAGGTTTCTTAGTCTGCTCAGTCCTTGCTGCCGCGAACCCATTTCAAGCCCCATTGATGGGCTTGGTCGAC
>CAZEZH010000106.1:0-11840 GCA_964516305.1 uncultured Halochromatium sp. | reverse complement strand
CTATCATTGCTGAGCATGTCACCGACCCCGTTGGTCCCGAGTTCATGGCGCCGGGCACGCGTGATTGATGTTTGCGCCCTTTGCAAGGCACTATGTTGGGGTGCGCTAGGCCTGAGCGTTGGGGGGCGCTAGGCCTGAGCCTGAATCGATGGCTGTTGGCCAGACTGACCGGGCTGCCCTGGTTTCCCCGCTGACGCAAATGCGCCAGCTTCTTGACCCCCTTGGTACTCCATCCGCAGCGACTGGTCGCTGGTCTCGATGACAGTCCAGGCATTGCTATCGGCCAAGGCTGCCGGCGAGCCGCAGACCGTCAGCGGCAAGGTCGGCGTCTTCACGCGGATGAGCGGCGGCATCGGCACGAAAGGCTCAGACTCATCACAGAGGCTAGCGGCGATGGCCTCGGCCTGGCGACGGATCGGCTCGATGAAGGAGAACGCCTGACCTTCAACGGTTGCGCAGTCGCCAAGCGCGAAGATGCCCGGCAGGCTGGTGCACATTGCGCGATCGACCTGGATGCCCTGGTCCACGGCGAGGCCGGCCTTCTTGGCCAGGGTCACATTGGCGACCAGACCAGTGGCCGCAATCACTAGATCCGTGTGAATCTCGGCACCGCGAGCCAGGTGCGCTCGATAGCGAGCGATCGACTGCCCGTTATCTTGGGCACCGTCCTGGCCCTTGGCGGCGGGGTCAAGCCTCATCAGACTATCACCCAGTCGCCAGTCGATCCCCACATCGGCAAATCGCGTTTGCAAGAGTGTAGAGAGCGGCGCCGGGAGCAGTCGACTCAACGGCCGTTCCGCCGGATCGACTAGGGTCACTGCGAATCCACCAGCACGCAGGTCGTCGGCCAGTTCGCAGCCAATGAGTCCGGCACCCAGCAAGGTTACATGGTGCACGCCTTGGTCCAGAGTCGCACGCAAACGACGATAGCCGGGAAGATCATTGACCTGCAACAGACTGTCGGACGCCTCACCGGCAACTTTCAGCGCGCGTGGCCGCGCACCCAATGCGAGCACCAACTGACCGTAGTCGATGGGCCCCTTGCCGGTGATCAGCCGACGGCGCGTCGGGTCGAGCTTGAGCACCCGCGTTCGGGTGCGCACCTCGATGCCGAGCTGTGCGGCATGTTCCACTGCCGAGCGCTCGATCAGTTGGTCTGGCGCGCGTTGCTGAGCGAGTGCGGTCGAGAGCGCGGGCTTGGGATACACCGAGGCATCACAAGCGGCAACGAGTAAGGTCGGGCGCTGGGGATCGCGGCGGCGCACCGCTTCGGCCACCGACCAGCCAGCCACGCCGGCGCCCACGATGACCAGATGCTCGGCGCTCCCGCGCGAGACATGATCCACGTCAGCGCCCAAGGCCGCCCTTGCAGCCGCAGCAGCGAGGCGATCCCGGTTGCGGCTCGCGCCTGGTCCGGCCTTGGCCAGATCGGGCTGGTCAGGTAGCAGGCGTAGGTCAGATTTCATCATGCCGCAGAGCGGACACTGCCAATCATCGGGGATGGCCTCATAGCGGGTACCCGGCGCCAGTCCAGAGTCGGGGTCGCCCTTGGCTTCGTCATAGATGTAGCCGCAGGCCTCGCAGATGTAGCGGCGGAAGTCGGGGTCAGTCATCGGTCAGGCTCCTAGGGCGAATGTCGGCTTCCAGCCGTTGGAAGCTGTGGCTGGGATCGGCGATACAGATCAAGTCCAGATCAAGCGGCGACGAGCGGTACCTGGTGCAAGATCTGATCGAAGAGCGCATCGAGCTCGGTGCCGATCGCAGCCAAAGCCTCGTTATCGAAGGGCGCGAAGACGCTACTCGGCATGCGGCAGGCGACCTGCGTCAAGCCAGCGTCATCGTAAACATGGATACGCAGCGGGATATCGATGCCGGCCGGCTTGCAGGCCGCCCAGACCCGCAGCGCGAAGTCGGGGCGGAAGATCTCCAGGATTTGATCGGCGGGAACCTCCTTGCCGATCAACCGCGCATTGGCCTGGCCGTTGATGTGAGCGACGAGTCGCAGGCCGGCCGCATCGATACCTTGTTTGAGTCGCTCGATGGTTGTGTCGGCGTCGAGCGCCGAGATCAGGGTCTTCATGATCAAGACTTCTCTCACTATTGGCGTCATTATGTTGGCGTCACTCGGTAACAAGCGAGCCGAGTGCACATCAGCACAGCTCAGACTCGCTCATCGCCTCACTGCGCCGATCGTCTGCATGCGGCTGCGGGCTATCACGTATCGGACTCAACAGTAGGCATCCATCGCCGCTAGCTCCTTGCGCAGATGCTTGATCGCCGGTGTGACGATGGCGACGAAGTAAGATTCGCGCAGCTTGCGCTGTGCCGGTGCCGAACTCAGGTAACCCTTGGCACCGGTATGCAACATCGCCGATTGTGATGCGCGCAGGGCCAGTTCGCTCGCGGCAAGGCGCAATGCAAGAATCTCGCGGAAGATCTCGGGATCAGTGTCATAGGGATCTTCGGCCAGCGCCAGCACCGCGTCGACACTGTCATCGAGCTGCTGCTGCAGCTCATCGGGCCGATCGTCGAGATACTGGTTGACGTGGCCGAGTAAAGGCTCGGCGGCGCGCGCCACATCGATACAGCCTTGGATGTTGCCGATCCCCATGCCGAATTGCAGTAGCACGATGCCGGCGCGCGCGCGCTGCAGAAAGCCCGCACCGTCCTCGTCAATGACGTTGGTGTCGGGTACGAAGACGTTATCGAACAGGCAGGCGAAGGTTTGCGTCCCCTCGAGTGCTGTGAAGTGGGCCGAGCGGCGTAGGGTGAAGCCCGGTGAGCGACAATCGATCAAGGCCATCACCGTGCGCTTGGTCGCGCCATCGAGCGTGAACAGGGTGCCGAAGACGTGATCCTCGCCCAGATTCGAGACCCAAGGCAGATTGCCGTTGACGATATACCCGCCCGGCACGCGCCGCCCCTGCAAACGCAGATCCTCTATACTTGAATAGGCCTTCATGGTGTTGGACATGCCGGTGCCGCCAAGCACCTCGCCTCTGGCCAACTGCGGCAGCCAGCGCTCACGCACTTCGGGGTTGGCCGCCATCTGCAGATACCAGGCGCAGGTATCTTGGCACCAGACCGCGAAGCCGGTTGATAGACATTCTTGGGAGACTGCCGCCATGCACTGGATGGCGGTGCCCATGTCGTGCAGCCCATCGGCGCGCGCCGAGGCCAGATGAGCGCGAAAAGCACCGGCCGCACCCAGGCTGTGCATCACCGATTTCGGGTACAGGCCTTCGCGATCGATGGTGATCGTGAGTGGTTTGAGTTCGCTGTCAACGATGTGATGAGTGGCACGCAATAGATCGACTGGACTGGGCTGATGCGCTGCTAGTTCGAGCGAGGCCGGAGCCGATGGTACAGACTGCGGCATCGATGAAGGCTGAGTGGAAATCGTTGAAGGTGCGATCGACGAAGGCGCAGTCGCCAGAGCGCCTGCGATCGATGACTGGGCGTTCGCGACAGCTCGCATGGATGCAGTAGTGGCGCTCATGATGTGCGACTCCTAGCAAGAAAAGGTCGATGGGACGATGATCGGTGATCGGTGACTGCGTGAATCGCTGGCCTGATCGACGCGGCAGACCTGGCGAGCCAGGCCTGCCAGGCGGCAACCTAGGCCGGCTCGACGCTGACGTTGACCGGGCGACGCATGGTGTTAGCCACAGGCGACCAGACATTGGAATGGGCGATGATCTCGTCGATCACCTCCTTGGGCGCATCACCCTCAGCATTGATCTTGACGCGGATATCGGTGAAACCGAGTGGCTTGGTCGAGTTGAGATCTCCGGTGCCCCAGACCGCGGTCACATTGATATCGCCTTCGAGGGCCAGTTCGAGCTTGGTGAGACGCACGCCACGGGCGGTTGCGTTGGCATGCACGCCGACGGCGAGGCAAGAACCGAGCGTCGCTAGTGAGGCCTCAGACGGATTTGGCGCATTGTCCTCACCGAGCAGGTGCGGTGGCTCATCGATCAGCATCGGCTTGAGATCCCGCACATAGGTCATGTTTCGGAACTGCCCTTCACAGACCGTCTTTGCCTTCAGGGTCACCACCGTGTTGGGATTCGCCTTGCCCTTCTCGGACAGCTTACTCAGGCCCTCATTGTCGATCGGGCGCAGGTAGTCGATCTTGGTGGCGACGGTTTCGGCAGTAGCACTCATGGGTCGATGTCTCCGTTGGAGTTGAACTTGCCATCAACCTGAAGCATCTACCATGCCAGATTTATTTTATCTAATAAATCAATGCAGTAAACAATGCCAGGCCACCGATTTCAGCATTGACCATCGGCGCCTACCAAGAATGTCGACATTGTCAACCAAGGGAACACTGCACAATGTCGGCTCTCGGGGGAAGGGGGTCTGAGCAGGGATGACTCGTTGATTGCGACGGCCAAGGCGGGACGACATTTGGCGCTGGCTGATGATCGCTCGCAGCGGCTCGGTTGCCTCGACACTCCCCTCCGCATGCCGATGGCCGGCTGCGGCTCAGTTCGACGACTCAGCCCTCGATCGAAAGCTTGGACATGCGATAGCGCAGTTGCCTCGGCGTCAGCCCCAGGCTCAGTGCAGCACGGGTCTTGTTGCCGCGGCAACGTTCTAGCGCAGCCAGGATGTCGTTGCGCTCGTCCTCGCGCACCCAGGCATAGGGCCGCGCAAGCTGCGCTTGGGCCTCGAACGAGCTGACGTTCACGCCAAGGTCAGTCCAAGTCTGCGCCGGTGGTGCGGATTGAACGGCCGTTTGCGCCGCAGGCTCAACCGCCGAGTTGTGTGCTTCAGTTGTGGACGCGAGTTCCCTGCCCGCTTGGGCCGCTGCCGATGGCGCACCCAGGCCTCTGTTTGACATGCCAACGACGGCGGCTTCAGCGACAGCGGCCAGCGCCGAACTCGGACCGCCCCCAGGCTGATGAATCGCGGCCTCCTCGGCAAGGATCTGCGCAATCAGCTCACGGTCGATCATCGGCGGCGTACTCATCAGCACGGCGCGCTTGACCAGATTCTCAAGCTGGCGAATGTTGCCAGGCCAACCAAACTGATCCAAGGCCTCAAGCGCGCCCGGACCAAACACCAGGGTGCGCTCGTATTCCTGATTGGCAGCGTTGAGAAAGTGTCGGGCCAGGATCGGTACATCGCCCTGTCGCGCACGCAGCGGTGGCAGGCGGATCGGAAAGACGTTGAGACGATAGAACAGATCGAGCCGAAACCGGTTCTCATTCACCGCCTCCTGCAGATTTTTGTGTGTTGCCGCAATCACGCGCACGTCGACCTTGATGTCGCGGGTACCGCCGACGCGCTGTATCACCTTATGCTCCAGCACTCGCAGCAGCTTGGCCTGCAATTCGAGATCCAGATCGCCGATCTCATCGAGAAACAGGGTGCCGCCGGAGGCCAGCTCCATGCGACCCTGCTTGGCCGCATGCGCACCGGTGAAGGCGCCCTTCTCATGGCCGAACAGCTCGGACTCGATCAATGCAGCTGGAATCGCCGCGCAGTTGACGCTGATGAATGGACCCTCGGCACGCCGACTGGCCAGATGCTGCATGCGTGCAAAACGCTCCTTACCCGTGCCGGACTCACCCAGCAGCAGCACCGTGGTGTTAGTGAAGGCGACTTGCAGCGATTGATGGATGGCCTGATGCAGCGCCGGACTGGCGCCGATGATGCCGTAGGCAGCACCACGGCTTTCGAGCCGATTCTTCAGCAGACGGTTTTCCGACAGCAGATGTGCGGTGCGCTCGGCCACTAGATCACCAAGCCGCAAGACCTGCGCGATCAGGGTTGCGACCACCCGCAGCAAGGTCAGATCGCGTTGAAATGGGCGCTCGCGCTGACGGAGTCGGTGCACAGCCAGCACGCCGATCGTGCGATCCTGCTGCTGAATGGGAAGGGCGATATAGGCAATCGGCTCCGACGGCAGCACCTCGCGCGCGATCGCGCGCTTGAGATAGCTCGGTTCGTCGTCGATATCCTGGATCAAGGCAACCTGCCCGGTCTTGAATACCTGGCCGGTGACGCCTTCTCCGAGGCCATAACGACCGCGACCGCGCTCCTCATCAGTCAAGCCGTAGGCAAAGCGGATACTCAAGGCATTGGTGCGTGGGTCGGCCAACAGCACCCGGCCGCGGTTGAGCCCAAGCAGTTGCGAGAGCTGGCGCAGAATGGCGTGGATCGCCACCCCGGGATCATCGGTGGTGGCGATGATGCGCGCCGCCTCCTGCAGCAGCAGCAATTCGGATTCGAGGGTCAAGCTCTGTTCGGTCGCGGACATGGTGGCAGGGATCTAAGTGGCAAGATAAAACGAGGTGGAGCCAGGGATCAGCGAGGCAACACTCAGCCGAGCCAGGACTCGACAGGCTGAGCATCTTGCTCGCAAGATCCTCGGTCGCCAAATCAGCGCGCCGCTTGAGCCAGACCGCAAGACGGAACCGCGATCCATCACGACACGGAGGACAGCGCCGCTGAGCACATCCTATTGTGCAGCCAACCAGCGCGTTTCAGGGGTTCGCAGACGCAAAAAAGCCCGCGTCCAAGCAGCATGGACGCGGGCTTGAGGGATGCGACACAAATCAATCTTGCTGGCGCCAAGAGAAATGTCGAATCAGGCTTAAACAGAGACCATCGAGCAGGAAACCGATGACCCCGATGATGACGACGATCGCCGCTAAGGTGTCGTATTCGAGGGTGTCGCGGGCATCGTTGATCGCATAGCCGAGGCCGCTGGTGACGCCCAGATACTCAGCTGGTACCAAGACGATCCAGGCCACACCTACCGCTAAGCGAACTCCGGCGAAGATATCCTGACCGATTGCCGGCAGGATTACCCGGCGCAGCAGCTGCACCCCGTCGGCACCGAGGTTCTTCGCCACCTTGAACCAGAGTGGATCGATGCGCCGCACCCCATGCGCGGTCGAGAACAAGACCGGCCAAACCGCGGCAATCGCGATCAGGAACACGATGGCACCATCCCAGGTCGCGAAGGCGAGCACGGCGATCGGCATCCAGGCCAGCGGGCTGATCATGCGTAGGAACTGGAACGGCACATGGGTCACCTCGCGCAGCGGCGCCGAGAGCCCAATTGCCACCCCAACCGGCACACCGATCAGCACCGCCCAGAACAGCCCGAGACCGATACGATACAGGCTCGGCAACACGACCTCGCCGAGGCGTCCTGAGCCCAGCAGCTCAGCGAGCGCCACGAAGGCCGGCCCCGGGGCAAAGCCGGCAAAGGCGGCGATCGAATCATCGCTGGCAATGGCCTGACCACCCAACCACCAGAACCCCAGCAGCAAGCCGATCCCCGCCGCCGGATAGGCCAAACTCGAGATCAAAAAACCGCGCACCTCCGGCCAGGCCAAGGTGCGCTGCGTCCAAGCCGCGCGCGGCGCGGCCGGCAGTGCGAGTCGGGCCGTGGTCATAAGATCACCACCTCCTCGCGTTCATAGGGGTTATTCGGATCGATACCTGGAACCTTCGACCAGTCCATGTAGCGCTCCATGGCCACGCGCACATGCGTGTAGTCGACCAGGTCTTGCGTCACGAAGTCTGGATCGAGCCCCTCGAGGAAGGTCTTGTCACCGCTGACCAGGGTCTGATTCATCTCTTCGATGATCATCCGGGTCGCACTGGGATAGGGATAAGGCTGGAAGTCGATGCGCCCGTTCTGCCATTCGTCCTTGTGACGGATCGCGGCAGGATCGCTGTAGTCGGCGACATCGTAAAAGGTCATCGCCCGCTCCACCACCTTGGCAGGCATCGGCAGATAGCCTTTGCCATCCTTGGAAAGCATGTGCGCAACCTCGCGTTTGTTGGCTTGAGCGTCGATCTGTGCCCGCACCACCGCATTCATCACCTTCTGCGTCCACTCGGGGCGCGCGGCCACCGTCTGCTCATTCATGCAAACGACGCAGCAGGGATGGTTCTTCCACATATCGCCGGTGAAGCGCAGCATGGTGCCACCCGCCAGAAGCTCGCCGGCAGCGTTGAAAGGCTCAGCGACGATGAAGGCGTCGATCTTCTTCGAGGCGAGTGCCGGTGGCATGTCCGGTGGCGGCATGATCAGCAGGTTGACCTCGTCTGTGGCGAGCGGTGCGGTCTGGTCCTGGATCACCGGCTTCAGTCCCGCGTTGCGCAAGGCCATCTGCAGCACGATGTTGTGCATACTGTACCAGTAGGGCACTGCAACCTGCTTACCACCCAGGTCAGCGAAATCCTTGGCGTCGACATGGCGACCAACGACGACTGCGGAGCCATTCAGATGCGCCCAGGACATGATCTTGACCGGTACCTGGTTGTTGTAGCGCATCCAGACCGGGATCGGTTTGAGCAAATGGACCAGATTGAACTTGCCCGCCGCGAAGCCCTCGACCAAGGGCGACCAACCGCGGATGAGCGTCGGCTGCGCCACCTCGAGGCCCTCGTCCTCGAAGTAGCCGTTGGCATGGGCGACGAGCAACGCAGTCGCATCGGTGATCGGGATGTAGCCGATGCGCACCACCTCATCGGCCGGCGGCTCGGCAGCCATCAAGCCGCGCGGCAGTGCTGATAGGCCAGCCGCAAGACCGCCCATCGCGAACAGATCAAGCAGAAAATCGCGGCGTCCGATCTCATGCTCGAACAGATACTTCAGGTCGTCATCGGTGGGTTTGCTCATGGTTCAGCGCCTCTTAAAGAAGGAGAAATCAGGGCGTCGCAAGGAGCGACATCGGCTAACCGGTGACCGGATCATCAGTGGTGAACGGCTTTGGCCTCGCGCTCGCGGCAAGGGCTTATGCTCTCGACTGCGCCAGCGACTCAGGCCGCTTTTTTGTGTGCAGTGCTCACGCCAGACGTCGACGCTGGATTCTGGCCGCTGGCCTCAAGCTCAGCGCTCATCGCAGCGCGGGGTAGCGTTTCATGACCGCCGACCAGGGTTTCGAACTGACTCATCAGCGCTTCCCGTCGGCGACTGAAGGCCGAGCTGGCGCGATCACTCGGACTCGGCAGACCGACCGCGAACTCACCAACGATGCGCCCGGGGTTGGCAGCCATGATCAGGACCCGATCGGCCATGGCCACGGCCTCGTCGATATCGTGCGTCACCAGCACTAGGGTGAGCTCTTGGGCGCGGGCGATACGTGAGACCTCGTCTTGGAGTGAGGCTCGGGTAAAGGCATCGAGCGCCGAGAAGGGCTCATCGAGCAGGAGCAGTTCAGGCTGGGTGGCGAGCGAGCGTGCCAGCGCAACGCGCTGCTGCTGACCACCGGAGAGACTCTGGACATTGGCCTCGGCTTTGTCGGCCAAGCCGACCAGGTCGAGCAAGCGATCGATGGTCTCCGGCTCGCGACGACCGGCAAAGAGCAGACCCAGCTCGGCGTTCTGTCGCACGCTCATCCAGGGATACAGGCTCGGCTTCTGGAACATCATGTTCCACTTGGCACTGGGCCGAGTGACCAGATGGCCACGAATGTGGACACAGCCTTCGCTCGGCAGCAGCAGGCCGGCCAGCATGTGCAGCAAGGTCGACTTGCCGCAGCCGCTGCGCCCGATCAATGCAAGCTGCTCGCCTGGCTGGATACGCAGCTCGATCTCTTGCAGCGTTGGTTTCGACTGGCCCTTAAAATGGTGGGTGATGTAGTCGATCGAGACGTTGGCACTCATGGACTGGATCTGCTTGTAGCTGATACTTCAATTATTCCAAGCAGATATCGTGCCAGAGGCAAAATTAAACTTAAAAACAAACAGATTTTCCCTATTCAATGGACAAACCCGATGCCGCCCGAGCGCGCTGCGCTTCGGCATTGGCGCCAATGTCTGACAATTCTAATCAGGATTCCTTGCCAACCCGGAGGCGCTAGCGCTCGAACGATTGCTGGCGCTGGAGCACTATGCCCTTGCGAATCGGGTTTAAGTAATAAAAGTCAATGACTTAATTTTCAGGCGGCAGATAGCCTCTGAGCCCAGCGAATGACGATGCTCGATATCTACTGCGAGCGCGCTAGCGCCGCCGGGCTCCTTGCCGAGCCGATCAACCTGATCACGAATGCGGTCTTCGTTATTGCTGCGGTCTTGGCCGCGCGGCGGCTTGCCGCCGACCCCGATCTCGGGCTGCGCAACAGTTGGGATCTCAGCCTGCTGATCCTGTTGCTCGGTGCGATTGGCCTCGGCAGTGCGCTCTGGCACAGCTTCGCCACCGGCTGGGCGGTGCTTGCCGACGTTATCCCGATCACGCTCTTCATCAACCTTTACCTGCTCAGCTTCGGCTGGCGGGTGCTCAGGCTTCGGCCGCTCGCGTTGGCGGGGCTCTGGCTCAGCTATCAGGTGCTCAGCATCGGGCTGGTTGCGATCACTGGCCCCGAGCTGCACCAGCCTGTCGAACTCCTCCATCTCTAAGCGACCGCCACTGCCACCGATGCCGACTGCCAGATCATTGCCCATGACTTGCGCTGCGATCATCGCCAGCGCCTCGCGCAGCCCCCGAACCGACGGCAACAGGTCGTTGACGTTCATGTTGAACTGGGTGCCGCTGCCGCTCAACCAGACGTGCAGTGGGAATTGATCCTGATGCTGCCCGTCTAGGATCTCGTCGCAGGCCTGCATGATCAGTCTATGCTGGCGGGCGCTGAGCCTCCCGCCGGCGTGATTGACTTCGGCCGCGGCTTTCTTCAGCGTTGCATAGGCAATAACCAATTGTCGGGGCATCAGATCGTCACCAATCCTAAAGTGCTCCAACGCGCGCTGCGTCTGTGCGCCCAGAGCTTGTCGGCGGGAACCCTGATCTCCCCGAGGCTGTCGCTTTCGATGCGGGACTTGGTCATCTGCGTGATTCCTCGAGGTCACCCGGCAGCGTGGAGAGTTCGTCGAGTCGGACCTCGCGCCCTGTTTGCTGGCGACAGTTCACCCCTTCTGCCGTCTTGCGTGCGCCAGATCCCGATGCCCGCCAATGCTGCAAACAGGCACTGAGCGCGGACCTGAAACCTGTCGCCACAGCGTTGAGCCGAGCCTGATCTCAATCTGACAGGCTGAGCTATCGGCGCTATGACTGGGCAGCCAATAGGATCGACCAAATGCGCGGAATCGAGCAAATTCCCTGGCTCTACGACCTGTCGACGACGCTGATGCCGGGCATGCAGCGCTGGCGGCGATCGCTGGCCCGACTGGCGCACGGCCGGGTGCTGGAAGTAGGCTGCGGCACCGGCCAGATGCTGCCGCTCTATCCCGATGGCGTCGAACTGTACGGACTCGATCCCAACGCGGATGCCCTGCCTCGCGCCCGGCGGCGCGCGCCTGAGGCCGGGCTGTTGTGCGCCTCGGCCGAGCACCTGCCGTTCCCCGACGCGCTCTTCGATACCGTCGTCTCGAGCCTGGTGTTCTGCAGCGTATCCGACCCCGGCCGCGGCCTGGCCGAGATCCGTCGGGTGCTGAAACCGCAGGGCCGACTGCTGATGCTGGAGCACGTCCACGCTCAAAACCGAATCGGGCGCTGGCTGCTCGACACCCTTCAGCCTCCCTGGACGCTGTTGAGCGGCGGTTGTCATCCGAATCGGGATACCGAGAACAGCGTCGAAGAGGCCGGCTTCCGCATCGAAGAGGCGCACTACAAGGCGAGCGGGGTCATGCGCCACTTTGTCGCCATAAGAGGGTAATTCGCCACAAAGATCCTTCCTGTCCGCTCAACGAAGGCCGCGATCTGCGTTGTGTTGGACTCTGTCGCCTCGAGGAGAATGACGCGGAAGTTATGGCAGCCGTCGATGAGCAGCCGCGCGGACTGCATGATGAGAGACCACATCGGAGGCCACTCCGCCCAAGGGACCTGGCTGTGGTCAGTACAGCGCACCTGTGCTCGCAATCGCCAGATGAAT
>CAZEZH010000105.1:0-12394 GCA_964516305.1 uncultured Halochromatium sp. | reverse complement strand
CGGTGCTCGACGCCATGGCCGCGCAGTTGGCGCATCGCGGTCCGGATGACCAGGGCGTGCACATCCAGGGCGCCGTCGGGCTGGTGCAGACGCGATTGTCCATCATCGGGCTGAGCAGCGGGCATCAGCCCATGGTCTCCAGCGACGGACGGCTCAGCCTCGCGGCCAACGGCGAGATCTACAACTACCTCGAGCTGAACGAGGCGTTGCGCCGGCTCGGTCGCCACCCATCCTCGAGCTCAGACTCCGAATCCATCCTGCTCGCCTATGCAGCATACGGCGACGGCTGCCTCGAGCGCCTCCGCGGCATGTATGCCTTTGCCTTGTACGACGCCGCCCAGCGCCGCCTGCTCCTGGTCCGCGACCGCCTGGGCATCAAGCCCCTGTTCTACCTGCAGCTCCCCGATCGCATCGCCTTTGCCTCCGAGATCAAGGCGCTCTTGCCGTTGCTTGACCACCAACCCCTGGTCCAGCCTCAGGCGCTCGCGCAGTTTCTCTTGCAGCAGTTCAGCAGTGGTGAGGAGACCCTTGTCGCTGGGATTCGCCGCGTGCTGCCCGGCGAGATGCTGGTGATCGACGCCGATCTGCGAATTCGCCGGCATCGGTATTGGTCGCCGTTGCAGATCGCCCCGAGCAGCCTGAACGAAGATGAAGCCCTGCAGCAGTTGGACACCCTGCTTACCGAAGGGATGCGAGAGCACATGCGCGCCGATGTGCCCTTCGGACTCTTTCTGTCCGGGGGGCTTGACTCGGCGGTGCTCGCCTGTCAGCTGCAGGCGCTTGGGGCCGGGCGTATCCAGAGCTTTTCGGTCGGCTATCGCGGCACGGCGATGGCGCACGAGCTCGACGAGGCGCAAAGGGTTGCTGACTGGTTCGGCTTCGAGCACAGCGCCCTCGAGCTGGAGCTGGATCAGGTGTTTGCCCGCATCCCCCACAGTGTCTGGGCGGCAGACGAGTTGATGCGTGACTACGCCTGTCTGCCCACATCGATCCTGGCCGAGACGGCCGCACAGGATCTCAAGGTGGTGTTCTCCGGCGAGGGCGGCGATGAGATCTTTGCCGGCTACCGTCGCTACCGCCCAACGCGGCTGGAGCGCTGGGGAAAATCCCTCCTCCACCCCGGCAGCGGCGGCTTTCGCAGCCGCCCGCAATGGTCGCGGACCTGGATGCAACGCCTATTCGGGCCGACGCTGAGCGATGCCGCAGAACGCGCCCGCCAGCCGTTCATCGATGCCTGGCAGTCGACCCCGCGGAACTGGTCCGACCTGCAACGTCGGCAACAGACCGACCTGGTCACCGCGCTGCCAGACAACCTACTGGTCAAGACCGATCGCATGCTGATGGCCTTTGGGGTGGAGGGTCGCGTGCCCTTCCTCGACCATCGCCTGGTCGAGTTTGGGTTGGCGTTGCCAGACCCGCTCAAGGTGCGCGGCCGAACCGGCAAAGTGCTGCTGCGCCAATGGGCGCAGCCGCGGTTGCCACCGGGTCATCTCGAGCGGCCGAAACGCGGCTTTCATGTCCCGGTTGGCGACTGGCTCAGCGGCCCGATGGCGGCGCGCATTGGCGACCTGCTGATGCGCAACCAGGGCGTTCGTGAGTGGTTTCGGAGCGAGGCCATTGCGGATCTGGTGGCGGCGCGACAAGCCCATCGCGGCGGCAGTCGGGAGCTGTTCGGCCTGATGCAGTTCGCGATCTGGCACCGACTCTTCATCGACCAGCCGGGCCAAGTCCCGCGGCCCAATGAAGACCCGCTGGACTGGATCGCCTCCGATGCCTGAGCCACGCATTGCCTTCTTTTTTTCCACCTCCGGCCACAGCGGCGTCGACCGGGTGGCCAAGAACCTGCTGCCCGCGATTGCCAGGCGCGGCTATCCGGTCGATCTGCTCAAGGTGCGTGGGCATGGACCAGAACTGAACACGGCTGATCCCCACACCGCCGCCCCCCGTATCCGCATCCTCGATCTCGGTCATCGGCAAACCTATGCCTGCTTGCCAAGTCTCGTGCGCTATCTGCGGCGCGAGCGACCTGCCGCGTTATTGTCGGACAAGGACCGTGTCAACCGGACCGCCTTGCTGGCGCGCGCCATGGCCGGCGTCGAGACGCGGTTGCTGTTGCGCTTGGGAACGACGCTGTCGGTTGATCTCGCCAGCCGTGGTCGCTGGGAACGCTGGTTGCAACGGACCTCGATCGGCAAGCTGTACCCCTTTGCTGACCAAATCATCACCCCCAGCAGGGGTGCCGCGGACGATATCGCGCGTTACACGGGCCTGGCTCGATCGCTGATCCAAGTGGCGCCTTCGCCGGTGGTGCCAGAGTCGCTGTTCGACGCAACCCTGACGCCGCCGGAGCATCCCTGGTTCCAGGATGCGGACTGGCCCCTGATCCTCGGGGCCGGTGAGCTCTGCGGTCGCAAAGACTTCGAGACGCTGTTACGAGGCTTTGCCCTGCTGCGCGCGCAACGTCAATGCCGGCTCATGATCATCGGCCGTGGTCGAGGCCGCGAGCGGCTGCTCGCGCTCGCGCGGGAGCTCGGCGTTGCCGATGACTTTACCCTGCCGGGCTTCATCCCTGAGCCCTATGCCTACCTGGCTAACGCGGACCTCTTTGCCTTTACATCGCGCTGGGAAGGGTTGGGATTTGTGCTCATCGAGGCGCTCGCGCTTGGTACGCCCGTGGTGTCGACGGACTGCCCGAGCGGTCCGAGCGAGATCCTCCAAGCGGGTCGATATGGGCCGCTGGTGCCGGTCGGGGACCACCAAGCCTTGGCCGCGGCCATGGCGAGCACCCTCGCCGCGCCGTTGCCAGCCGCGACACTCAAACAAGCGGCGCGCGGTTACGGGATCGAAGCCGCGACCGACGCCTACTTGTCCGCCATGAGACTACCGCCCTGGAGAAGTGGCCTCGGCCAGATCAGCTAGCGTCCCGGCCTCAAGACAACGCTCGATCGCCTCGCATAACACCTGATGGCCGCGCGGGGTGTAGTGCACGCTGTCACGCACCAGGAACAGCGCGCCCAGATCCGGCTGACGGGCAAAGTCGTCGAATGGGTCGCAGTAGTCCAGGTCGCGGGCCTCGAGCATGGCTCGCACCTGCTGGCGTGGGCCGTCGAAGGTCTCGGGATCACGCAGGTTATTCAGCTCAGGGAAGAGCACAAAGCCCAGGGGTAGCCCGCGCTGAGCCACCTCGGCAGTGAATTGATCGAGCCGTGCAGCGAAACGCTCGCGGTTCTCATCAAGCTGCCAGGCCTCGACCACGGAGCGCATCCAGGTCGTGTGATAGGTCTCGCGCTCATCGCTGCTGAGCAGGGCGTAGCGGATACGGGTGTCAAGCTCATCAAGGAAGCGCGCCGCATACGTCCGCCCAAGCCGGGCCTGAATGCGTGCGACCCAGTCTGGCTTCTGCCAGCCCTCGGCGTGGCGCCGTGCGCGACGCGCTGGACCGACGCTCTCCATCGGTGCGAAGTCGTTCAGGGTAATGCCGAGCAGCACCGCGTCTGGCTCGGCCCCAAGAAAATCCTGCTCGGCGAGCGTCACATAGTGGCCGAAACTATAGGCGTGCACGCCAAGATTGAGGATACGCCAAGCGCCGGCGCTCGACTCAGCGCCGGGCCCAACCCCAGCGCTCGCTTCAACCCGCCCTCCAACCGCAGTCTGGGGCACCGACTGATCGAGACACTGCGTGAAGCGCGCATCGGCCTCGACCCCGGGGCCGAGCACCACCGAATCGCCCAGCACCGCCACTCTGAGCCCATCGCCCGGCTGCGGCTCGAAATCGGCGTCACGGAAGCCCTGGGCATTGGTCTCGATCAGGATGTGCTGATAAGCGGTGCCCTTGAAGTGCCCGGAGAAGTTGGGCTGGTAATGGTAACCAAGGTCAGGATGCGGGCGCTCGATCCCGGTCGGATAGCCATAGCCACTGATCGGGCGGCTGACCACGAACTGATAGAACACAAAGCCCGCCAGCTGCAAGAGCAGAAAGACGAACAGCAGCCACAAAAACCCCAGTAAAAAACGTCGCATCATGCCGGTTCCTCAGTGCGAAACGGCCAAGATGCGTTCCGCGTCCAACGCTCATCGGTTCGTTCTGGAACAGACGACCGACCCCAGTCGCGGGTCGCGAGCGCGTCAGCCCATCAGAACTCCGTTATACTCCGCCGCCTAGCGCGGCACTGCCGCTCGAGCCTTCTTCAAAGACGCGTTTTCGGGTTCCATGGCGGTCAATATCCTCGGTATTTCGGCATTTTATCACGACAGCGCGGCAGCTCTGGTGCGCGACGGTGAGGTCCTGGCGGCTGCGCAACAGGAGCGCTTCTCGCGCCAGAAGCACGATGCCGCCTTCCCGGCCGAGGCGATCCGCTACTGCCTTGACGAGGCCGGTCTGACGCTCTCTGAACTCGATCAGATCGTCTTCTACGACAAGCCGCTGATCAAGTTCGAGCGTCTGCTCGAGACTTACCTGGCCTATGCCCCGCGGGGGCTGCGCTCGTTCATCACCGCAATGCCGATCTGGCTGAAGGAGAAGCTGTTCCTGAAGGATCTGCTGAAGAAGGAGTTGGCCAAGCTCAGCGGACTGCCCGTCGCGCAGCTGCCGCCGCTGTTGTTCACACAGCACCACCAATCGCATGCCGCTTCGGCCTTCTTTGCTAGCCCCTTCGAGCGCGCTGCGGTGCTCTGTCTCGATGGCGTCGGCGAGTGGGCGACCACCAGCGCTTGGTTGGGCGAAGGTAACCGCCTCAGCCCGCAGTGGGAGATCCCGTTTCCGCATTCGCTCGGCCTGCTCTACTCGGCCTTCACCTATTTTGCCGGTTTCAAGGTCAACTCTGGTGAATACAAGCTCATGGGCCTGGCGCCCTATGGCGAGCCGCGCTATGTGGAGTTGATCCAAGCGCATCTGATTGCGCTCAAGGATGACGGCAGCTTCCGCATGGACATGCGCTATTTCAACTACGCCAATGGGCTCACCATGACCAGCCGCGCCTTCGAGCGGCTGTTCGACGGCCCGCCGCGCAAGCCCGAATCGCCGGTGACCCAGCGCGAGATGGACCTTGCTGCTTCGATACAGGTGGTGACCGAGGAGGTGGTGCTGCGGCTTGCCCACAGCCTGCATCGCGAGTTCGGCGCCGATCGACTGTGCCTGGCCGGCGGCGTCGCGCTGAACTGTGTCGCCAATGGCCGGCTGCAGCGCGAAGGGCCGTTCGAGGAGATCTGGATTCAGCCCGCCGCGGGCGATGCTGGCGGCGCGCTCGGAGCGGCGCTCTCGGTCTGGCATGAGTATCTGGATCAGCCACGCACTGGCTCGACTGGCTCGACTGGCTCGACTGGCTCGACTGGCTCGACTGGCTCGACGACGGATCGTATGCGGGGCGCCTATCTCGGCCCGCGCTTCACCAATACTGAGATCCATGCCTTTCTCGATCGCGCTGAGATCCCCTATCAGCGCCTGGACGATGAGGCACTGATGGTGCACCTGGCTGAGCTGCTCGACGCCGGCCAGATCATCGGCTGGTTCCAGGGGCGCATGGAGTTTGGCCCACGCGCGCTCGGTGGACGCTCGATCATCGGTGACCCGCGCAATCCACGCATGCAGTCGGTGATGAACCTGAAGATCAAATACCGCGAGTCGTTTCGGCCGTTCGCGCCTGCGGTGCTCGCCGAGCAGGTCAGTGATTGGTTCGAGCAAACGCAGTCCAGCCCGTATATGCTGATCGTCGCGCCGGTAGCCGAATCCAAGCGCATCGCGATGACCGAGGCCGAGCAACAGCTGTTTGGGATCGATAAGCTGCACATCGCTCGCTCCGAGGTGCCGGCGATCACCCATGTCGACTATTCGGCGCGGCTGCAGACCGTGCATCGCGAGACCAACCCGCGCTTCCATCGGCTGATCTCGGCCTTTGCCGAGCGTACCGGCTGCCCGCTGCTGGTCAACACCTCGTTCAATGTCCGTGGCGAGCCGATCGTCGGCTCGCCCGAAGACGCTTATCGCTGCTTCATGCGCACCGAGATGGACACTCTGGTGTTGGAAAACTGTCTGCTCACCAAGTCCGAGCAGCCGGCGCAGGAACAGGACCTGAGCTGGCAGCAGACCTTCGAGCTGGACTAAGGTACAGAGCCCGTCGCCACCTCGGACGGCAAAGCACTGGTTTCACGGTAACTCGGTCTCGCGTAACGCGCGACAACCGCAATAGGACAGATCACAGGACTCACTCTATGCACCCCATCCCCGAGCTGGACCGCGCCGGACTGCGCCGCTTCGCGCTGACCACGGCGATGATCATCGTCCTGCTGTTCGGACTCTTGCTGCCTTGGCTGCTCGAGGCCAGCTGGCCGATCTGGCCCTGGCCGCTTGCCACTGTGCTGGCGCTCTGGGGCCTGATCGCACCCGGCAGCTTGCGCCCCGTCTACCGCGGCTGGATGCGCTTTGGCCTGTTGCTGAGCCGGGTGACGACGCCGCTGATCCTGGGGCTGGTGTTCTTCCTGCTATTTGTGCCGGTCGGCTGGGCGATGCGCCTGTTCAGCCGTGACCCGATGCGGCGCCGGCTGCAGCCTGATGCTGAGAGCTACCGGGAGCCAAGCCAACCGATTTCAACCGATTCTTTCGAGAGACCTTATTGATGCTCGACCTGATCAAGGACCTTTGGGGCTTCATGCGCGAACGCAAGAAGTTTTGGCTCGCGCCGATCATCGTCGTGATGCTGCTGCTTGGGGCGCTGATCGTGCTCGCGCAGGGCTCAGCGGTGGCGCCGTTCATCTATACCCTCTTTTGAGCCGATTTCGTCTCGTCCATGGGCGCCCCATCACTGCTTGCCGTATCGATCCTGTTCTTTGCGCTCGCCGACCTCTGGCTGGCGTTTCCGCAGATCGACCTCGCCGTCGCCGGCCTGTTCTCGACACCGGAGGCCGGCTTTATTGCGCGCGGCGCCTTCTGGGAGCAGTTTATGTACGGATCAATCGAGGTGATCCTGGTGATCGTCGGCCTCGGCCTGATCGGTGCCTGGGCGATCGGGCGCTGGCGTCCATCAACGAGAAACGCCAGGCAAACCAATGGACTGCAGGCGCAAGATGCCCATAAGCCGGTCTTTGGCTCCAGCGCGAGTCGTGTCAACGGCCGCCGGCTCGCCTTCCTGCTACTGCTGCTCGCGTTGGTGCCGGGTCTGATCGTTAATGCGATCTTCAAGGAGCATTGGGGCCGAGCGCGACCAATCCAGCTTGAGCAATTCGGCGGTACCCGAACCTTCACACCGGCCTTCGTGATCTCTGACCAGGGCGGCGGTGCCTTCTCCTCTGGTCATGTCGCGGCCGCGGCCTGGCTGGTCGCTGTGCCGGTGATCTTGTTCGGCGCCAGCTCCATCTGGACCCGGCTGGCGCTGCTCTATCTGCTGGCGATGGTGCTCGCCCGGATGGCGGCAGGCGCGCATTTCCTCAGTGATGCACTGACCTCGATCCTGCTCGTTTGGATGGGGTTTCTGATCCTGCAACGCCTCTTCCCGTTCGAGCGCCCCGGCCGAGCTGCGCTCGGGTTTGCGCGGCTGCCGCGACTGCTACTCATGGTCAGCTTGCTCGGCCTGACCGCCGGCTGCGAGACCCAGCCCATTGCCGAGTCGGGCCCCAGCCTGACCCCAAGCCAATTACAAGCATTGGTTGCGGCCAGCAACTGGAAAGGCATCGCGGACTCCAGTATCCACTGCGGCGAGACCACCGACCGCTGCGCCGAAGCGCACGCAATCCACGCTGACGCCTGTCTGCGCCTCGCGATCCAGCTGCCCGCAGACGCGTCAGCGACCCGCGGCCGCACCCGACAGCTTCTCGATTCGGCCGAGTCCGGTTATCGTCAGGCCTTGACTCTGCAACGTTCAAGCGCCTCGCCGAGCATCGCTTCATATCACGGCGGGCTCCTACTCACCCTCAGCGAGCGGCGCAATCGGCTTGACGCGTCGGTACGTGAGAAGAAGCTCGATCGCGAAAACCAAAAGCTCCTCAAGGCTGCCGAGGCGGCGCGCACGCAGGTGCCTGACAGTGCGCTCGGCTTCATCTATGGCGCATCGGCGTTGGTCTACCACGCACTGCTGAAGGAGTCTGGCAGCGATCGTTGCGAAGGTCTCGAGCAAGCTGCGGCGATGCTCAAGCGCTCACCCGAACCGCCCGCTGAACTCGTCAACGACCAACAGAGGCTGCAGGAGCTGATCCAAAGCAGCCTGCGCGAGAGCGATTGCGTGGCCGCAAGGCAAACCTCATGAGCGCCCCTGACTCAGACCAAACAGCATCGCGCCGGACCGAGCCACAGCCATCCAACCAAGCCCAGCTGCGCAGATCTCCGTCAAGCGCAGCCAAGGCGCTGCTAGCATTGCTCAGTTCGCAGCAGCAAACCGCAACTAATGGAAACGCCGCAGTTCAATCAGCGTTCGGCGGAGGTCTCGGCTGGGTGCTGCTGCTGGTTGTCGGCATCAGTGCCTGGCGACTACTAGTGGCCGATCTGCTGCCCGTCATGCGCGACGAGGCCTATTACTTCGACTGGGCGCAGCAGCTGGCCTGGGGCTATTTCGACCATCCTCCAGGTGTCGCTTTCATCGGCATCGGCAGCTGGCTGGCGCCAGGCTCCCCCCTAGAAGCTCGGCTCGGCGCCGTTGCCCTAGGCGGCGCAGCGCTGCTGGTGCTCTGGCGACTCTATCGGGCCAGTGGTCTGAGCGCTGGCAACGGCTTGCTGCTTGCGTTCATGCTCTCGATCGCCAGCATCCCGGGAATGATTGCTGGGGTTATCACCACGCCGGACACGGTGCTACTGCTGTGCTGGCCGCTGGCCTTGCATGAGGCCCTGCGAGCGCTCCAGGGCCAGCGCAAGCGCTGGCTCACAGCGGGCATAGCGACAGGGCTGGGGCTGCTCGGCAAGTACAGCATGGTCATGATCGGCCCGGTCTTCCTCTGGGCGCTGCTGCGCGCTGACCTACGCGCGCTGCGCACGCCCTGGCCCTATCTCGGCGGGCTGATCGCGCTGCTGATATTCGCGCCGAATCTCGTTTGGAATGCGCAGAACGATTGGCTGACCCTGCGGTTCCAGTTCGGCCATGGCTTCTCGACCGACAGCGGCCCGATCAGACTGGCGGCAGACGCCCTGCCTGCGGTCAGTGGCGCTCATGCCTATGCGCCCGGGCCCCATGAGTCAATGGACTTGGGCGAGCGACTCTCCAACCTCGGCAGCTATCTCAGCGAGCAACTGCTGTTCTGGGGACTGCTGTTGGCGCCGATCGGTATCGCGCTTTGGCGCGCTGGTCGAGGCTCCTGCCAGCACCCTGGTCTGCGCTCAGATGAGAGCCCTGGTCAGCGGGGTGGTCAGCACCCTGATCGGCGTTCAGATCATCACTCTAAGCGGCGCCCATTTTGGCGCTTTAGGTGGAACCCCGGCGGACGCTTTGGAAGCATCAGGCCAGAGCATGATCACGCGACGAGCACGCTTGATCCTGCCGCTGTCTCGCTACTAGGCGCCGCGGCTTTGGTACCCTTGGGCTTGTTCGCGCTAGTCGCGCTCGGCAGTGAGGTCGAGGCAAACTGGGCGGCGCCCTATTTGGTTGGCGCTGCGCCCTTTGTCGCACTGATGCTGCAGCGCTGCCTTGGTCGCCGGGCAAGCGGCTGGGCCCTGATCGCGGCCGCTGGCAATCTAGTCCTGCTCAGCCTCTATGTGCTATATGCAGTCACGGCCTTTCCACCACTACCCGACGCTGCCGGGCGCATCCTGCGCGAGAGCCGCGGTTTCGACAGACTTGCTGAGTATGCCGCGCGCTTACCCGAGCCAGTAGTCGCGGACCGCTACCAGTACGCAGCCATGCTGAACTTTTATCAGCCCCAGCTTGCGGTTAGCCAATGGCCCGGCATCACCCGACCATCCGAGTACGGGCGCGGACAGATCGCACCGCTGCCAGACCCGCAAACCCTGCAACACACTGGCTTCTGGCTGCTAGCGCGCAAGTTCTCCGCGCCCGAGATCGACGGCTTCGAAGCCGTCGAGACCCGCAGCCTCTACAGTTGCCCCGATGGCCGCTTCACCGCCCTCGAAGGCGCTGCAGCCTGGGAAGCCGGCGGTTGTGATGATCCAGCGAATGTTTGGCGGCTGTATCGCTATCACTCCAAAGCTACGCCAGGTGTGGATCTTCTTCGGCGGCACCGACCAGGACGATCCAGCGGCTCACCGCCCTGGCCGAGGCCCGCGGCAACACCCGGCTGCATGCGCCGCGCTCGCATCTGGCCGACCTCATGGCCGAGGCGGATGGCGAACTTGATCGCCTATCTTGGTCACAAAGAACAGGTGACGACCGAGGTGACGACCTAACAGCTCTGCCACTCCATCCAAACCTTGCTGAACAATGCCGAGCAGCGTCAAAGGCTATCGGCAGCAGGCGCTGCACTCGTCGACGGCAGCGGCGCACGGCGGGTCAGCCTGGCAATGCACGCCTTCAACACGATGAGGATTCTTTGAATGAGCGTCACCGCTTTTGACACCACTGATGAGTGCCGCCTTTGATCTCTACACCAAGTTGAAACACACCTCGAGCGATGAGGAGCGTGCTGAGGTGATTGCGCAGGCCTTTGATGCGCTCGAAGCCCGCTTTCCTCAGCTCAATGATCTCGCGACCCAAGGTCATGTTCGCGAAGCCGAGCTGCGCTTGCAGAAGGAAAATAAGGAAGTTGAAGCGCGACTACAGAAGGACATCAAGGGGCTTGAGCTCCAGATCAAGGAGGTCGACGCGCGCTTAATAGAACGCACTCGCCTCAGTCAAACGAGAGTGAAACACCGCCTCCGGCGTCTCAGCGGTGAGGATGCGCTCGGACCACTCCGGTAGCGTCATGGAACTGATCCTGGCCATCTTAACCGCCTACGACCTGCGCCTGAGCGGCGACGAGATCGCTGATTTGACCTCGATCACTGCGATTCGCGCGCGTATCGACAGCAAGATCAGCTAACATCCCACAATCAGCTCAGGCGTTGAGAACGCACAATGACCCAACTGCTTGAACAGGCGATGGCCGAAGTCTCAAAGATGCCCGCAACTGTGCAGGATACGATTGCCACCCTGGTACTTGATGAACTTCGGGATGAAGCGCGATGGGAAACGGCCTTTGAGCAGACCAACGATGCGCAATGGGATGCGATGATTCAACAAGTCACCGCCCTCATCACCGGCGCCGCCGCAGGCTTCGGCCGCGCCCTTGCCGAGCGCCTGCTGGCCGAAGGTGCCCGCGTTGCCGCGCTCAATCGTTTCGGCCCCGCAGTCGCCGATGAGACGCGGTCGATCTTGGAGCGGATCGACGACTTCGACCTGCTGCTCGAACTGACCGGGCCGGTCATTGAGGCTCCGGACAGCGCGGCCTGGCTTCGCGCGCTGCGGCACGTTTGCGACCCTTGATCGCTAGACGCCTCGCCGCAGGATCGCTTGCCCTCGAACGCCTTCCATAGCCCGACAGCGTCCCAGTTTTTTCGCCAGCCGCAAGGACAGGCGTTAGCGCTCCCCAGACTCGGGCCAATAGTCTTCGTCGAGCACTTGCTCCAAGGTGAAGGGAGGCTGGTCTGGAAAGGTCGAGAGCGGCAGGCCAGTTTCATCGGCGGCTTCTTGGCGAGCACGCGGGTAACTCGCTGCAAGCGCCTCGGGCAAGCTGGGTGTCAGGCTCGGACTTTCACGGAGCAGGAGTTTGATGTCCGTGCGCTGGGTGATGATGGTCACGGTCCAGCTGCGCGATTGTTTGTCGGGCTGATGGCGCAGCTTAAGCAGATGCATCATCAGTACCACCAGCCGGTTGCGCAATTGCCGTCGTTCACTGCGACTCATCCCCTCAAGCTCCTCCACCAGTTGCTCGCGGTCCAGGCAATCGAGCCGTCCGGCGCGCAGGTGGTTGACCTGGGTTTGCAGCCATTGCAGGTAGTCGGATTCGTGGTGGTGGGTGGCAGGCATCATGGCGCGGTGTCGCAGGCGGTCTGTTGCGGTGCCGGGTGCGTGGCGAGCCAGGTCTCGAGGTCGGCGGCGGCGCTGAAGTCGAGCAGCGCTTCGCCGAGGTCTTCGAGTTGTTCGACCGGTAGGGATTGTACGCTGGCCTGCTGCGCCTTGGTCAGCTTGCCGAGGCGACGGCGCAGGAGGCGTAGCACCAGTTGGACTTCGCGCTGGCGGCCTTCTTCAAGCCAGATCGGCTTATTCTTCGCCACGATCTCGCGATAAGCGCGGGTCTGTTCGAGTGGGGTCATTTCACCGAGCATGATGAGGATCTCCTCTAGGGTCTGATCCTGAAAGCGTGCGAGCAGCCAGGATTGAAAAACGTCGAGACACTGGCGGCGCGCGGATTCGGGCAGTGGGGCCTGTGGGATTTGACCATAGGCGAGCGGGGCTTGTTCGCGCAAGCGTTCGCGGTCTTCGAC
>CAZEZH010000104.1:9912-12412 GCA_964516305.1 uncultured Halochromatium sp. | reverse complement strand
GTCGCTGTCGTTCGCGAGCACGCCGGGGGCAGCGACGCTGAGGGTATCGCGGATGCCGACGCGGTAGGCGTCATCAACGGCCTCTGGTGGTGCTTGCTCTGCGAGTACGGAGACGGCAAAGGTCGTCGAGTCACTGGCGCCGGCGGAGTCCTTGACGGTCGCAGTCAGCTCCACGGCACTCGCGGCCTCGCTCCCGGGTGTCCAGGAGAACAGGGCTTGCTGAGGGTCGAACTGGGCGCCGAACGGCAGCCCCGCGAGCTCGAAACTGAGGATATCCCCGTCGTCGGCGTCGCTCGCCGACAGCGCGACCTGCACCGTGCCGCCAATCGGTACCTGCTGATCGGCCACCGCAGCGATGCTCGGCGGGCTGTTGCCGCCATCGGGTGTGACGGTGATGGCGAAGGTCCGCTCCGCCTGCTGACCGCCGGGATCGCGCACGGCGATATGAGCCAGCTGGGTGCCGACATCTGCGGCGCTGGCCGTGAAGCGCAACAGGCCAGTGGTCGGGCCGATGGCCATTCCCGCCGGGCCCTCGAGCACGCGATAGCTCAGGGGCGCGCCCTCGGGATCGTCCCCCTGCGTCTGAACATTGATGGTTGCGCCGGTGACGAGGGTTTGATCTGCGATCGGCGCGAGCGTCGGCGGCTGATCGCCGGCGCCGCTGTCGATGCGCAACAGGTAGATCTGGCGATCGCTGAGGCCGGTGCTATCGGTTACTGTCAGATCGACGTCGACTGCGGCGCTTGCGCTGGGGGCCCATTCGATCTCGCCGCTGTTGGCATCGATGCTCATGCCGGTTGGCGCCGTTTGGAGGCTAAAGGTCAATGTGTCGCCGGCATCGGCATCCTCAGCCTCGACCTGATAGCGGTAGATATCACCGGCACTGCCCGCGGTCGGCGGTGACGAGGTAATGGCGGGGGCATTATCGCCTACTGGTGGTGGCTCGTCGGCGGTGAACGACCAGGTCAGATCGTCGGGGTTGAACGGGAACCGGCGATTCTGGCGCATGGTGAAGGTGTCGGTGCTGGTGACGTCTCCATTGGAGACCGCGCCGACGTCGACGGTCCCGTCGACGATGACCGTGCTCGCAGCGGCGGATGTGACCGTGGCCACGACGCCAGAGAGGGGTTCACCGGCGTTGCTGAGCGTGATCGTATAGGTATATTCGAAGTCGGTGCGACTCACCCGTCGGCCCTCGACCAGGGTCCGAGATTCGACACTGAGCGCGTCGACATCGGCGGCGGCCTCGCCCGCGTAGAAGAAGAGCCCAAAGGCTGGTAGTAACAGCACGCCGCCGAGCAGCGGAGCGCCCAAGGAGCGCCGACGCCAGGGCGCGCGCAGCACGAGCAGCAGACCGGTCACCATCAACAGCGCCAATGGTGGCTCGGGAACGGCTGCCGGCGGGGGAGTGACCGCGAGCGGTTGGGTGTCGCCGGAGCTGAGGGCAACGAACGTGTCGGGGTCTATGATCTCAAAGAACTGGCTGCCGGGTGTCCCGTTCCCCAGCCAGTCGAAGGCGACGTTGAAGCCTCCCAGGACCTCCCCGGCTGCGATGGGTGCGCCGAACGTCAACCAGTCGGCAAAGCCGTCATCGGGTATATTCGGATCAGGATCCGCAGCCAAGCCATCCCAGTCGAACGTTGGGTTGCCGGTAATCGCCAGATTCTCGTAGAGCCCCAGGGTGAACCAGACCGTGAACTCCTCGATCGGACTCCCAGTCCCGTTCTCGACGGTGTAACTGTACTCCCATTGATTTCCGCCTAGGTCTTCGACCTCAAAGAAGATCGGATTCGCAACGCCTGGCGCGGTAAAGCCTAGCAGCGCTAATGCCGAGCAGAACTGCTGAAATCGTCGTTTCATGCCCAATGCCCCTGTTGGCAAGGTCCGCCGGAATTGCCACCTGGTGGACCTCAAATGCATGTTTCCGGATACCTCTCGCGACCGGCGTCCTTGGCATTTCTCAGTACAGCGATTGCGTCATGAGCGTCGGTCCAACGACGGCGTTCCCCCGAAAGGGTCGGTCATGCCTGGCTTTCCGGCAGGGATTCGCCGCTGGTTGTGTCGTCATGAGCTGGATCGGCCCATGCTATCGGTATCCGCTGAAGGTTAGGTTGGCCGAATAAAGGCCGCTATCACGCGCCTTTTAGCTAAGCAATTATCGATCCAGAAAAAAATTTTACCATTTAGAACAATAGCTTGAGTAATTTTCGGACGACGGCTTCAGCCGATGCTCGAACTCAATGTAAATAAACCTGACAAAAACCGTCGGGTTTGGGGATATGGCTTGGCGGGTATGTTGCTCGGATAAGAAACGTTGCCTTTTGGGCGTCGATGCCTGTGCGCTGGTGACAAACCCATGCCGATGTGCTGAGGACGCTCTATGTCCATCTGTCAATCAAGCCCGAGCAAGCCGCTGTGGTATACCGCGTATTCTTCCCGAGGGAAAAGGGTACCTTGCCCATCTAACCGTTGGGCAGTCGTCAAGGCGTTGACCGGGCCC
>CAZEZH010000104.1:5858-9812 GCA_964516305.1 uncultured Halochromatium sp. | reverse complement strand
CCTCAAAGAAGTGCAGACGGATGCCGAGGTCTTGGCTCAATGCGGCCTGATCGCCAAAACGACCGATGGCAAGCTGCACGTGCCTTATCACTAAGGTGCGCGTGGAGTTGGTCTGCCAAGCTGCGGCATAGATCGCGATCTTCTCACGGGCCTAGCGAGGTTGTAGGTTAGGCCCGGCAGGGTCCTCGAGAGGCATGTCTCAGGGCGCCTTGCCGGGCGTGATTGGTGGCTAGCAGGAATGGCAGTAATGGTTGGGCAGGCCGGCGATGCGGCAGGCCTGCTTGCAGCCGCCGTTCGGGAACAGGCCTTCGAGCTTCTTGCGGGTGCACGGGGTGTGCTCAGAGACCTTTTCGCCGATGGTCCGAATGATGACCTTTGGCGATGGGGGGATCTCGTGGAAGGCGTAGTACTCGCGCAAGAATTCGATCACCGTCCAGTGACATTCGGTGAGGGTCAGTCCTTCCTGTTGCGCCATCGCATAGGCGAGATCGTTATCCCAGTCTTCGAAGCGGGCGAGAAAGCCCTTCTTATT
Organism: uncultured Halochromatium sp.; assembly: GCA_964516305.1. Classification (GTDB taxonomy): domain Bacteria; phylum Pseudomonadota; class Gammaproteobacteria; order Chromatiales; family Chromatiaceae; genus Lamprobacter. The sequence goes on along the minus strand of CAZEZH010000104.1, from coordinate 9,280 downwards.
GAATTGGACCTCTCGTCCAGCCATCTCTCCAACAACATTCATCGCAGTCATCGATCTACTCCTCCACCTAAGGTTGGTGGATATCCTGGTTTCTCGGGACGGGGTGCCGTTGATAGCGGCCCTGGCCCTCCGCGGAGCCTGAGCAGGCCGTTGGTCTATCGGCTTATCGTTGTATTAGCAAATCGTGGAACAGCATTCTTCGCTGCTGTCAAGGAAATATAGACCTTTATCCCGAGGTCTGTACACCAGGAATCAAGATCTGGATCAATTGAATCGTTGCTACCAGCTTACCGCGTCTCCTGCGACCTCTTCGAGCATGGTCGCGACCTCTTGCATGGCCGGGCTCTGCTCGGTCTCCGAGGCCGGGATCTTTCGGTGCGCGACATAGGTTGTGTCGGGCTCGCCTGGGAGGGTGTAGACCGCGATGATGAAGGGGCAATTGACGATTCGGCGCGGGTCTTCGCTAATCATCTTGCGCGACAGGACCGCGCTGCAAAATTCTACTGAATCGGCATCACCAAACAGCGGGCCACCGAGGCCCAGGTCGGCGCCGGTGCGTTCAAGCATCTCGTTCATGTGCATCAGATTATTGATGAACATGCCGCGCTGTTGGATCGCGAGCTTGAGGCCATCCATGACATCGGAAAAACTGCTGTCGCTTTCGTAGACGACATAGTCATCGGCCGCCGTTTGCGCGGCCGTGCACAGCAGTAGCAGGCACAACATTAAGGCCTGGGATCTTTTCATCTGCGCTGCTCCTCTATTGGCCCGTGGCGATGAGCGACCGCGGGCAAGAACTGTCGGCCGGTTTGGCTAGTATTGGTCCATGGGGCGAAAGGTCGGCGCCGACGGCCAGCCCTCGCCTTGCCCCTGGCCTTGCGGCGGCTGCGGGCGGTTCGGCGGCGCGTTGCGCGATTCGAGCTGCTCAATGCGTCGTTTCAGGGCCTCGATCTCGCGATCCTTGGCGCTATCGCTATCGTTGCTTGGCGCCGCCTTGCCAGCAGTGCTGGCTGCGGGGGCGGCATACCCGGGAGCCCCATAACCCTGACCTGGAACAGGATAGCCTGGTGCGCTATAGGGCCCATAGCCGTAACCACCGTAGGGGGCATAGCCAGGTGCGCCGTAGGGGCCTGGTCCGTAAGGTCCCCAGGGGCCGTCGTTATCGTAATAATTGTCATCGTCGCCTCCGAACCAGCGTCCGGGGCTAAACATGTCGCCAAAGCCAACCGCCTGAGCGGCTGGGGTGGCGATGGCCAGCAGCGCGGCCAGGGTGATGCTCTTACGAACAGGATGTGCAGTTGTTGACAAAGCGAAGTCCTCCTTCTGATTCAATGAGCTAGGATTGTTTTGATGACGGCTGTCGCAATCGCCCGCGGGGCGGCTTCAGGCCTCGGCGCCGACCCGAACCTGATGGCTCGGGTGTCCATGCTCTTTTGAGTGTTGCTCATGGTGGTGGTGTTGCGCCTGTGGCGGTGCATCAGCGCTCGGAGTATGCCCGTGTTGATGCAGCCTTGGCCCATCGGGCTGCACGCTGGGACGCGCGGTCTTGCCTGCGGCGCGACGTCGACCTTGGGCTGCCACTTCTGCCCGGAGCCAGTCGAGCCAGGGTGCGAGTCGGTCCTCACCGCCTTTAGACGCCACCTGCTCAAAGGGGGCGCTACTGGCTAGGCGGCGAAGATAGTCTTCGGCGCGTACTGGGTCGAAGTCGTCGAGCACTGGCAACAGATCTGCCTTGCTGAGGAGCACGAGGTCTGCGGCGCGAAACATCACCGGGTATTTGGCGGGCTTGTCGTCGCCTTCTGGAACCGAGAGTAGGGTGACATTACGGTGTTGGCCGAGGTCGAAGCTGGCGGGGCAGACTAGATTGCCGACGTTCTCGATAAACAGCAGGTCGATGTCGGCGAGGTCGAGCCGATGCAAGGCATCGTGAACCATGTGCGCGTCGAGGTGGCAGGCGCTGCCGGTGGCGATCTGGATCGCTGGTACGCCTTTTGCGCGAATGCGCTCGGCGTCGTTTTCGGTCTCGAGATCGCCTTCGATCACGGCGATGCGCAGCTCGCCTTGCAGCGCTTCGATCGTGGTCTCGAGCAGGCTCGTCTTGCCGGCGCCAGGCGATGACATCAGATTCAGGGCGAGCACAGCTTGGGCGTCGAAATGCTCGCGATTATGGAGGGCTTGGTGGTCGTTCTCGTCGAGCAGGCTGGTGAGCACCTCAACCGCGGCGCGGCCGTCGGTCGTCTTGGCGTGTTTGCCATCGGCACGGACGAGATGCTCGTTACCAGGCGTGATGTTGCAGCCACAGGTATCGCACATGATGGTCTCCACTATCGGTAATGAGGTGCTGAGAGCGGCCCAGAGCCGTAGATCGGGACTATAGCAGCGCTTTGCGCTGCTGGCGCAACACCTCTGGTGAGGGGGCTTAGCGCGTTGCTAATCGGTTTCGGTCGACTCGTCGGGAATGCTCATCTCAAGGCTGGCGAGCAGCATCTCGTCGCCACTCGTGAGTTTGGTGTGGTAGCTGCCGCAACTGGCGCAAAGCAGCCGGTTTGGGGTGGCCTCGGTCTCTTTGCCGCAGTCGGTACAATGGACTCGAACCGGTGCCGGCTCAATGTCCAGCCTAGCGTGCTCGGCGATGGTGCCGGCGGCAGCTAGCGGATAGGCATTGGCGAGCAAGGGCGACTCAACGCCAGACAGTGGTCCAATCCGCAATAGGATACGCTCAACACGCTCGGCGCCATGCTCCTGAGCAATCCGCTCGACTTGTTCGAGCAACGACATGCAGACTGAAAGCTCATGCATCTTCGATTTTCCTCTGGGCTCGTTTGCATCTTGTGGCGGCGTTGGTGTTCTGCTCGCGGGTGCGCTGGCGTATCATCTCAATGGTTAGTCGGGTCGTGATTCTGGTCGGTTGATCTTGAGTGGTGGACATCCCGGATGCCGCTGAATTAACATGTCCTGCTTCGTGGAGGAGTCGACCTACTGACGGCTGCCTCTGCCGAACCCGGGCCGTTAGCTCAGCTGGTAGAGCAGGGGACTCTTAATCCCTTGGTCGTAGGTTCGAATCCTACACGGCCCACCATCTTTTCCCTGGCTCCCAGCGTTCGGCTCAGGCGCCCCAGCAATCAGCGCTGGTGGGCGCGCATACTAACCGCTCAGAGCAACTGGCCCAACCGGCGCACCTTATCACTGGCGCTGGGCTCGCCCGCTAACGGATAATGCGGTTGGATTTTGGAGCCGCCTACATGGCCGTCTGCTCGCATGGCCGATACGCTTAAACAACCCGATCCAGTCGATGACACCTCTGAGCCCAAGGGCGACGGGGTTCCCGATGCAACATCGAGTCTGCAGTCAGCATCTGCTGAGCCTTCCGAAGCTGCGCCTGCCGAAGCTGCGCCTGCCGAAGCTGCGCCTGCCGAAGCTGC
>CAZEZH010000104.1:0-5758 GCA_964516305.1 uncultured Halochromatium sp. | reverse complement strand
GCCGAAGTCACGTCGTTTGCGGCCTCGACACCCCCTTCGGGATCGATACCAGGCGGCCCCCAGGCCTGGCGGCGCGATGCTGGGATGCTGTTTGCCCAAGCCGATCCCTATCAGGCCGGCCACTGGTCAGTTCCTTGGTCTGACCTCATGATGGTCATGTTTGTGCTGTTCGCCGTTCTGGTGGCGTTGCAGATGCGCGAGAATCGTGAGCTTGTTGAATCGGCGGAGCGTGAAGAGCAGGTACCAGTGTCGGTAGTAGAGCCAATGCCGACACCAGTGCCAAGCTTCGAGCCGCTGATGCGGGTGAACGTCTTCGAGCGAAGCCAGGATGCAGTCCGCGAGGCACGGGTCGATAACGTCGAGATCGTGTTGTTGAACGACCAGTCGGTGAAGGTAAGTGTCCAGGGGCCGATGTTCTTCGAACTCGGCGAGGCGACACTGCGACCCGAGGTGCGCGAGTTTCTCGACCGCTTGGCTCGCGTCATCGGGCAGACATCGTTCGCGGTTCGGGTGGTCGGGCATACCGATGACTATCCCGTCGATACGGAGGTCTTTCCAAGCAATTGGGAGCTGTCAACCGCGCGGGCCGCGCGCGTCGCCCGCTATCTGATCAGAAGCGCCGGCATTGACCCCCGCCGGTTCACGGTGATGGGACGTGGCGAATATGAGCCAGCGGTTCCTAATATCGATGACGCGAATCGAGCGCTCAATCGGCGTGTAGAGATCATTATTACGCGCGATGAGGTCGAGCCCAAGACGTCGCCAGCAACCGAGCCGCTGGGCAGCGAGGCGCCAGCGCAAGAGACGCCGGACATTGAGGCGTCGATTGACGCGCGGTCGGTCGACGATGGGACAGAGCAGTCGCTGCCGCGCGCGGGCGTCTCCAGTGTTGAGGGGTCGGAGGCGGCCGCAACGGAAAGGCTGCAGAGAGAGACGTCGGGAGGAGAGATGCCCAGCGCGGAGACATCCAATGGCGGGGGCGGCGGTGTGGGTCCCGAGGGCGCTAGGATGCCAAGTGCCGACACTAATGCTGGGATGCCCAGCCCGGAGACGCGACCATGACCCTAACGAATTATGCTGCCGCCATTCTGTTTGGCGGCCTTTTTGTCGCGAGCTTTATGTTCAGCAGCGACGTGGGCCTTTTCCTGAACCTGGTCGCGTTAACCATTGTCGTCTCGGGTACCTTGGGCGCAACCTTTCTCAGCTATCCGTCCAGTGAGATCCGGGCGGCCTTCAATGTCGCGCGCAATAGCTACACGCAGAGGCCTCCGACTGAGCACGAGATCATCGATTCCATGCTGGACCTGGCCGTGCGCTCTCGACACCGAGGCATCTTGGCACTCGAGGAGATCGAGGAGCAGACCACCATTAGCTTTCTGCGTTCTGCGCTTGGCATGCTAGTCGACGGCTACAAGGCCGCCGAGGTTCGCGACATCCTCACCACCGAGATGCACTATTTTCGCCAGCGGCGGATGCATCACGAGAGGCTGTTTCGGCACATGGCGCGCTTGGCGCCGGCCTTCGGTGTGGCGGGCTCTGTGGTTGGTCTGATCGGCATGGTTGCCGGGATCGGTGACCCCGAGGTCATCGTCAGCACGATCCCGGTTGCGTTGACCTCGACCCTCTATGGGATCGTGATTGGTAATTTCTTACTCACCCCGGTCGCCGAGAACATCGGCGCTAAGACCGAGAAAGAGTTGATGCTGCAGACGCTAATCAGCGATGGGGTAATGGCGATCTTACAGGAGCACAACACGATCAAGCTCGCGCGCAAGCTCGAGTCATTTCTGACGCCAGCCGGGCGCACCGAGCCAGCGCGCAGTTTGCTGGAGATTCGCGATCGCTACCGCGCCTTGCGCGGTGAGCCGACGACCGTTGGCGAGTCGCGGCCGCTATCTGAGGGGGTTGGGGCGACAGGCAGAAGCCGTATCTAGGGTGGCCTTTAGTCGGCGCGCTTCGCCTGCAGATATCTATCTTCGGTTGTTTCTGGCTGGTTGGGTTGCCACGTCGCGGTTGGCATGATCAGAGGTGGCTGCTGATCAGTAGGAATGGCGCTCCCTAGGGGATTCGAACCCCTGTTACCGGCGTGAGAGGCCGACGTCCTAACCACTAGACGAAGGGAGCAGAAGCGCTGCGAAGAATCGCGTATTATACGCAGGTCGTCGGCGCGCTCAAGTCTTTCAGCGTCATTGTCTCCCTTGTTTCTCAACCTTAGGAACCCAGGTTCGCTTGCTCTCCGCTAACCCTCTAGAGCCCCTCGTCATTCCGCGTCCGGAGCACCCGATCTCCCGCGCCAACATCAGCCCGAACGCGCTCAAGGTTCTCAATCGGCTGAAGCAGGCCGGTTTCCAGGCGTATCTGGTCGGTGGTGGCGTGCGCGACCTGCTGCTTGGTCATGAGCCTAAAGATTTCGACATTGCGACCAATGCGACGCCGGAAGAGGTTCGTGCTGTGTTCCGGAACTGCCGCCTGATCGGAAGGCGTTTCCGGCTCGCACATGTCTTCTTCGGCCGAGAGATCGTCGAGGTGGCGACCTTCCGTGGAAGCAATGGGGACGGGGGCAGCGACGCACAGGTCACCGAGCATGGGATGATTCTGCGCGATAACGTCTACGGAAGCATCGCCGAGGATGCATTGAGGCGGGACTTCACGGTCAATGCCCTCTACTACAATATTGCCGATTTCTCTCTGGTCGACTACGCCGGCGGGCTTGCCGATATCGAGCAAGGGCGGTTGCGGCTGATCGGAGAGGACCCGGAGGCCCGATACCGCGAAGACCCGGTGCGGATGCTGCGGGCAGTGCGTTTTGCCTGCAAGCTGGGCTTCATGATCGATCCGGACTGCGCCGCGCCGATCCGCGAGCTTGCCGAGTTGCTCGGCGAGATCTCGCCCGCTCGGCTGTTCGAAGAGACCTTGAAGCTATTCCATGGCGGTTATGCGCTGCAAGCCTTCGAGAAGCTTCGGCACTATGATCTGTTTGCGCAGCTCTTCCCGGAGACGGATGCCTGTCTCGCCCGCGAGGACCATGCGTTTCCGATCACCTTCGTTAGCCGAGGGCTCGATAACACCGATCGGCGTATCCTTGAAGGCAAGCCCGTGGCGCCCGCGTTCTTGTTTGCGGTCCTGCTTTGGGAACCGGTTCGGCTTCGCTACCAAGCCTTGCTGGACGACGGCATGCCATCGGCTGAGGCCATGGCCTTGGCCTCGCACGAGGTGGCCTCGGCGCAACAGCAGTGGGTCGCGATTCAAAAGCGTTTTGCGCTGCCGATGCGCGAGATCTGGGCTTTGCAGCCGCGTCTAGAGCGGCGGCAGGGTAAGCGGCCGATGGTCTTGTTGAGTCATCCCCGGTTTCGTGCCGCCTATGACTTCTTGCTCTTGCGTGCCGAGGCCGGTGAAACCGATCCTGAAATAGCGCAATGGTGGACCCGCTTTCAGGATGTCGACGCAGCCGAGCGGGCCAAGATGCTCGGCAGCAAGCCGCAGCGAAAACGCAAGCGGGGGCGGCGTAAACCGAAGGCCGATCGGCCCGCAGCAGAGACCAGCGTCGCTGCAGGGGCTGCAGCCGGTGGAGCGGCGGGGGCGGAGTCGGGCGCTAAGCAAGGTGGGGAGCATGTAGATGAATGACAGGCCTGCGGCGTCAATGCCCGCGCCCCGCATGCCGGTCTATATTGGGCTAGGCGCCAACCTCGGCGATCCGCGTCGGCAGGTTGAGCAGGCCTTGCTGCAGCTGCAGGGCTTGCCAGAATCCGAGCTTGCCAGGGCGTCGTCCTTGTATCGAACGGCGCCCGTGGGCCCAGCGGATCAGCCTGATTTCATCAATGCCGTCGCGCGGCTCGACACCGGCCTCGAGCCGCTGGCGTTGTTGGCTGCGCTCCAACAGATCGAGTGCCGTCACGGCCGCATCCGCAGCGGTCAGCGCTGGGGTCCGCGAACTCTGGATCTCGACATCCTGCTCATGGGGGATCGGGTCTTGAATCTGCCGCAGCTCTGCGTTCCCCATCCGCAGATGCATGCTCGTGCGTTTGTGCTCGGTCCGCTGGCGGAGATCGCGCCCTCAGGGCTAGAGATCCCTGGCCGCGGCCGCTTGGATGCGCTGCTTGCCGCTGTCGAGGATGACGCAGGCGCCATGGCTCGGCTACGGTCAGAGGCGCCGAGCGATATCGAAATATCGGTCAAGCTTGGCGTTGCGACAACGCCGCAAGGCCGCGCCGACAGCGGATAAGCTGATGGTGGCTGCTGGCGCGCAGCCTCCGGCGGCAACGTGCTTTGCTGCTGAGCTGTTCTAACGGCCTGTCCTAACGGCCTGTCTCTGGAGCATTTGAGTCCGATGGCTGGAATAATCACGACGGCGAGCTTGCTTGCGCTTAAGCAGCGCGGCGAGCGCATCGCCTGCTTGACCTGTTACGACGCTGCCTTTGCCCAATTATTAGAGCGGGCTGGCGTTGATGTGCTGCTGGTGGGGGATTCACTTGGCATGGTTGTCCAGGGGCAGCGCACCACGGTGCCAGTGACCCTGGAACAGATGGTCTATCACAGTCGCTGCGTGAGCCGAGTGGCCGCGCAGAGCCTGGTGATCGCGGACATGCCCTTCATGAGTTATGCGACCTCGGATCGGGCCATCGAGACGGCGGCACGCCTGATGGGCGAGGGCGGTGCTGCGATGGTCAAGCTTGAAGGCGGGGAGCCGCTGGTGGAGACGGTTGCGCGGCTGACCGCTTTCGGGGCCCCGGTCTGTGCGCATTTGGGCTTGTTGCCGCAGTCGGTGCACCAGCTTGGGGGCTACCGCATTCAGGGGCGTGAGGCGGCGGACGCTCAACGTATCGAGTCCGATGCGCTCGCGCTGCAGGACGCTGGTGCCTCGATGCTGGTTCTGGAATGCGTGCCAAGCGCGCTCGCAGCGACGCTAGCGCAACGGCTCAGGATTCCGGTGATCGGTATCGGTGCCGGTAACCTCTGTGATGGACAAGTGCTTGTGCTGCATGACCTGCTTGGGCTCACGCCGGGAAACGCGCCGCGCTTCAGCAAGAATTTCCTGGCAGCGGCTGCCGAGAATTCGGCTGCGACCAGTGATGGCGGCCGTCCGGCATTCGGCATCGACGCCGCGATCAGGTGCTATGTCGAGGCGGTCAAGTCTGGCGCCTTCCCGGCCACCGAGCACACCCTTGCCTGAGGTGACATTCGATGCAAACTATTGAGCGTCTCGGAGCGCTTCGGCAGCGGCGCGCGGAGTGGCGTCGGTCTGGGCTCCGGGTGGCGCTGGTCCCGACCATGGGTAACCTGCATCCCGGTCATTTGTCGTTGATTCGGGCGGCCTCTGAGCGTGCCGATCGGGTCGTCGCAACGGTCTTCGTCAATCCGCTGCAGTTTGGCGCGGGTGAGGATTTTGCCGCCTACCCGCGCACGCTAGAGCGCGACTCCGACATGCTGCGAGATGCCGGCTGCGATCTGCTGTTTGCGCCCCCAGAGACCGAGGTCTATCCGCGTGGGCGCCATCAACAGACCTTCGTCGAGGTGCCCGGTCTCTCCGAACACCTCTGTGGCGCGAGTCGGCCGGGGCATTTTCGCGGTGTCGCCACCGTAGTCGCAAAGCTGTTCAATATGGTTCAGCCAGAGGTGGCAATCTTTGGTGAGAAGGATTTCCAGCAGTTGCTGGTCATCCGTCGCATGGTCGAGGATCTCAGTCTACCGATCGAGATTATTGGGGCGCCGGTGGTGCGCGAGACGGATGGGCTGGCGATGAGTTCGCGCAATGCCTACC
>CAZEZH010000103.1:0-12471 GCA_964516305.1 uncultured Halochromatium sp. | reverse complement strand
TGCTCGACGATCGCCTCGAACAGTGGCGTCATGGTGCCTTCATGCACGGTTTCTTCGAGACCGGCATAGCCGTTGATGGCCGAGGCATAGATGATCGGGAAATCGAGCTGCTCATCGCTCGCCCCAAGCCGGTCGAACAGATCAAACACCTGATCGACGACCCAGCTCGGGCGCGCGCCAGGCCGATCGACCTTATTGACGACAAGGATCGGCCGCAGCCCATGCTGGAAGGCCTTGCTGGTGACGAAACGCGTCTGCGGCATCGGCCCTTCCTGGGCATCGACCAACAGCAGCACCGAATCGACCATCGACAGCACGCGCTCGACCTCACCGCCGAAATCGGCATGACCGGGGGTGTCGACGATGTTGATGCGGTAATCGTTCCAGTCGATCGCGGTGTTCTTCGACAGGATGGTGATGCCGCGCTCGCGCTCCAGATCGTTGGAGTCCATCACCCGCTCGACCGGGCCGAAGCGATCGCCGAGCGTGCCCGATTGGGACAGCAGCTCATCGACGAGGGTGGTTTTGCCATGATCGACGTGGGCGATGATGGCGATGTTGCGTAATTGCTCGGTCACGGGACAGATAGCTCCAAGGCCATCGGCAATCGACTGCCAACGACCAAACATCAAGGATCAATGAGAAGGAGGAACGGTGCTCGGAGAGGCCGCGAGACGGAGGGCACACCGTCGCTGTAGCGCCCCATTATGCACCCAAGTAGCGCCCCATTATGCACCCAAATGGTATCAGCCGGGGTGTCATCACCAGACCGTTAGCAATCAGGCGGACAGCCACCTTTGCCGCTCAGGTTGATCGCTTGAACCTCAGCGAGATCAGACTGCAGCCCGTCAGTATCAGCGAGGAGCTGCACGTCAAGGCGCTTCTCGATGCGCCCGCAACACGCAGCAGACCCTAGTCAGGAGACACAGGCGGTCGTCGCGACCACCAAGCCGACAGCAACGAACCGGACAGGTTGTGCCAAACCGAGAACAGCGCCCCCGGCAGGGCGGCCGCGGCGGAGAAATACTTGACCGCCAAGGCCACTGCCAGCCCCGAGTTTTGCATGCCGACCTCGATCGCAAGGGTACGGGCGATGCGCTCGTCTCGCGTCACAAGCCAGCCGAAACTGTAGCCCATCCCCAGCCCGATCCCGTTGTGCAGCACCACCGCCAGCGCTACCAACCAACCCATGGTGACGAGATTGGCATGATTCAGCCCGACGACGATGGCAATAATGGCGACAATCGCCAGCACTGACAGCAGCGGAAACAGCTGCTGCAAGCGCGCTAAACGCGACCAGCGCCGCCCGAACAGGCTGTTGATCAGCACGCCAAGGGCCACCGGCAAGAGCACGATCTTGATGATCGAGAACAACATGGCAGCCACTGGCACCGGAACCCGCTCGCCGACGTAGAGCCAGGTCAGCAACGGCGTTGCAACGATCGCTAGCAGCGTCGAGACCGTGGTCAGGGTGATCGACAGGGCCAGGTCACCACGCGCCAAATAGCAGACCACGTTGGAAGCAGTACCGCCGGGGCTAGCGCCTACCAGCACCAGCCCGGCAAGCAGGGCGGGCGGCAGACCAAGCGCAAGAGCCACCGCCCAAGCCGCAAACGGCATCACCAGATACTGCAGCGCAAGCCCCAACCCGACACGCCCAGGGCGGCGCAGCACCGCACTGAAGCTCTGCAAGGTCAGCGTCATGCCCATGCCGAACATGACGAGACCGAGCAACGGCACGATCAGGGGCTTGGCCGCCGCAAAGGGCTCCGGCTGCCAGAACGCGAGCAGCGAGAACAACAGCGCCCAGAGCGGGAACAGGGTGGTGATAAATGTCACGGGATGCCTAGACCATAGCAGACGGCTCTAACCCCTACCGACCGGCCTCAGACTGACCTCACCGGCGGCGAAGCGTTGACACCCGTTCGGGCCCTCGAGCAGCAGGCAGCCCTGATCGTCGATCCCAAGCAGGATACCCTGGATCTGGCGCTCGCCGGACAGTAGCGTCACCTGCTCGCCCTGATAGGCATCAAGCCTGCGCCAATCATCCAGCAACGGCGCCAGGCCGGACCCCGCGTAGCGGCTCAGAGTCGCCGTCAGCTGATTGATCAGCACGGCAGCCAACAGGTTACGCGTGGGCGCGCGGTTGCCGCAGACCTCGCTCAGGTCCACCCAGGGCTGATCGATCGCTGCCGCTTCCGTTGAGCGCAGTCGCAGGTTCAGTCCAACGCCGACCACGACCAAGCTCGGGCCCTGTGCCTCGCCGGCCACCTCGAGCAGCAGTCCCGCGAGCTTGCGCCGCTGCCAGTGGAGATCATTCGGCCACTTGAGCCCCACCCCTTCCACGCCGAGCTCCTCGAGGGCGCGAGCAACCGCGACCCCGCACGCCAGGCTCAGCGCACCGAGCTGAGCGGGTGCCAGCGGATAACGCCAGAGGATCGAGAGATAGATGTTGCGCCCAAACGGCGATGCCCAGATTCGCCCGAGCCGACCGCGGCCAGCGCTCTGACGCTCGGCCAGGCAGATCTCGCCGGTGCTGAAGCTTGAGCCAGCGCCATCGACAACAGGCATAGCCCGTCGACCATGTTCGAGCAGATAGGCGTTGGTCGAGTCAATCTCATCGAGGACCTCGAGCACGGCGATCCGTTGCTGTGCCAGGGCATCAAGCCTGGACTGGATAGCCTCCGGCGACAACAGTTCCATCGGCTCTGGCAGCCGATAGCCCTGCCCGCGCACCGACTCAATGCCGAGACCAAGCTCGCGATCGAGCTTGTGTAGGATCTTCCATACCGCCGTGCGGCTAATCCCCACCGCCGCCGCGATGGCCTCACCCGAATGCGGCTGTCCATCCGCCAGAAGGCGAATGATCTCGCGCGCACGCGGGCTCACTGGCAAGATCCCCTTGGCAACAACCCTTGGCTCCCAACCCTCAGACAACCCCGGGCTGATCAACCGACGACCCAAGCCAGGCCGCCCGCCGAGCCAGCGCGCACTCAGAGGCCTCCTCGTCCAAGCGCAGCTCACAGGTATTGGCTGGAGCCGGCTCCGGCTGCACCTGGGTCTCCAAAAGCTCATCGCGGCGGAAGGCATGCACCCGGACTGGCCCCGTGCCAGCAGCGCGCGTGATCAGCGCATCGAGATTGCCCGCCGTCGCCCGCAGTCCATCGACGGCGATGATCAGATCGCCAGCCGAAAGCCCCGCTCGCTGCGCTGGCCGGTTGTCGAACACCACGCCGAGCCGCGCCTCGGCCGTGTCCGACTGCAGGCGCACGCCGAGGTCAGGGCGCGGCGATATCGGCTCGAAACCCTCGACACAGCCGCCATTGTCCTTGGCGCTGGTCGCCGGCCGCAGGCGCAGCTCAACCGCAACGCTGGCCAGCAAGCGCGAGAGATCCAAATCTTCGGTCGAATCGAGCGCCTGGTCGAAGAAGCCGGCGAGATCGAGGCCGCTGACCTCGGCCGCGACCCGCTCGACATCGCGCTCGCCAACGCCGATGCCAGTGCGCCCATAGGCTTGCCAGAGGGCGCGCATCACATCGTCTAAACTTTTCTGGTCCTCAGTGCCCTCGCGAATGGTCAGGTCCAAGGCCAGCGCGATCAGCGCGCCTTTGGCGTAGTAGCTGACGATTGCGTTGGGCGCGTTCTCGTCCTGCTTATAGAACCGCGTCCAGGCATCGAAACTGGACTCGGTCACGCTCTGGCGCAGGCGCCCGGGATTGCGCATCACGCGCGTGATCAGCTCGGCAAGCAGGGTCAGGTAGGCCTTGGCATCGATGACCCCGCTGCGCACCAGCGCTAGATCGTCGTAATAGGAGGTGATGCCCTCGAACGCCCACAGCAGGCGGGTGTGCACCTCGCGCTCGAGCCCTTGCTCGGCAAAGGCGCGCGGGCGAATCCGCTTCACGTTCCAGAGATGGAAATACTCATGGCTGCAGAGGCCGAGAAAGCGCCGATAGCCTTCTGACGGCTGCTCAGGGGCCTGCATCGCCGGCTGCGACATCATCTGTGCCTGCGCCTGCGCTTGCGTCTGGGCATTCTTGGCTTGAGCACTTCCGGTCGAGCCGGTCTCTGTGACAGCCTCCCCTGCCCTGCTTGCATCAACCACGCTCGTCTCGGCCACAAGCCCGCCAGCCGCGCCGGCCTCACTCGGCCAGGCCGGCGCCGGCAGATCATCGCGATTGGCCAGCAGGCTGGTCGAGAAGCGGTGCTCCAGCCCACCATAGCCATCGCCAACGAGCTGGGTCAGGAACAGATAGCGGTCGATCGGCAGCTCGCCGAACAGGGCCGCATGCTCGGTGCAGATGCGTGGCAGGTCGAGCGTCAGGCGCCGCAGGTCGGCGCGATGGCGGCCACTGATGGTCATCCAGTGCGGCACGCCCTCGACCTTGAACGCGATCCGGTCGAAGACGCCCATCTCGACCGGATGATCGATCAGATCGGCATAATCATCGGCCCGATAGCGACCGAAGCCCCAGGCCGGAGCACCATCGCGAGCCAGGCTGGTCGCAACCTGCCAGCGGCCTTCTTCAAGCCCGGGCGGCGGTAGCAGCTCGACCTCGCAGGCTCGGTCCTCGGCCCCTGCGACGCTGAGGAACAGGCTCGTGCCATTAAAGTAGCCATGATGCTGATCCAAATGCGCCGAGCGCACGGCCAGCTCCCAGGCGTAGACCTCATAGCGCACCTGGACCGGACCGGCGTCTAACAAAAGCCCGCAAAGCTGCCAGGTCTGTTTATCCAACTTCTCGATCGCGACCGGTTGGCCGGCCTGCTCGGCCTTAAGGCTCAACAGATTGCGCGCGAAATCCCGAATCATATAGCTGCCGGGAATCCAGGCCGGCAACGAAACCCTTAGGCTGGGTGACGCTGGCTCGGGGATCTCGAGCAAGACCTCGAAACAGTGCGCCTCGGGGCGCAGGGGAACAACACGGTACTTCAATGGAGCCGATGGGGACATAAGCAGGGAGGCCTTCTCTCAAGTCGCGGGTTCAGTCTTGCTGGCAATCTCTCTCTACGGTAGCAAATCGGTCCCATCAAGCTCGCTGCCAAGTGCAAGACCCAGTGCACGATTGGGTATAGAATCCGCCGCCAACATGAGCCACTGCTAACGCGGCTACTCGGTATGGATCAGGTACCCGTCGAACTGAGTCTGAACGGCATCTATTACCCGCCCTGGCTGCTGGCGGCTGTGCTCGGCCTGGTGCTGGCGATGACGCTGACCAACCTCGCCAATCTGAGCGGACTCAGCCGCTGGGTCTGGCATCCACCGCTGTTCTTCACCGCACTGGTCGTGGTCTGCACGCTCCTGATCGGCTCGACGCTGGTCCCTTCTTTCTTCGGCTGAGGCATTGGGCTATCCATGAGGCTTTCAGACTCTGCTCGCCAAGTCCTGTTCGACCTGACCCGGGTCTTGGTCACACTCAGTATGGTCGCACTGGCCGCGGGCGGTCTCTACTGGGCCACGCAGCGCCAGCAGGCGCACCCTTGGACGCGCGACGGACAGGTGCTCGCGAATCTGGTCCAGATCGCGCCGCAGGTCAGCGGCCCGGTGGTCAGCGTCCAGGTCAGCGACAATCAACGGGTCGCGCAAGGTGATCCGCTGTTCGCGATCGACCCGGCGCTCTATCAACAGGCGGTGCAACAGGCCGAGGCGGACCTGGCTCAGGCGCAGGCCGAGGCCAAAGATGCTGCCGCCGACGCCCAGCACGCCACCGCGCTCAAGGCACGCGGCGACCTCTCGCAGCAGGACTTCGATCTCAAGACCGCGCAGGCTGAGGCAAAGGCGGCAGCTGTCGATGCGGCCAAGGTAGCACTCGAGACCGCTCAACTGAAGCTCGACTACACCAAGATCAGCGCCCCCGCGGCAGGCTATGTGACCAATCTCGAGCTCGACACCGGCACCTATGCAACGGCCGGCGAGCCGTTGCTGGCCCTGATCGATGCCGATACCTTTTGGGTTGCCGCTTACATCAAGGAGACCGACCTGTCATCCATCGCTATCGGCGATCCTGCCGTCGTCACCCTGATGGGCCATCCTGATCAGCCCATGGCCGGGCGCGTGCAGAGCATCGCCTTCGGCATCGCGCGGCGAAACAACAGTCCACAACTGGGCGATCTTGCGCAGGTCGCGCCCACCTTCGAGTGGATTCGTCTCGCCCAACGCATCCCGGTCCGGATCGCCCTGGAGATGCCGACGCCGGTACCGCTGCGGGTCGGCTACACCGCCAGCGTGGCGATCAATCCCACCCACAGCCCCGATCACCGCTAACAGCAGGCGTCCTCGCAGTGCGTCTCTGGAGCCCAATGGCGGTCGTCGACGCGCTCAAGACCAGCCTCGGCATCATCATCGCTTGGGGCATTGTGCTTTGGCTGCAGTGGCCAGAGCCGTTCATGGCGCCCCTGGCGGTGCTGGTGTTGCAAACGCCTTACCTGGGCGCCTCGCTGCGCAAGGGGTTGATGCGGGTGCTCGGCACCCTGGCCGGCGCCACGCTGGTGCTGGCGCTGATCGGTGTCTTCGTCCAGGAGCCCTGGCCGCTGCTGGTGCTGATCTCGCTGGTGCTGATGATCTCGGTCTACCAGATGCGCCTGAGCCGCTATGGTTACGCCTGGTTCATGGTCGCCTTGGCGGTCGCGGTCATCGCCTGGGATGCCAGCTCGGCGCCAGACCAGGCCTTTCGAGCCGCGGTCTATCGCACCTCTGAGGCCGTCATCGGCATCCTCGTCGTGCTGATGGTCAACGGCATCCTTTGGCCCCGCACCGCTGGTCGAAGCTATCTCGCCAAGCAGCGCTGCGCACTAACAGGGCTGGCTGAACATCTGCGCCGCACCGCGGCCGCGGTCACCGCAGAGGCCGAGGCCGCAGCGGGCACCTTTGCGCCGATGCCAAAGTCATTGCTGCGCGCACCCACCGAGCTGCGCGAGCTGCTCGCCGCCGCCGAGCTCGACACCGGTCGCTTTCGGCGTCTGCGGCTAACCCACGAGGCTGAGATCCAGGCCTTAACCGCAACGCTCGGGTCGATGATGGGCGTCTCAGAAAACCTACGCCTGGCTGCTGCCGGTCGGCGTGCCTTTCTGACCCCAGCCCAGCGCCAGGTACTGCGCGAAGCGCTTGAGCAGTTGGCAGCCGCGGTCGAGGCCGTATCAACACCGGGAGCAACGCTCAGATCGACTGGGGCATTCGCACCAGGACCAATACTGGCAGCGGCAGCCGTCACGGCAGCATCACCAGCGTCCGCGTCCGATTCAGACTCCGGCAGCATAAGGCCCAGCGTCGAGGCGGCGCTGGCCGAAGCCGAGGCGCGGCGCCAACGGCTGCTCGCAGGCCCGAGCCTGGCGCAGCAAACCGCTGGCGACAGCGCCCTTGCCCATGCGTTGACAGCACAGCTGGAGGCGTTGGCCGGCAATATCCGGCAACTCGCTGAAGCCAGCGCCGCGCTTGGCGCTGGTCGCACCTTACCGCTGCGCAAGCTGCCACCCGAGCCGCAGGTACACTGGCGCACGCGCTTCTCACTCGCGCTACCTAATGCCTTGGCCATGGGCCTGGCGTTTTGGATCTTGGTACCACTTTGGATCGGCATCCAATGGCCGCCCGAGGGCCTGCTGGCAGTGGTCATGGCGCTGGTCCTGATCGGCGGACATACACTGCAAAAAACGTCGGTATTGCTGCCGGCAAAACTGACCCTGATCGGGTTTTTGCTCGGAATCATCAGCACAGCGCCGATCTACTTCCTGTTGTTGCCGCGAATAGACGGCTTCGTCGAGCTCGCGCTCGTCCTGTTTCCGGTCTACTTTGCCATCGCCTACTTCCTGCACGCGACGCCACCGCCCTATCAGGCGATGTTCCTGCGGATCGGCATCCTCGCGCTCCTGTTGCTGAACCTTGAGCCGCAACAGGTCTTCGATGCCGTCGGCTACCTGAATGCGGCGCTTGCGATCGGAACCGGAATGCTGGTCGGCATCGCCGCATTGGCCCTGGTGCGGGGCGCATCGGCGCAAGAACAGCTGCGCCATCGCATCAAGGCGCTGCTGTCGCAGCTGAGCAGTGCCCAGCAAGCGCTCGCGGACCTCGGAGACTCCAGCATCGCCACCGCCATCTCGCGCTACGATCAGCAATTGCGCGTCGAGCTACAAGGCCTCTCGGAGCTGCTACCCTCAACCTATACGCCGCAGGTTCCGCAAAACGATCGTGCGCGTATCCAGGCCCTTGGTGACGCGTTGCAGGGCCTGGTGACCCGGTTTCGCGGGCTTCAGCAGGCGCGTCTGCGCTGGGGCATGACCTTGCGCCGGCAAGGACTGGGCAGCAACCTCGGCCTTCAGCTGCTGCGCCCCTTCGTCAGCACCGTCGAGGCCTTGCGCCATAAGCTCGATGATCCAGCCAAGCCGGCCTCGGTCTCGGCACTGGACGCGATCGTCGACGAGGTCCGTGCCGAGCTGACCCGCATCGACAACTACCGCCGCAGCGAGCAGGTCAATCCGGACAACATCTACACCCTGACCATCGCCGGGCATTACGTCGCGGTGATCTACGCGCTGCGTGAGCTCGCCGCTGCGCTCGATGACCTCGATTGGATGGCCTGGCGTGCGAGCCGTTTCTGAGCGTATCCAGGTCACTCGACGACCTCATCGGTCGACGCCGAGCCAACCGTATTCGGACGGCGCCTGCGTAGGCTTCTTGTCGAGCGCCCCCTCGAGCAAGTGTTAGCGCAAGCCTGAACGCAACAAGACATCGCTCGATCCGATCAGATGTCGTTACAATGCGGCATCGAACAGTAAGACGATCGCGGGCCAGCCGCCCGAGGAGCACCGATGTATCAGCCAACGTGCCAGCGCTTTCAGCGCAGCAACGCCGCCCCTAAGGGCCATGGGTGCGCGGTCAGATTGCCGCGCTTGAGCTGGCGCTTGCTGGCGCTCACGCTGGTCGTCGCCCTGACTGGCTGCGCGACCGAGGGCCAGGTCACTGATTCCTCGACCGCTCTCGGCAACCTGTTTCAACGCCCCACCGAGGCCGGCTTTCGGGCCATGGCAGAGGCCAACTGCGGCTCGCTGAGCATCGGCGACACCGCAGTCGACGCATTACTCGGCAACAATACGGCGTTCGACACGCTGGTCACCGCGCTCTATGACGGCGACATCTCCAACGACGAATTCATGAATCAGGTTTTGCTCGAGTATCCCGCGCCCGATGCCAACGTCCCTGCGACCGGCTGCATCATGGATCAGCTTGATCGATGCTTCGCTGAGACCTGCAAGGTGACCACGGCGCAAGAGCGAGAGAAGCTCGACCAAGCGAATGCTGCATCGGCCGAAGAGATCACCAATACCGTGACACTCGACCCAACCGAGCTCCCCGCCGAAGACGCCCAGACGGTCGAGCGCATGATCGAGCAATCCAAGGACGATGGGCCAAAGCCGCTGCCCTAGGCGCGCACCTGGGTCCTGACCTGGGCGCTCTGCACCGATAACCACCGAGGATGCCCGATCAGTGGTCGCAACCACCAAGCGAGCCAGCACCAAAGGCCGATGGTGCTGCACCCTCAGCCGCACAGCCTGGTCCAACAGAACCACCTGGCAGTTGGCGCCGAGGGTGGCGCTGGGCGCTGCTCGCCCTAATCCTCGCCATCGCTGGAATCGTGGCGGGACTCCTGCTAGTGGATCTCAGTATCACGCTGTCGACGCGCAGCGCCATTACCGCGAAGATCAATGAGGTCGAGCCGGTCGAGGTTGCCTTGATCCTAGGAACCTCGCGCGGCCAGCGCGGCAAACCGAATCGCTTCTATCAGGCCCGCATCGAAGCCGCCGCCGCCTTGTATCACGCCGGGCGGGTGCGCGGCATCCTGGTCAGCGGCGACAACGCGACCCGCTACTACAACGAGCCGATCTCAATGCAGAAGGACCTAGTGGCACTTGATATTCCAGCCGACCACATTACCCTGGATTACGCTGGCTTCCGCACGCTAGACTCGATGGTCCGGGCGAAGGAGGTCTTCGGCTTAGACCAGCTGCTGGTCGTCAGCCAGCGTTTTCACGTAGCGCGTGCCATCTTCCTGGCGCGCCAATTCGGGATCGACGCTCGCGGCTTTGCCGCCGCTGACCCTCCGCACACAGGCTATCTCAAGGTCCGCGCGCGCGATATCCTGGCCCGCGCTGCCGCAGTACTCGACATTATTACCGGACAGGGTCCACGTTTTCTCGGCGAGCGAGAGTCCGTGCACCTGCGCGAAGACCCGGCCCCTCATGCACCGCCTGAGCAATCCGATATTCGCCCTGACGCTGAGGTAAGCGACGATGAACCGTTCCGATCCCATCTCAAGAGCCGGCCAGATTAGCCCGCCACCGTCGCAGCCTAGCGCCCGTCGAATGGGGTTGGCCCTGATGCTAAACCTGTCGCTGCTCTTGGTGTTCCTCGGCCCACTGAGCGGTTGCCAGGAGACCAAGCGCTTTCCATCCGGAGCCATCACCGTCACCGTCAAGCCTGGCGACACCGGCAGCTGCGCGATCTCTCCATGCCGGGTGCTGTTCGAGATGCCCCCCGGCGACGACGACTATCGAGTGCGGGGGAATCAGGTCGACTTTGGCCTCTACCCTGCTGGACAAACCGTCAATCTCGGCGATTTCTATGAGCCCATCGCGATCGAGGTCGTCGGTGCTGAAGTGCCCAAGACCTATGTCTATATTCCAATTGATTGGTAGGCCGCTCAGCTCGGGCCAAAGAGCAGCCAGAGGATAATGCCGATGATTGGCAGTAACAGGATGACGACGATCCACAGCACCTTGCCCAAGGTACCGGCGCTGCTCTGGACAATCTTGATAAAGGCGTAGATCAAGATGATCAGATGTAACAACCCGAGCAGGCCACCAACTTCAACGCCGATCACGTCGTTTTCTCCAGTCGATCGATAAACACTAGTCTTACACCATGTCTCAGGCCGTCATCGTCGTCAACCATCAGGCCGGCGCCGGCGCTGTTCGAGCCTCCAGCCTCACCGACCAGCTCAGCGACCGCTTGAACACTCAGGGCCTGACGTCCTCACTGCTCGCCTTCGGCGCTGAGGGCAATCTGTCAGCTCCCTGGGAGCAGCGCTTGCAAGCGGCAATCACGGCGGGGGCCGAGCAGGTCTTCGTGCTCGGCGGCGATGGCACCGTGCTCGCCGTCGCCTCACAACTGCTCGAGTGCTCGGTCCCACTGGCCATCATCCCGCTCGGCACGGCCAACCTGCTGGCACGAGATCTCGGTATCCCGCTGCAGCCCGAGGCCGCGGTCGATGTCCTCACCGATCACCCTACCGTCAGCGCCATCGATGTCGCCAAGGTCAACGGCCAACCGTTCCTCTGTGCCTCGATGATCGGACTGACCACAGCGCTGGCGCGAACACGCGAGGCGATCCGCGATCGCGGACCACTTCAAGCCGCTGGGCGATTCATCCATAAGACGCGCCTGCTGCTCCGGCGCTATCCCTATCATCGCTTGCGCATCCGACTCGATAGTGAGCGGCTGAAGGTCGAGACGCGCGCCCTGGTGATCACGAACAATCCGATCGACGCTGTGGTTCGCCCTTATCCGCGTCGCGATCGGCTCGACTTAGGCCTGCTCGGCCTATATGGCGTGCACCAAGGACCGCTGTGGGAGCTGCCCCGGCTCGCTCTGCGGCTGATCCAAGGCGACTGGGCGCAAGACCCGCGCATCTTTCAGCATCAGGCACCAACGATATGCCTCGAGACCCGGCACGAGCAGGAGCTGGTGGTGATGAACGATGGTGAGCGCCTGAGACTCAAGACCCCGCTCTTGTATGAGAGTCGGCCCGCAGCCTTGCAAGTGCTCAAGCCCGGCGATCGCAACCGCCCTGCGGACTAGCCAAGCCCATGGCCTGTGCTAATCTGAGCGTTTCCGGTAGGCGCGCATCCGCGAGGCACCGAGGTAGAGGCAGTATGGCAGTACGAACCTTCGACAGCATCGTGATCGGCACCGGCCCGGCCGGCGAAGGGGCAGCGATGAAGCTGGCCAAGGCCGCACAGCGCGTCGCCGTAATCGAAGCCCATGACCAGGTCGGTGGCGGCTGCACGCATTGGGGCACCATTCCTAGCAAGGCGCTGCGGCACTCGATCCAGATGCTCGCTGACTATCGCCACAACCCGCTGTTCCAGCATACCCGCGACCAGGTCGAGGTCGCCTTCCCGGACCTGCTGCGAGCGGCTGATTCGGTCATCGATCATCAGGTCCAGACCCGCTATCGCTACTATCAGCGCAATCGCGTCGAGCTGCTGTTCGGCCGCGCTCGCTTCGTCGATCCGCACCGCGTCGAGGTGCTCCGCCCGGATGGTGTCCTCGAACAGATCGAGGCCAAACAGATCGTCATCGCGACTGGCTCGCGCCCCTATCATCCGCCCGACGTCGACTTCAGCCATCCGCGCGTGCTCGATAGCGACTCGATCCTGCGCCTGCCCTATACACCGCGCAGCCTCACCATCTATGGCGCC
>CAZEZH010000102.1:0-12749 GCA_964516305.1 uncultured Halochromatium sp. | reverse complement strand
GGCGAGACCTATGACTTCGCGCAGCCGTTCCAGCGTCTTACCGTGCGCGAGTCGATCCTGCAGTTCAATCCGGATCTGAGCGGCGAGGATCTCGACTCCGTGGAGCGCGCGTGTGCCGTCGCCGAGCGTCTCGGTATCCATCTCAAGGACAGCTATGGCCTGGGCAAGCTGCAGATCGAGATCTTCGAGAAGACCGTCGAGGCGCGGCTGATGCAGCCGACCTTCATCACCGCCTATCCGACCGAGGTCTCGCCGCTGGCCCGACAGAGTGATGATGATCCGTTCGTGACCGATCGTTTCGAGTTCTTCGTCGGCGGTCGCGAGATCGCCAATGGCTTCTCCGAGCTGAATGACCCCGAGGACCAGGCCGAGCGCTTCCGCAAGCAGGTTGCCGACAAGGACGCCGGCGACCTCGAGGCGATGCACTTCGATGCCGACTACATCCGAGCGCTCGAGCATGGCATGCCGCCAACCGCCGGCGAAGGCATCGGCATCGATCGCTTGGTGATGCTGTTCACCGACGCGCCCTCGATCCGCGACGTGCTGTTGTTCCCGCATATGCGTCCGCAGGAAGAACGCTGAGCATCCATCATGAGCGGCACAAGATTCGACCTTGAATTTGCCGGCGAGCTGACTGCAGGGACAAACCCTGAGCAAGCCCGCTCGCGCGTCAAGGCGCTGTTCAAGCTCTCCGACGAGGCCGTCGCCCAGCTCTTCAGCGGCACGCCCATTACCGTCAAACGCGGTATCGATAGCGCGCTTGCAGCCCGCTTACACGCTGCCTTTGCCCAAGCCGGCGCCCTGGTTCGCATCATTCCCGCTGGCGGAGATGTCGCGAATGAACCGCCGACGCTAGCGCAGGGGGCAATCATTGAAAGCACCACAGCGCTGCCATCATTAGAGTTGTTTGGCGTCGCCAAGCCCAAGCGAAAGCATCCGATCCTGCACGCGCTCTTCCACTACTTCGAGCGCAGCCTCGCCTTTGTGCTGCTGGTGTTGATCGCTGCGGTGTCGGTGATTGCGCTGATCGAACTCTGCTTCATCCTCTATCAGGACCTGATCAGCACCGATGGTTACCTGCTCGGCCTCAACGAGCTGTTCGAGGTCTTCGGCATGTTCCTGATCGTGCTGATCGCCGTCGAGCTGATGGCCAGCATCTACATGTACATGGTCGATAAGTCGGTGCATGTCGAGATGATGCTGTTGATTGCCATCACCGCAATCGCGCGCAAGGTCGTTGTGCTTGACCTCGAGGGAAAGGGTGATCCCGCCATGTATATGATTGGTATGGCTGCCTTACTTGCGACGCTGATCGGTGGCTACTACCTGGTGAAACGTCTCGACCAATCCGTGTATCGGCGCAAGTCCGACTAGCCATGTTGTTGTCAACGGCTGCCTTGGGTGGTGGCCATCGAATGATTCGCCTTAGCTAGAATACTAAGGTCCCTGACCAGGTGAAGCAGGGATTGGCCATATCGGCTTATTTTCTCTGCGCTTATCTGCGTCATCTGCGGTTGAAATGCTCTTGTTGGGATGAAACTACCCAGTCCGCCCTGGCGTCTTGATCGCGCCCTGCTCGGGGCAGTGTTGCTGATCAGTGCGCTGGTGATCGCGCTCTTACTGGCGTTTTGGCTGTTCTGGAACTATGAGCTGATCCTCGACTGGAAACGCGGGGCCGATCCGCTCTCCTTCTTCCTGCTGATGGCCGTGCTACCGGCCCTCGGCTTCCCGATTACGCCGCTCTTCGTGCTCACCGGTGCCCTGTTTGGCACCGCGCTTGGGTTGTTTGGCTCGCTTTTGGCCTTGGCCGCGAACCTGTTGCTCTGCCACTGGATCGCCCATAGCGGGCTGCGGCCGTATCTGGAACGCCTGCTGGCGCGGACCCGCTACCGCTTACCCTCGTTCGATGGCCGTCAGCGCAGTGCGCTGCAGTTCACGCTGCTGCTGCGGATCACGCCCGGTGTGCCGCTGTTCATCAAGAACTACCTGCTCGGTTTTTCCGGCATCCCGCTGAAGCAGCACTTCGGGGTCTCGATACTCCTGACCGGCGCCTATGGGGCTGGCTTCGTGCTGCTCGGAGAGTCCATGCTCGAGCACAATCTGGTCGAGGCGATCATCGGCCTGGTGATCTTGGTGGTGATCTCGCTCGCGGTGCTGCTGTTCAGACGCCTGCTGCGCGCTGGTGAAGCTGCCGCCCCGCGGACAGGCGAATGATGGATTGATGACGCGCGTTTGATCGTTCGTGAGTCATCAGCCGCATCGGTTCGACTAGCCCAACACCCTCTGCTCGTCGAATTGCTCCGCCACCTGAGCGCGGATGGCTCAGCGCTGCCCGATCCGCGTATCGAGCATGACCGGAAGCACCCCGAGCAGGCGCAGGCCGGTATTGCCGCTCATCCATCGCTACAGCGCAACGGGGCGAGGGTTGGCGTTTGCTGCAAGCGCATGAAATCCCGCTGCAGTCCCTCGAGCCGACCGATGAAGCGCTCGCGCTGTTCATCGCTCAGGGTCGGCTGAAGGCGCAGGAGCAGATCGGCGAAGGCATTGCGCAGCGCCGGTTGGGCGTCGGCCAATGAGCCCGGCAGGTCCTGAAAGTCGACCAGCCATTGGATGAGGAACCGCTCGATGGCAGCTGTCGATGCGTTCGACCGGAGCAGGGCGATCAGTGCCTGGCGCTGGGCATGCCGATAGTCGTACCAGGCGGGTGCGGTGTCCGGGATGCGACGGGTGATGTCGCGCACCAGCCCGCGCTGCTCGGAGCTCAGATCGCCAAACCACCAGCGAAGATTGTCGACATAGCGCTCGGCGCGTTTGCGCGCGCGGCGGGCAGCATCCTCGGCATTGGCCTCAGCCGCGTCATCCTCATGCTCCTCGGCGAAGGTCTTGGCCAGCGCGTCGATCTGCGCCGGGCTCAGATTGGCGAGCAGGGGCGCGGCGGATGCGGCGGCCAGGCGGAAATGGCGCTGATAGAGCGTCTCGAATTGATCCAGTAGGCAGTCGACATTGGCAGGCGTAAAGCCCGCACGGGCATCCCGCGCGGCCTGTTCAAAAAAGGCGGCCAGATAGGGCAGTTCATCGGTGCGATGGCGCTCGAGTGCTGCCTTGAGCTGGGGCGACCAGTCACGCCTCTGGGTACCGTCGAGGCCCAGATACTCATCGGCATAGCGCGCGATGAAAAAATCGGCGGTGTTATAGGCCAGCTGCACGCTCGAGCAGCCGGCGGTGAGTAGGGTCAGGAGAGTGGCGATGAAGACAGGGCGCATTGGCAAGAAATTTTTGATGGACAGGTAATGAGGCGTCAGAACTCAGGTTGTGGATCTGGCCTGGGCTGTGCTGATCTGGGATGCGGTTAACGTTGATCTTGGCGGTTGGGCCGCAATCTCAGAGGACATTCAAAGCCGAGCTTCTTCTGATTGACCATGACCGAGCTAAAAACGTTCTTCGATGGTGGCTGCCCGCTCTGCAGCCGCGAGATCGCCCATTATCGCAAGATCGACCGGGAAGGTCGGATCCACTGGCTCGATATCACCCAAGAGGCCGACGCCCTGGCGAGCGCAGGGCTTGATCTGCCGAGCGCGATGCGCCGCTTGCACGTGCAGGAGTCGGGCGGCCGCGTGCTCAGCGGTGTCGACGCCTTTGTCGCCATCTGGCAGCGATTGCCGCGCTGGCACCTGCTCGCAGGGGTGGTCACCGGGCTGCGACTGACGCGACCGCTCGAATGGGGCTATCGGCGCTTCGCCGAGCGGCGGTTTCGACGCCGCTGTGAGGAAGGTGCCTGCGCGATCGACTAAGCGCGGGCACATCCGGCTGATACGGCTTTATCCTGTCCGGCTGTCTGGGCCGACCCCGAACGGCAGAGACGGCTGGTGCCGACTGCACCGGCGGACGCGAGCCAGCGACAGGTTGCGAGCCGCAGACAGCGTCCGATGCAATCGCTAGACTAGGGCGCCCTGTTGACCCGCTGACCCTTGGAGCGCCCCTTGTCGTTGGAGCCCCGTTTCGTCCATCTGCATCTGCACTCCGAGTACTCGCTCATCGACGGTCTGGTGCGGATCAAGCCACTGGCGAAGTCCGTGGTCGCGGCCGGGATGCCAGCGGTTGCAGTCACCGACCATACCAACCTGTTCTGCCTGGTGCGCTTCTACAAGGCGGCGCTGGCCGCTGGCGTCAAACCCATCGCCGGCAGCGAGCTGGCGGTGCGCAATCCGGCTGATCCGAGCAAGCCGCATCGGTTGGTGCTGCTGGTACAGGAGGAGCGCGGCTACACGGCACTGACACAACTGATCTCGCGTGCCTACACTGAGGGGCAGAAAGATGGCATTGCGCAGGTTGAGCGGGACTGGGTGCTTGAGGCCGCTGATGGGCTGATCGCGCTCTCTGGCGGCGCCGGTGGCGATGTCCAGCGCGCCTTGCTCAGCGGTTACCAAGACCAGGCCGAGGGGCTGCTCGAGGATTGGCTAAAGGCCTTCGGCGACCGCTACTACCTGGAGCTGATCCGCACCGGGCGGGAAGGCGAGGAGCGCTGCGTTGAGGCCAGCGTGGAGCTGGCGCTCACTAAGGGCGTGCCCGTGGTCGCGACCAACGATGTCGCCTTTCTTGCCGCTGACGATTTCGACGCCCATGAGGTGCGTGTCTGCATCAACAGCGGTCACACCCTCGATGACCCACGCCGCCTGCACCGTCATAGCCCGCAACAGTATCTGCGCACGCCCGAGGAGATGGCAGAGTTGTTCGCCGATCTTCCCGAGGCACTCGAGAACAGCGTCGAGATCGCCAAGCGTTGCAACCTGAATCTGCGTCTGGGCGAGACCTTTCTGCCTGATTCACCGGTGCCCGAGGGACTCAGCATCGATGAGCACCTCGCCGCCGAATCGCGCGCCGGGCTGGAATGGCGCTTGGAGCGGACCTTCGATCGCGACAGCCCTGAGTTTGCCGAGCAGCGTCGCATCTACGACGAACGCCTGCAGCGCGAGCTGGACGTGATCTGCCAGATGGGCTTCCCGGGCTACTTCCTGATCGTCGCCGACTTCATCCGCTGGGCCAAGGACAACGGCATCCCGGTCGGCCCGGGACGTGGTTCTGGTGCCGGCTCGCTGGTGGCTTATGCGCTGAAGATCACCGATCTGGACCCGATCGAGCACGAACTGCTGTTCGAGCGCTTCCTCAATCCCGAGCGCGTCTCGATGCCCGACTTCGATGTCGACTTCTGCATGGATCGCCGCGATGAGGTCATCGACTATGTCGCCGGCAAGTATGGCCGCGAGGCGGTCTCGCAGATCATCACCTTTGGCACCATGGCGGCCAAGGCGGTGGTGCGCGATGTCGGCCGGGTGCTCGGGCATCCCTACGGTTTTGTCGACAAGATCGCCAAGATGGTGCCGTTCGAGCTGAAGATGACGCTCGATAAGGCGTTGGAGGAGAGCGCAGACCTGGCCGCTGCCTACAAGGATGACGAGGCCGTCACCGCCATCATCGACATGGCGCGCAAGCTCGAGGGTATTGCCCGCAACGCCGGCAAGCACGCCGGCGGCGTGGTGATCGCGCCGACCAAGCTCACCGATTTCGCACCGCTCTACTGCGAGCCGAATGGTGAGAATCTGGTCACCCAATACGACAAGGACGATGTTGAGCAGGCCGGGCTGGTCAAGTTCGACTTCCTCGGTCTGCGCACCCTGACCATCATTGATTGGGCACTGAAGACCATCAATGCCGAGCGCCAGGCCAAGGGCGAAGAACCGCTCGATATCAATCTGATCGATCCGCACGACGTCGACGCCTTCAAGCTGATCAAGACTTGCCAGACCACCGCCGTGTTTCAGCTCGAATCGCGCGGCATGAAGGAGTTGATCCGCAAGCTGCAGCCGGACAGCTTCGAGGACATGACCGCGCTGGTGGCCCTGTTCCGCCCCGGCCCGCTGCAATCGGGCATGGTCGATGACTTCATCGACCGCAAGCACGGTCGCGCCGATGTCGCCTATCCGCATCCCGACCTGGAGCCGATCCTCAAGCCCACCTATGGCGTCATCCTGTACCAAGAGCAGGTGATGCAGATCGCGCAGGTGCTGGCCGGCTACTCGCTCGGCGGCGCCGATCTGCTGCGCCGGGCGATGGGCAAGAAGAAGGCCGAGGAGATGGAAAAGCAGCGTGCCATCTTCGAACAGGGCGCGGCCGAGCGCGGTGTCGATCCGAAGATAGCGACCTATATCTTTGATTTGATGGAGAAATTCGCTGGTTATGGCTTTAATAAGAGTCATTCCGCCGCTTACGCGCTGGTGTCGTACCAGACACTTTGGCTCAAGGCACATTATCCGGCCGCCTTTATGGCTGCGGTGCTCTCGGCCGATATGGACAACACCGACAAGGTGGTGACCCTGATCGACGACTGCCGCAGCATGGGGCTCAAGGTCGAGCCGCCGCGGATCAACCGCTCCGAGCAGATGTTCACCACCGACGGTGACGAGACGGTGGTCTACGGACTCGGGGCGATCAAAGGGGTTGGGGAGTCGGCGATCGCGTCGATGCTCGAGGCGCGCCAGCAAGGCGGCCCATTCCAGGATCTTTGGGCCTTTTGCCGCCGTATCGACCTGCAGAAGGCGAACAAGCGCGTGCTCGAGGCGCTGGTGCGCGCCGGGGCGCTGGATGGGCTCGGCGAAAACCGTGCGACCCTGATGAACCGACTGCCGTTGGCACTCAAACTCGCCGAGCAGCATCATGCGCAGCAAGCGGCGGGTCAGGGCGATCTGTTTGGTGCGCTGGATGCGGTGCCAAATACGCCTGCTGTGGTCGCTCCCGATCCGCAGATCGCGGCTCAGTGCTGGCCTGATTGGGACGAGGATGAGCGGTTGCTGGGCGAGAAGGAGACGCTTGGGCTCTACCTGACCGGACATCCGATCAACCGCTACGATGCTGAACTCAACGCAATGGTCTCTCAGCGCATCGGCCGCTTGTTGGAGACTGCGCAAGGTCTGGGCGCGGGCGCCGGCCCGCGCGGGCAGGATCGCGAGCAGCGCACCCTGGTCGGGCTGATCATGGCGATCCGCGCCAATAAGACCGCGCGGGGGCGTATGGCGACGGTCACGCTGGATGATCGCACCGGTCGGATCGAGGTGACCCTGTTCCCGGAGCTGTTCGAGCAGGTGCGTCATCTGCTGGTGCCGGACGCGATCATCGCGGTGACCGGGAGCCTGCGTCCGGACAATTTCACCAACGGCTGGAACATCACGGCGACAGAGGTGCGTACCCTTGCCGAGGCACGCGCTAAGCTGGCCGACCATCTGGTACTGCGGCTCGATCTCAGCGATTCAGCCGCGCATGCACAGGGCGCTGAGACCCTGCAGGCGTTGGCTACAGCGCTCGAGGCCAATCGGCTCGAGACCGGGCTGCCCATGCTACTCGAGTATCGTCGTCCTGGGGCAGCGGTCACCCTGCGGCTCGGCGCGAGTTGGAGGGTCGAGCCAAGTGATGCCTTGCTGAAACGGCTGCGACAACTTCTCGGTGCCGAGACAGGGGTCGAGGTGGTCTATCAACGGACACTGACTCGGCGCACTGCAGCGCCGATGACACGGTTGCCCTCAGGCGGAACAGCGGCTGCGGCCTAATCAGCCGATGATCCCGGAACTGAATCGGCTGCCGCATCGGCCGCCATAACGGCCCAGAACGGCCTAACCCCGGTGCCTGAACTCTGGATTCGATCGGCCTGGCCCCAATATTCTGCGCTGTCCATGTGGTTGCGCCTTGAACCCCGGCGCAGATTCAGGCAGTCTTCACTCGGTTTTGACCAGTCCCACGTGCGGCGCGAACTTGCCCGAAGAGGAAGATTTCAGTGAGTGATAACAAGTCCGGTCTCGGTTCTTTACTGGAGACCCTGAATATTAAAGACATCGGCATGCTGTCGGTCAAAGCCGTTGCTGTACTTATAGTTATAGGTACCGCCTACGTCGTCTTTTTCGGCGGCGGCGATGATGACGGCCAGCTGCCTCCCTCAACAGTCTCCGCGAACCTTGCGCCAGTCGGTAAGGTCGCTGTGAAAAAGCCGGAGCCGCCGCCAGAGCCGGCACAGCCAGCGGAAACGGTCTCCGAGCCAGCGTCGGCGGCTGAGCCCGCCGCGGCCGCGGACGATGCAGCCACCACAGCAGCGGCACCTGAGTCAGCAACAGCTGAGTCAGAAGCAGCTGCAGCGGCGCCTTCGGCAGGGCCAGCGACTGCCGAATCGAGTTCGGCCGAGCCAGGTGCTGAGGCGGCAGAGCCAGCGACGGCTGATTCAGAAACGGCTGACTCAGAAGCTCAAGCCGCTGCAGCTGCAGGGGGAGAGGCTCCGGCAGAGGCGGCTGCGGATAAGGGTCCCTCTGTACCAGCTGAGACCGCCGCGGCGCCATCAGCGGGCGCAGAGGCCGAGACAACGACTGCGGCCGCGCAAGAACCAGCAGCGGAGCCCGCCGCAGAGCAGGCGGCAGAACCATCACCAGAGGCCGCTCCGGAGCAGGCAGCAGAGCAGACGGCTGCAGCAGAGACCGCTCCTGAGGCTGCTGAAGCCCCTGCTGAGGAGGCACCAGCCACCACCACGGCTGCAGCACCTGACGCGAGCGAAGCTACGGCTCCTGCAGCCGCTGAGACAGAAGCTCCTGCTGCCTCTGCAGAGACACAGGCGGCCGAGGCCGAGCAAGCCACCGTCGGTGCTGATGCAGCCCAGCCAGAGTCTGCGCCCGCTGAAGCGGCGGCCAGCGCGCCAGCTGAAGAGCAACCGCTGCCGGAAGCGCAGCTGCCTCCTGAGCGGACGCCGGGCACCTTTACGCCTCCTGTCGAGCAACGGAAGTTCATGCCGAGTCGGCAGATCCCGAACTGGGGACCGCAGTTCTCGCCAATGCCGCCGCGCCAGGTACCGAGCCAGCGCTAAGGCTGAGGCTACTGCGGCGGCCGGCTTGCCGGAGCATCCGGTCAGCAGCATGAGCCCGAAAAGTCACGATCCTGAACTCAGGATCGTGGCTTTTCATCGTTTCTGAGCCATTTTTGGCCAACCGTTTTGTGAGCTGTTTCTAGGAGCCGGCAACGCGCCGATAGTAGCGAGCACGGTAAAGCAGGCGGGTCTGATCAGGGCGGTCTTCGAAGCGGCTTCGGCAATGCAGCACGTTGTTGCAAATGACACCCCATCCCGGTTCGAGACGTGCTTCGAAGTGTGGCAATTGCGGGTCATCGAGCAGACCGCGGAGGGCCTCGACCGCAGCCTCGGTCCGAGCGTCTTGGAGCCATTGGATATTTCGGCGCCGGTCGGTATAGCGCAGCGCCAGGTGGCCGCCTTCGCCGCGACGGAAGACCGGTCCAACGCTGGCCGGCCTCAGCTCGACACCGTCGACACTATTGGGCGGAATCGTCATCACACCCGGGTTGGTTAGCGCGCTGATATGGTCCGGGTTCAGCTCACGCAGGCGGATGTAGAGCATCTCCGGATCGATGAGCCCATTGATGCCGCCAGCGGCGGCTGGCCGCACGCAATGCAGGATGAAGGCTCCAATCTGCCGCTCTGGGGCGTTGTAATAGCCATCAGTGTGCCAGGCGATCGGCCGGTCGGTATAGGGTATGTAGCCGCGATGCAGTGCATCGGACTGCACACTGAGCGCAGAGATGGCATCGTCATCGGCGCCGGGGTTGTGATCCAGTTCACCGAGCCCGAGCTGTTCACCGAGCCGACGCGGGATCAGTTTGTCCGGCTCGCTCCCCAATGCCGTCACATAGATCGCCATGTTGGCGCGTCGACAGCGGTCGATGATGGCACCGCGCTCGGCATCGCTCAGCTGTCGCGGATCATGCACCTCAACGATCAACTCCTCGAGCTGTTGCGGTGCACGGGCCAGCTTCTGATCGCGCCAACCTGCGTAGTCGTCAGGGCAGTCTAGGGTGAGAAGGGCGTTGAGAAGGGAGTTGGGCTCAGGCATGGTCTTACTGCGTGCGGAAATGATAGGCGAAGCCTCTATACTCAGGGCAGGGTCAGACTATCTACAGGTGCAGAGCGATGTCTAACAACGGTTACACTCATATCCTCGTGGGCGTGGATTTTGCGCCCGAGTCAGAGGCCGTGATCGAGCGCGCCCTGATGATGCGTGATCGATTCAACGCGCGGCTCTCGTTGGTGAACGTGGTCGATTACGTGGCGCCCGGGACGGAGTATGCGGGCGGTGCCTTCATTGCCGAACCGATCGTGCCGGACGACGGTCGCCTCGAGAAGGAGCTGCTCGAAATCGCTCAGGAAGAGATCGACGCGCTCGGTGAACGCCTCTCGGTGCCGGCCCAAGACCGGATCATCGAGTCCGGGCCAACCGGACGCGGCATCCAGCATGTTGCCCGCGACATCGGCGCTGATCTGATCATCGTCGGCGTGCATGAGCGCAACTGGCTTGGTCGCCTGCTCGGCTCGACGCCGCAGTCGTTACTCAAGCACGAGGTCTGCGACGTGCTCGCAGTCCGGCTTGACGCTGAAGAGGACGAATAGGCCCCTGCCACTATCCACTGGTCACTGGTCACTGGACCCCGTTGCACTGCTGCCGCACCGCCACCGACTGTTACAGAGAGCCTCTACTAGCGGTTGCATAGAGCACCTACTGAGTCGCGCTGATGCGGCTCCTCCTGTTGTTTGACTGTCGAAGAGATTGCCTTGCCTAAGCGCCGCCACGATGCACTGGCAGCCATTGCCCAATGCCTCCTCAAGGATCGCCGTCGACTCAAGCGCGCGCTGAAGCGCGCTGAGGCTTCGACCGCAGCGCCCGCCGCTACAGAAGCTGCTGTTGCGCCAGATTCGGCCTCTGCTGCGTTGCCCAAGGCGAGGCCGTTAGCCGATCGCGACCCCTGGCGCGATCTGACGCGAGCGATCAACCAGTCACGCGAGATCGTGGATGCCCGCCGCGCCGCCATCCCGAGCCAGATCCCGTTTCCACTCGAGCTGCCGGTCAGCGAACGCCGCGACGAGGTCGCCGCCTTACTGCGCGAGCATCAGGTTATCGTGCTCTGCGGTGAGACCGGTTCCGGCAAATCGACTCAGCTGCCGAAGCTCTGCCTCGAGCTTGGCCGCGGTGTCTTTGGACGCATCGGCCACACCCAGCCGCGTCGCATCGCCGCGCGCAGTCTCGCTAGCCGGGTCGCCGCCGAGTTAGGCACCGAGCTGGGCAGCACGGTCGGCTACAAGGTCCGCTTCCACGACCGGGTGCGCCCCGAGACCTCGGTCAAGCTGATGACCGACGGCATCCTGCTCGCTGAGATCCAGCGCGACCGCTATCTCAACGAATACGACACCCTGATCATCGACGAGGCCCACGAGCGCAGTCTCAACATCGACTTCTTGCTCGGCTATCTAAAGCTGCTGCTGCCCAAGCGGCCCGATCTGAAGCTGATCATCACCTCGGCCACCATTGATCCGCAGCGCTTTGCTAAACACTTTGCCGCTGATGATGGTTCAGGCGAAGGCCGCGCGGCACCGATCATCGAGATCTCGGGGCGCACCTATCCGGTCGAGGTCCGCTACCGCCCGCCGGAGGAGGAGCACGCCGGCGAGCGCGACGATGCGATGCAGCAGGCGATCTCGGACGCCGTCGCCGAGCTCGCCCGCGTCGGCCCCGGCGATGTGCTGGTGTTCCTCTCCGGCGAGCGCGAGATCCGCGAGACCGCCGAGACCCTGCGCAAGCATCATCCGCCGTCGACCGAGGTGCTGCCGCTCTATGCACGCCAGGGGCCGGCCGAGCAGGCGCGGGTGTTTCAGCCACATGGCACGCGGCGCGTGGTGCTGGCCACCAACGTCGCCGAGACCTCGCTGACGGTGCCCGGCATCCATTATGTGATCGATCCCGGCTTTGCCCGCATCAGCCGCTACAGCCATCGCAGCAAGGTGCAGCGGTTGCCGGTGGAACGCATCTCGCAGGCCTCGGCGAATCAGCGCAAGGGCCGCTGCGGACGTATCGCCTCGGGCGTCTGCATCCGCCTCTACGACGAGGACAACTTCGCCGCCCGCGCCGAGCACACCGAGCCCGAGATCCGCCGCTCCAACCTGGCCGCCGTCATCCTGCAGATGAAGCAGCTCGGCTTCGGCGAGATCGAGCGCTTCCCGTTCGTCGATGCGCCGGATTCCAAGCTGATCTCGGATGGCTATCGGGCCCTGGAAGAGCTGGCCGCGATCGACGCCAAGGGTGATCTGACCCCAATCGGCAAGCAACTCGCCCGGCTGCCCGTCGACCCTCGCATCGGCCGCATGCTGCTCGCCGGCGCCGAGCACCACTGCCTGCGCGAGCTGAGCATCATCGCTGCCGCGCTCGCGGTGCAAGACCCGCGCGAGCGCCCGCTCGAGCAACAGCAGGCCGCCGACGAGATCCACGCCACCTTCCGCCATCCAGATTCGGACTTCCTCGGCTTCCTCAACCTCTGGGAGTTCCTGGACAAGGAGCGCCGACATCTGACGCGGCGCAAGTTCCAGCGTCTGTGCAAGCAGCACTTCCTATCCTGGAACCGAGTGCAGGAATGGCGCGATACCCAGATCCAGCTGCATGAGCTGATGGCCGAGATGGGCTATCGTCATCATCAGGGCGAGCACCAGGCCGCGGGCACCCCGGACGAGATCCATCGCGCCCTGCTGACCGGTCTGCTCAGCAACATCGGCCGCAAGGACGAGCACCGCGAATATCTCGGTGCGCGCGGCAGCCGCTTCTACATCCACCCCGGCTCGACGCTGTTTGAAGCGACGCCCAAGTGGATCATCTGCGCCGAGCGGGTCG
>CAZEZH010000101.1:0-13163 GCA_964516305.1 uncultured Halochromatium sp. | reverse complement strand
ACCACCGGAATCACCACCAGCGTCAGCAGGGTGGAGACGAACAGGCCGAACAGCAACGACACCGCCAGCCCCGAGAAGATCGGGTCGCTGAGGATGAAGGAGACCCCGGCCATGGTCGCCAGCGCCGTGAGTACGATCGGCTTGGTGCGCACCACCGCCGAGCCAATGACCGCGCGTTCCAGTGGATCGCCGGCGCGTACCTGCTGATTGATGAAGTCCACCAGCAGGATCGAGTTGCGCACGATGATGCCGGCGAGGGCGATCATGCCGATCATCGAGGTGGCGGTGAACTGGGCACCGATCAGCGCGTGGCCGGGCAGGATGCCGATGATGGTCAGCGGGATCGGCGCCATGATGATCAGCGGTACCACGTAGCTGCGGAACTGGAACACCACCAACAGATAGATCAGCACCAGCCCGAAGGCGTAGGCGATGCCCATGTCGCGGAAGGTCTCGTAGGTGACCTGCCATTCGCCATCCCATTTGATGCTGGGCTCATAGGGGTTCTCGGGTTGGCGGGTGTACCACTGCGAGAGATCCTCATCGAGCTGACCGGCGATGGTGAAGAGCCCGTACAGCGGACTGTCGATCTCGCCGGCCATGTTGGCGGTGACATAGACCACCGGCAGCAGATCCTTGTGGTAGATGCTGTGCTCGCGCTGGCTGTCGACGACCGTGACGATCTCCGACAGCGGCACCAGCTGGCCGCCGCGCGAGCGTACCCGCAGCGCCAGCACCTGATCCAGATCGGCCTTGTCGGCCTCGTCGTATTCGACCCGGATCGGCACCGCGTACTTGACGTTGGCGCCATGCAGATAGGCCATGTCCTCGCCACCGAGCACGCTGGCCAGGGCCTGGGCGACGCTGGCCTGATCGACCCCGAGCTGCGCCGCCTTGGGGCGGTCGACCACGAGCACGAACTTGCGCCCTGGATACTCCATCGAGTCATCGATATCGACGATGTCCTCGGTGCCGGCGAAGACTTCGCGCACCTGCTCGGCAAGGGCCATCTGCTCGGCGTAGTCGATGCCATAGATCTCGGCGACCAGCGGCGAGAACACCGGCGGTCCGGGCGGTATCTCGACGATCTTGGCGTTGCCACCATGGCGCTCGGCGATTGCCTGCAATGGCTCACGCAGTCGCAGCGCGATGCTGTGGCTCTTGTCTTCGCGTTGATCATCGGCGACCAGATTGACCTGCAGGTCGCCCTGATGGGCCTGATCGCGCAGATAGTACTGGCGCACCAGGCCGTTGAAGTTCATCGGCGAGGCGGTGCCGGCGTAGGCCTGATAATCGGCGACCTCGGGCTGCGTCTCCAGGTAATGCCCCAGCTCCGCGAGCACGCGCGCGGTCTGCTCCAGGCTGCTGCCCTCGGGCATGTCGAGCACGACCTGCAGCTCGCTCTTGTTGTCGAACGGCAGCATCTTCAGGATCACCATCTGACTCACCGGCAGCAACAGCGAGGCGCCGATCAGTAACAGGATGCCGGCAAGCAATAGCCAACGGTTGATGAGGCCGCGCCGGCCCGCCAGGAACGGCGTGATCACCCGATCGAACAGCCATTGCAGACGCGGGTTGGCCTCGTCCTCTGGCGCCGAATCACCGCCCCGCGCGTCTTCCCGGGCTTGCTGGGCTTGCTGAGCAATGGCCGCATCATGGCGCCTGCCCAGCACCTGATAAGCGAGCCAGGGTGTGAGCACGAAGGCCACCGCCTGCGAGATCACCATCCCCATCGAGGCATTGATCGGGATCGGGCTCATGTAGGGCCCCATGAGCCCGGAGACAAAGGCCATCGGCAGCAGGGCGGCGATGACGGTGAAGGTGGCGAGGATGGTGGGGCCACCGACCTCGTCGACCGCGCCCGGCATCAGGTCAAGCATCTTGCGCCGCCCGATGGCCATGTGGCGGATGATGTTCTCGACCACGACGATGGCATCATCGACCAGGATGCCGATCGAAAAGATGAGCGCGAACAGGGACACCCGGTTGAGGGTGAAGCCATAGGCCCAGGATGCGAACAGGGTCAGCATCAGGGTGACGATCACCGCGCCGCCGACCACCAGCCCGGCGCGCCAGCCCATCGCCAGCGCCACCAAGACGATGACGGTGATGGTGGCAGAGGCCAGCTCGGTGATCAGCTTGCGCGCCTTGGCGTCGGCCGTTTCGCCGTCGTTGCGGGTGATGCTGACCTCGACGCCCTCGGGGATGAAGACCCCGGCGAGCTGATCGAATCGGGCGATGATCTGCTCGGCAACGGCTACCGCATTGGTGCCTTCCTGCTTGGCCACGGCGATGGTCACCGCCGGGGTCGTCCCCGCCAGCGCCGGGCCCTCGGCAGCAACGCCAGGGCCGGTGCCCATCCAGACATAGGCTTCGGGCACCTCGGGGCCGCGTTTGATGCGGGCGACCTCGCGCAGATAGACCGGGCGGCCGCCGTGCATGCCGACCACCAGCTCGGCGATGTCATCGACGTTGGTGAGCATGGTCCCGGCCTGGACCCGGATCTCGCGGTTATCGGCGGCGATGGCGATGTCATCACGGCTGCTGTTACCAGCCTGCAAGGCGCGGCGCAGGTCGGTCAGGTCGATCCCGTGCGAGGCCAGCGCCTGCGGATCGAGGATGATCCGCATCACCTGTTGCGGGGCGCCCACCGTGTAGACATCGCGGGTGCCGGGAACCCGTTTCAGCTCCTGCTCGATCGCATGCGCGACCTGCCCCAGCTCATAGGCCCCGAGCTGCTTATCCTCCGACCAGAGGGTCGCGGTCAGGATCGGCACATTGTCGATGCCCTTGGGTTTGATCAGCGGGGTACCAACGCCGAGGCCTTCGGCCAGCCAATCAGCATTGGAGTTGACCTTGCTCCACAGGCGCACGATGGCATCGGTGCGGTCCTCGCCGACCTCGAACTGGACCGAGATCAGGGCCATGCCCGGGCGTGAAACCGAATACACATGCTTCACACCCTGGATCTCGGACAACACCTGCTCGGCCGGGCCGGCGACCAGGTGTTCGACCTCGCTCGCCGAGGCGCCGGGGAAGGGGATGAAGACGTCGGCGAAGGTAACGTTGATCTGCGGCTCCTCCTCGCGCGGCGTCATGATGATCGCGAACAGCCCGAGCATGAGGCCGACCAGCGCCAGCAGCGGCGTGATCTTGGCATCCTGGAAGCGGTGTGCGATGCGCCCGGAGATGCCGAGCCCGTTCTGCTCGTTATTCATGGCCAGACCGTCGTCGGCGGCGGTTGCCGTGGTGTTGCCTTGCGACTCAGCCATCTTGACGTTCCTGTCGGTTCGCATCGGCTTGGCGCTTGAGCGCCACGCCGGCGGCAATGGGGTCGAGCGCGACACGCTCGCCCGGGCTCAGGCCGGAGAGGACGACGATCTCGCCATCGAGGCTCGAGCCAGTGCGGATCTTGCGCAGGCGGATGCGGCCGTCATCACTGACCACATAGGCACCGGTGACCTCGGAGCGATAGACCACGGCGGCGCTGGGGATGGTGAGTTCCTCCTTATCGCCGGTGATGATGGCGGTCTTGACGAACATCCCCGGGAAAAGCCCCTCGGTGTTCGCCTCTAGATCGGCGCGCACCTTAAAGGTGTTCGAGCCGAGATCGGCGAACGGGAAGACGGTGATGCGGCTCGGCTCGGTGACCTCACCATTGGGCAGATAGATCTTGATCTCGCCGCGCTCGCGCACCGCCGGGATCGCGCTCTGCGGCACATCGATGATCACCCGCAGTTCCTCGAGCGAGATGCCGCTCATCACCGCACTGCCGGGGCTCGCGACCTCGCCAAGCTCGACATGACGGCGGGTGACGATGCCGGAGTAGGGGGCGCGGATCTGGGTGTACTCGAGTTGCTCCTGTGCCTGCTCCAGGTTGGCCTGGGCCGAGTCGAGGCGGGCCTTGGCGCTCTCGAGATCGGCTTCGGCCTGGTCCATGGCCGATTCGGAGACGTTCTGCTGCTGATAGAGACCCTCGGTGCGGGAATAATCGTCGCGCGCCTGCTCAAGTTGTGCCGACGCCGATTTGAGTTCCGCTGCGGCTTGGGCAAGCCGCGCGCGATGCTCGGTATCGCGCAGACGCGCGATCACATCGCCCTTCTCGACGAAGTCATCGACATCGTAGAGGATGGCTTCGACCTGGCCGCTAGTCTGGGCCGAGACAGTGGTGCGATTGATCGCCTCGACGATACCGTCGAGGCGATACTCCTTGGCCACGACGCGATAGTCGGCCTCGGCTGTGGCGATGGCGGTACTGGCTTGATCTGGGCCGGGAGCAACATCGGTCTCGTTGCCTATTGCCGCGTCGGAAAGTAGCAGCAGCGGGGCGAGGATTGCCGATCGCAGCCGGAGTCTGTGAGTCGAGGTCATCGGTGGATGCTCCGTAAATTAGTATTTCCTTATATTACGTCAAAAGCTAGGCCAGAAGTTCGTCTGGTGTTGTTGCGCGATTGCTCTCGAGCATGCGTTGGAAGCGCTGCGGGTCTCGTTTCAGGATCTCGACGTATTCATCCAAGAGCGCGGTCCAGTGAGGGCCGCCATGCTCCTGGAACTTGGCTAGCGCGACCAGCAGGATCTTCGCCGCGGCGCGCAGCTCGCGTTGGTCGCCCTCACCGTAGTGCTGCACGAGTTCGGCGTAGAGGGCTTCGACCCGCTCGACGGGAGGCTGAGGGTCTTTAGGCATGAGTAATTGGCCTAGCGTGCTGCTGGGGCTTGGGTGCCGAAGTATAGCCGAGGACCGCTCTGTTTTAAGACACCGCAAGCACTTGCGTGTGGATGCGCAAGCCGCGGCGAGCGAGCGGGTGGTTGAAATCGACCTCGACCTCGGCGTCGTCTGCACTGAGAATGGTGCCGGCGGTTTCCTGTCCACCTGGCGCTCGAAACTCAATGACCTGACCAGGCTCGGGGGAAAATGCCTCCGGGAGATCGCTGCGTGGGACCCGATGCACCAGCGCCCCGTCATAGGCACCGAAGAGTGCGGCGCCATCGGCCAAGATCTGCTCATCGGCGCCTGGCTGCAGATCGACCAGCAGGCTTTCGAAGCCTGGCGCCAGCGTGCCATCGCCGATCCGCAAGCGCATCGGCTCGTCGCCAAAGCTCGAGAGCACTTCGGTGCCGTCGTCGAGATAGATCGCGATGTGGAGTGTGACCTGTCTGCCCGGGCCGATCTTAGCGGTGTTGGTCGTCAAGTTTAGGGTTTCCCGCGTCAGCCAACCATTCGTCTCAGTATGCCGTTCTTCGCCTGCCCTGTCCTGCGCAGATCTCCGCAGCCACGCCGAAAAGAAGGCGCTCAGAAGCGAAAGGTCGCGGTTAGCTGGGGACCGCTGAAGCTGAGGCCGTCTAGGGGGCTACTCGACGCGAAGCCTGGAGCCGCCAAGGAAGCTCAACACCCAACCCCTGCCCTTGACGCCGGCTTTGATCCGCAGGCCCAGTTGGTTTCCGGATGGGGTAGCCACCGGTACCTTGGCCCCCTCGTTGGCTCCAACGTTCGGGTAGAGCACGTCCGCGAGGACCGACCATCGGTCCTTGCGGGCCTCGAAGGCGCCCACGAAGGACATGTTGAGGTTGTCAAGCAGGGTGTCGAAGCGCACATCGATATCTGAGTCGGCCGCCGTCGTCCGTTTCGAGCAGCGCAAGGGTCTCTCAAACGTGCGCATTGAGCCTTTGGCGCCGGCCGTTTATGCTGCACAGCTTGTTTTCTGATCGGAGCAGCGCCCGATGGCCGCTCGAAGCGACCAACTAAGAACCCTTTTCGATAAAAT
Organism: uncultured Halochromatium sp.; assembly: GCA_964516305.1. GTDB lineage: Bacteria > Pseudomonadota > Gammaproteobacteria > Chromatiales > Chromatiaceae > Lamprobacter. Next base: position 7,401 of record CAZEZH010000101.1, on the reverse strand, counting down.
CTGGGACGACCACATCGTCCGCACCGATGAGCATGGGACGGCCTTGCTATACATCGATCGGCAGCTGGTGCATGAGGTGACCTCGCCGCAGGCGTTTGAGGGACTGCGGCTCGCCGGCCGCAAGCCGCGCCGCCCTGAGGCCAACCTGGCGGTGCCGGATCATAACGTGCCGACCAGCGACCGCCACCTCGGCATCGTCGATCCGATCTCGCGGCTGCAGGTCGAGACGCTCGAGGCCAACTGTCGCGAGTTCGGCATCCAACTCTTTGCCATGGGTGATCCCCGCCAGGGCATCGTGCATGTGATCGGCCCCGAGCAGGGCTTAACCCAGCCTGGGATGACCGTGGTCTGCGGCGACAGCCATACCTCGACCCATGGCGCGTTCGGCGCGCTCGCGTTCGGGGTCGGCACCTCTGAGGTGGAGCACGTGCTCGCCACCCAATGTCTGTTGCAGCGCAAGCCCAAGAGCATGCTGGTCAGCGTCGAGGGCGAGCTTGGTCGTGGCATCACCGCCAAGGATGTCGTGCTCGCGATCATCGGCGAGATCGGCACCGCCGGCGGCACCGGTCATGTGATCGAGTACGCCGGCGATGCGATCCAGGCGCTTAGCATGGAAGGCCGGATGACGGTCTGCAACATGAGCATCGAGGCCGGCGCGCGTGCTGGGCTGATCGGTATCGACGAGAAGACTGTCGACTATCTGCGTGATCGCCCGCAATCGCCGAAGGGCGAGGTCTTTGAGCAGGCGGCCGACTATTGGCGCTCGCTGAACAGCGATCCTGGTGCCGAGTACGATCGTGTGGTGCGCATCGATGCCGCCAGCATTCGCCCGCAGGTCACCTGGGGCACTTCGCCTGAGATGGTGGTGCCGGTGGACAGCGAGATCCCGAATCCAGACGCGGTGGCCGATCCGGTCAAGGCCGGCAGTTATCGCCATGCGCTGACCTACATGGGCTTAGACCCGCATACGCCGATCGCCGAGATCGGTATCGATAAGGTGTTCATCGGCTCTTGCACCAACGGTCGCATCGAGGACCTGCGTGCGGCAGCTGAGGTGGCCAAGGGGCGCCGTATCGCCGACTCGGTCAAGTTGGCAATGGTGGTGCCTGGTTCTGGTCTGGTGAAGCAGCAAGCCGAGGCCGAGGGACTCGATCGGATCTTCATCGACGCTGGCTTCGAGTGGCGCGATCCGGGCTGCTCGATGTGTCTGGCGATGAACGCCGACCGGCTCGAGCCCGGTGAGCGCTGCGCCGCAACCAGCAATCGCAATTTCGAGGGGCGCCAAGGGCAGGGCGGACGCACCCATCTGGTAAGTCCAGCGATGGCCGCCGCGGCCGCCGTCGCCGGTCGTTTCGTCGACGTGCGGGAGTTTTAGATGATGCAACCCTTCGAGACCTTTCGCGGTGTAGTGATGCCGCTCGATCGCGCCAATGTCGATACCGATGCGATCATCCCAAAGCAGTTCCTAAAGTCGATCCAGCGCACCGGCTTTGGGCCGAACCTGTTCGACGAATGGCGGTACCTGGACCACGGCGAGCCGGGCCAGGATTGCTCGGGCCGGCCGCTGAACTCGGACTTCGTGCTCAATGATCCGCGCTATGCCAAGGCCGAGATCCTGCTCACGCGGCATAACTTCGGCTGCGGCTCCTCGCGCGAGCACGCGCCCTGGGCGCTCGCGGATCATGGCTTTCGGGTGCTGATCGCGCCGAGTTTTGCCGATATCTTCCGCCAAAACACGATCAAGAATGGCCTGCTACCGATCGTACTCGATGAGCAGACCGTTGACGCGCTGTTCGCGCTCGCGGGTGGCGATGTTCCGCTCGAGATCGAGGTCGATCTGGACGGGCAACGCTTGCATCCGAGCAGCGGCGAGCCGATCGCGTTCGAGATCGACGCCTTCCACCGGCATTGCCTGCTCAACGGACTCGATGATATCGGTCTGACGCTGGAGCGAGACGACGAGATCGCCGCCTACGAGCAGCGTCGCCACCAGCAGGCGCCCTGGCTGTTCGCGTCGGCTTCGGCCTAACTGTGTGATGACAGCGGTTGCTGGTTCTGGCACTCAATGGCCCCTGAGCCGCGAACTAGCAAGCTTTAGACCTTTGCTCCAACGGAGACACGATTGACCAAGAAGATCCTGATCCTGCCTGGCGATGGCATCGGCCCCGAGATCGTCGCCGAGGCGGTCAAACTGCTCGATTGCCTGCGCAGCGATTTTGGTCTCGACATCGAGACTGAGACTGCCTTGGTCGGCGGCGCGGCCTATGACGACTGCGGCTCGCCGTTGCCGGAGTCGACCCTGGATCGAGCGAAGGCCGCCGATGCGGTGCTGCTCGGGGCCGTCGGTGGACCCAAATGGGAGCCGCTGGAGATCACGCTGCGCCCGGAGAAGGGGCTGCTCGGCCTCCGCTCAGGCCTTGGCCTGTTCGCGAATCTGCGCCCGGCGATCCTCTATCCGCAGCTTGCCGAGGCCTCGACCCTGAGGCCTGAGGTGGTCGCTGGACTCGACATCATGATCGTGCGCGAGCTCACCGGCGGCATCTACTTCGGTCAGCCGCGCGGTGTCGAGACACTGGAGAGTGGCGAGCGGCGCGGCATCAATACCCTAGTCTACACCGAGTCCGAGATCGAGCGCATCTGCCGTGTCGCCTTCGAGGCTGCGATGCGGCGCGGCAAGCGCCTCTGCTCGGTGGACAAGGCCAATGTGCTCGAATGCACCGAGCTTTGGCGCGAGGTCGCGATCCGCGTCGGCCGCGACTATCCGGAGGTCGAACTCAGTCACATGTACGTCGATAACGCGGCGATGCAGCTGGTGCGCGCGCCCAAGCAGTTCGACGTGATGGTGACCACCAACATGTTCGGCGACATCCTCTCTGATGCGGCGGCGATGCTGACTGGCTCAATCGGCATGCTGCCCTCGGCCTCGCTGAACGCGGACAATCAGGGCATGTATGAGCCCATCCATGGCTCGGCGCCGGACATCGCCGGCCAAGGCGTCGCCAATCCACTTGCGACCATCCTCTCGGTGGCGATGATGTTGCGTTACTCGCTGGCGGCGCCGGAGCATGCGGATCGGATCGAGCAGGCCGTCGCCAAGGTGCTCGATCAGGGGCTGCGCACCGGCGATATCGCCGCGCTAGGTACAACAGCAGTCGGCACGGTCGCGATGGGTGATGCGGTGCTCGAGGCGATTCGTGCTTCGGCTGGCTAGTTAGCCTCCCTGAGTCTTGTTGATAACAGAGGTGAGATCGCGATGAATCGGGTCGGTTTCGTTGGCTGGCGTGGCATGGTGGGCTCGGTCCTGATGGATCGGATGCGCGAGGAGAACGACTTCGCGCTGATCTCCGAGGCGCGGTTCTTCTCGACCTCGCAACAGGGTGAGCCGGGACCGGACGTTGGGCAGGGCGCGCAAGCACTGCTCGATGCCCATGATCTCGATGCCTTGGCCGGGATGGACGCCATTGTCACCTGCCAAGGCGGTGACTATACCGGGCAGGTCTTCGAGCCGCTGCGCGAACGCGGTTGGCAAGGCTATTGGATCGATGCCGCCTCGACGCTGCGGTTGCGTGAAGACAGTACCATCGTGCTCGACCCGGTGAACCTCGAGGTCATCGAGAGAGCGCTGGACGCTGGCAAGCGCGACTTCATTGGCGGTAATTGCACCGTCAGTCTGATGCTGATGGCGGTCGGCGAGCTGCTGCGGCGCGATCTGGTCGACTGGGTCAGTGCGATGACCTATCAGGCCGCTTCGGGTGCCGGCGCGCGCAACATGCGTGAGCTACTCGCGCAGATGGGTGCCTTGCAGGCCAGCGTCAGCGACCTGCTGGCCGATCCGCGCAGCTCGATCCTCGATATCGATCGTGCGGTGACCGAGGCGATGCGCGCCCAGGCCTTTCCGACCGATCAATTCGGCGTGCCGCTCGCCGGCAGTCTGATCCCCTGGATCGACAAACCCATGGACAATGGCCAGTCGAAAGAGGAATGGAAGGCTGGGGCCGAGACCAACAAGATCCTGGGTCGCGCGGAGAACGCGATCCCCATCGACGGCACCTGCGTGCGCATCGGCTCGATGCGTTGCCACAGCCAAGGGCTAACGATCAAGCTCAAGCAGGCGATCCCAGTCGATGAGATCACCACGATGCTGGCAGAGGCGAACGACTGGGTTCGAGTCGTCCCGAACGAGCGTGAGCGGACCATCGCCGAACTCTCGCCGGCGGCAGTGACTGGGACTTTGAGCATTCCGGTCGGCCGGCTGCGCCCGATGGCGCAAGGATCAGAATTTCTCAACGCCTTTACCGTAGGAGACCAGCTGCTCTGGGGTGCGGCCGAACCGCTGCGCCGAATGCTTCGTCTCCTGCTCGAGCATTGATGACAGGCGCGTGGGGCTGCCGATCGCTCAGTGCCAGCGTCGCCGACCCCAGTTCGCCGCGTTTTTTGTGCAGGCGCTGATCGCTCGAGCGCGAGTTCGGCGGCCCACATTGGTCAGGCCTGCACGCGGGCAGCTCGGTGACCATCTCCTTGGCGGGCTACTCGCGATCGTTGTGCTGTTCTATGCGCCGCCGGTGGCCGCCTTGGGTCTCGGCGAGCTGCGCACCCAGTCTGCCCTTAACCAGCCCTTCTATGCCGAGATCGATCTCTTCGATATCGACGAGCGCGCGCTGGATTCGGTCAAGGTCAGCCTCGCCAGCCGATCGGCGTTCGAGCAGGCCGGGATTGAGCGGCCACATTTTCTAACCGGACTCCAGTTCACGCCGATGATCGGTCCCTCGGGTGAGCCGATGGTTCAGGTCAGCACTCGCGAGCCCGTTCGTGAGCCCTACCTGGATCTGCTCGTCGAGGTGATTTGGCCGGAAGGGCGGCTCGTCAAAGAGTATTCGGTTCTGCTCGATCCGCCGGCCATTGGCGGAGCACGCAGGGCGCCTGCTGCGCCTCCTCGTGTTGATCGGACGGTTCAGTCGCCATTTGCAGCCGCCGCTGAGCGCGAGCGTTCTATAGGCGTCGAGTCTAATGCCCCCGAGTCATCTAGCGCTCAGGGTGCGGACAACGCGGTGGGTGCGTCCTCTGGATCAACTCAGGCGGCGACGCTGGCATCGGCTGATGCTCCGGGTGCTTCTGACCCCGAGACCCTCCTGACCGATGTCGAGATTCCGGATGAGGCGGCCAACCTCCGCTTTCCGATCAACTATGGCCCGGTCCCTTCTGGGACTGGACTCGCCATGATCGCCCGTCGTCTTGCCCCGCCTGGTGCAACCCTCGAGCAGACCCTGATGGCCTTCTACCGCAACAGCCAAGACGCCTTCATCAATGCTGATATCAACCGCTTGAGCGTCGGGGCGGAGCTGGTGATCCCGACCGCTGCAGAACTCTTTGCGCTCGGGCCGGAGGCTGCCCGCAAGCAATATCGGGCGGCCTTGGCAGGTCGCCCGGTGGTCAAGGCACCACTGACGGATGTCGATGCGCGCTTAACCATTGCGACCCCCGAGTCCATTGAACTCGATGACCCTGAGAGTGAGGTTGACGATAGCGGATCGGTCGAGGACACGCAGGTCGATCTGGAGGTGCCCGTCTCGGCGGCGGCGGTGGAGAGCGAGACGAGCTTAGGCTCGGCGTCGGGGCTTGCCTCTGGGGCAGCCTCGAGTCCGGTTGCAGCTCGCGCCCTCTCTGAGGCCGATGCTTCGCTCGAGGCGGAGTTGTTGCTGATGCGAGAGGTCAGTGAGGCCAATCGCCAGGAGGCGAGCGAGCTAAGAGCGCGGGTGCAGGAACTGGAGGCGCAGCTGGACGACATCGGCCGTTTGCTCGAACTGCGTCATGCGCAGCTGGCCAGCTTGGCGACGGAGCGTCTCGCCGACGGCCCCCGGGGGTTGGAGTCTGAACTTAGCGAGGGTTCGGCGGCGGCAGAGGCAGATGGCGAGCAAGGCCCTGAGAGCGGTTCCGCCACCGGTTCGGAATCTGGGCCAAGGTCTGACTTGGAATCTGGCCCCGAGTCTGCTCCAGAGGGGGCGTTTGAGCGCCCAGCTGCCCAGGCTGGTTCTGAGGGCGAGTCGGCTAGTGCGACAGGTGCCGGCGATGTTGGCCCGAAGACGGTAGAGCACGCGTCTGGCTTCGATCTTTTTGCGATGGCTGGCGCCTGGCGCCAAGCGATCTTGAGCTGGGCGTTGCCGCTGCTGGCCATGACGCTGCTCTTGGCCTTGCTGGGGGTGATACTGCATCGTCGCAGACAACAGGCGACTGCGGTTGCTGGAGCCGACTTGGCCAAGGTACCAAACCCGCAGGACGACAGTCCGGGGGATTCGTTAAACGACCTGCGATTGGACCCCGAGTGGCCAACCACCGACGCCTTGAGCGCGAGCAGGACCGATGTGGAGGCCCCAGTGGCAACCACAGCCGATGTCCTGGTTACAGCGGCTGATCAGCATCCTGCCTTGGCGCAGGCTGAGGGGCGGCAAGAGGAGGTCTTCCCGAGCGGCCTGGCTCGCGCAGAAGACGCGGCGACTGAGCAAGATACGTTAGAGGAAAGCCTGCCTGATCGTGAAGGCGTGACCTCTGATCAAGACCTGGTCGGGCGAGATCTGGCTAGTTGGGGAATGCTCCCGGCCGAGGAGAGTCGGGCGGGACCGGGCTTGGCTGAGCGAGAGTTGGCTGAGCTGAGTCTGGACCAGGGGCTGGAGCCTAGCGCGGATGAGCAGCCAGTCGATCTAGGGCAGGCTGTCGAGCAGGGACGGTGGGCCGCATTAGAGGCTGTGGCGCCTGCGGCAGCGCACAGCATCGGTTCACAGCCAGACCAGGCTGCAGCGATTGAGGTTGATGGTCTCGCCGAGGCAGACGTCTATCTGACCTATGGCCGCTATCGTGATGCCGAGAGGGTGTTACGGGAGACGATCGCCGCTGCTGGCGAGAGCCCGGAGTTGCGCTATAAGCTGGCCGAGACCTATCTTGCCTCGGGCGACCTCGCTGCCTTGGCATTGCTTGCCGATCAGATGCGACTTGCGGCTCAGACCGAGCTTGATAGCGAGCGGTGGGCGAAGATTGAGAACGCACTCACGAAACAGTCCCCAGGGTCTGAGCCGAGCGTCGACGACATCGGTGAGGTCGCCAATGAGATCGAAGATGTCGCCATTGAGATCGATGAGGCCGCCAGTGATCAGGAGGAGCTGTTTCTTGATCTCGAGGACCTTGAGCAGGAGTTGAGCGAGGTCGCGCCAACCACGACGAGCCAGCAGCCCTCGCAGCCCGATCATGCCGATGGCGTTGACCTGCCCGCTGACGAGCAGGGTCGCCTCGAGCTTGATCTGGCCGCGCTCGATGCGATGACGAACCTAGAGCCAGACCAGACCTGGCCTCCTGAGCCTGAGCCTGAGCCTGAGCCTGAGCCTGAGCCTGAGCCTGAGCCTGAGCCTGAGC
>CAZEZH010000100.1:0-13362 GCA_964516305.1 uncultured Halochromatium sp. | reverse complement strand
CGACCGCCGCGAGGGACCGCTGCTTGACCGGCTCGATGAGCTCGAGGCGGATGAAGCACCAGATGAGGACGAGGCGAATGATGAAGATCTGGATGATACGGATGCGGATGCGGATGCGGTTGATGAGGTTTCGGAGGCGAATGATGAGGATTCGGAGGATAACGAGGCCGACAGCGAGGATGACGAAGACGACTTGGAAGGCCGAGAATGACTGTGACGACACAACCTGAATTCTTGCATGACCCCACATTGGCGCTGCTCTATTTCGGCGGCAAAGGTGGGGTGGGTAAGACCACCTGCGCCTGTGCGGCGGCCTTGCAGATCGCCGAGCAGCGGCCCAAGCAGTCCGTGCTGCTGCTGTCGACCGACCCTGCCCATTCGCTCGAGGATGCGCTGGCTGGAATGTCGCTTCCGGCCAATCTCGAGACCCTTGAGCTGGATGCTGCTGCCTCGCTTGAGCGTTTCAAACAACAGCATCGCGCCAAGCTGGAAGAGATCTCGAGCCGTGGCACCCTGTTTGATGAGGAGGACATCCATGCGCTGATGGAGATGGCGCTGCCGGGCATGGACGAGCTAGCGGCCTATCTGGAGATGGCCGAGTGGATCGAGCAGCAGCGTTACGACTGCATCATCGTCGATACGGCACCGACCGGACATACCCTGCGCCTGCTGGAGATGCCGGAGCTGATCCATCGCTGGATCAGGGCATTGGATGCGCTGTTGGCGAAACACCGTTATCTGCGTCGGCGCTTCAAGCAGGATCAGAGCCAAGATCATCTCGATCGCTTCCTGCTCGCGCTCGACGGCAGCCGCCGTGCCATCGCGGCGCTGATCGAGGATAGCAGGCGCTGTCGCTTTATCTCCGTGATGCTCGCCGAGTCGATGAGTGTGGAGGAGACCGCGGATCTGCTGCGGCAGCTCGATGCGCAGGGTATCGGGAGCCAAGAGCTGGTGGTCAATCGGCTGCTGCCGGAAACCGATTGTGCGCTCTGTCGGCTAGAACGGCACCGTCAATTGCGCGCGCTGGCGGCCTTCGATCAGCTTGGCCGCGAGGTCAGGCTCTGGGCGCTGCCGCTGCTTGCTGATGAGCCCCGCGGGCAAGCCCTGACGGGGCTCTGGACGCAGGTGCAACTGCTGACGCAGGGCGAGCGAACCGATGCTGTGCGCGCAGCCGAGGCGCCAACGACCGAGACCGAGCACAAGCCCGGGTCCGAGCAAAAGCCCAACCCCAAGCCCGAACTGCCGACGCAAGTGATCGCGCCGGCGCCGTTGCCGCCGGCAAGCATGCGCCTGCTGATGCTGGCGGGAAAGGGTGGCGTGGGTAAGACCACCCTCGCCAGTGCGACGGCGCTGCGACTGCTGGCGGATCAGCCCGAGCGGCGCATCCTGTTGTTCTCGACCGATCCGGCGCATTCGCTGGCGGACTGTCTTGGGCTGACGCTGGGTCCTGAGCCGGTCAGGGTCTGTGCCGGTCTTGATGCCCAGGAGCTCTCGGCGGAGCAGGCCTTTTTGTTGCTGCGACAGCGGTATCAAGATGAGCTGCGCGGCTTCCTTGCCGACACATTGAACAATCTGGACATCACCTTTGATCGCGAAGCGATGGAGCATCTGCTGGACCTGGCGCCGCCGGGACTCGATGAGCTGATGGCCCTGACCCGAGTGATGGACCATCTGGATGGCGGTCGCTACGATCTTGTGGTCCTCGACACCGCGCCCAGCGGCCATACGCTGCGGCTGCTTGAGCTGCCGGGGTTGATCCATGATTGGCTGAAGCTGTTTTTTCAGCTGCTGTTGAAGTATCGCACGGTGTTGCGCGTGCCAGCGCTGTCGCAGGATCTGGTGGAGCTATCGAAGGCGGTCAAGCGGCTGCGCGCGCTGCTGGCCGACCCGCATCAGGCGGCTTGTTATCTGGTCACCGTGCCGACGGCGCTTGGGCTGGCTGAGACCGACGATCTGATCACAGGCTTCGAGCGTCTGCAGATCCAGGTCGCAGCCCTGTTTGTCAATCAGCTCACGCCGGCCGCCGGCGACTGCCCTATCTGCGCTGCGTTGCAGGCACGGGAGGCGCACGAGCTGGCGCAGGCGCGGCAGCGCTTTCCAGGCTTGCAGCAAACGCTGGTCTATCGGCAGGTCGAGCCAGTGGGGCTTGAGGCGCTTAAGCATCTGGGTGATGCCCTCTATAGTCCGACACGGGGGGCGGTATGAGCGCGCCGAACGACGGGGATCGATCCGCTGAGCCTGGCGTGGGCGGTGCAAGCATCGGCATCGCTGCTGGCACCCCGAGCGGTGGCAGTCAGGGGCTGCGTCAAGATCAAGATCAAGATCAAGATCAAGATCTCGTTAATGGCACTGGCGGGGCAAGGACACCCGGAGCCGATCAGCAGCACATCTCGCTGTGCGAGGCGCTGGATCGCATTCTGAACAAGGGCGCTGTGGTGGTTGCTGATCTGACCATCTCGGTTGCCGATATCGATCTCATTTACATCAATCTGCAGGCGTTGATCACCTCGGTCGAGACCGGGCGGCGATTGCAACAAGAGGCGGCTCATGAACGACAATCCGTCGACGACAGCAAGCCCTAAAGAACCTCAGAGGGTGCTTCCGGATGCGCTGGATAGGTCGCTGCAGACGCCCGCCGCCTCCTCGGTGGGTGGCCGCAAGCGCCTGGAGATCGATGGCGAGCGCGTGCGTGATGGCTTGGCGCAATTGGTGCTGACGCTGATCAAGCTGCTCCATGAGCTGCTGGAGCGACAAGCGATTGCACGGATGGACTCCGGTTCGCTCGATGACGAGGAGATTGAGCGTCTTGGGCTCACGCTGATGCGTCAGGCCGAGGAGCTTGCACACGTGCGCGAGGCCTTTGGCCTGCGCGACGAGGACTTGAACATCGATCTCGGCCCGCTGGGCCGACTGCTTTAAGGAAACATCATGGCCACCAATCAACGCAATCTGACCCATTCGACCGACAGCACCACCGTCGCCGACCTGCTTGAGCGCTTGCTGGATAAGGGGGTTGTGATTGCGGGCGATATCCGGGTCAAGTTGGTCGAGGTGGAACTGCTGACCATCGAGATCCGGCTGTTGATCTGCTCCGTCGATCGCGCCGTCGAGATGGGCGTCGACTGGTGGCGTGGCAACCCAACCTTCGACACCAACGCGCGCGATCCGCAACTGAACACCCCCGGGCTTGAAGAACGGCTCGCTCGGCTAGAGGCAAAGCTCGAGCCCCCAGCGTCGTCAGAGTGAAGCTGCCCGAGATCCGAAGAAGCCGTGTATCGGAGCTCGTCTGATGCCCCTGGCCCTCGGTCGTTGGGCGGTCTTGATCTCAGTAGGGCGAGAGCTTGCGTAGCTGTGTGACAAGACAGCCAAGGCCGACTCGGCGAACAGATGCTCTTTTTAGGTTTAGGCATTGTTGCGCAAGGCTTGGCGTAGTTGCTCAATGGCGATGGGCTTGCGGAGTATGAGCGGTTTGGGCGACAGCTGATCAAAGCCGAAGTTGGTCTCCTCCTGTCCACTCATAAGGACGACGCGAATCTCAGGATAACGCTCGGTGATTGCGGTATGGAGTTCGGCACCGTCCATCTTCGGCATCGCCAGATCGGTCAGGACCAAATCGCATCCGGGCTCATGGCTGAGTTGCTGAAGGCAGGCCTCGCCGTCTTCGGCAACCTCAGCGGTGACGTCGAGGTTGCGCAACAGCCGGCTGATGGTCTCGCGCACTCGGGGGTCGTCATCGACCACTAGAACCCGCTGATGCACTTGCGGAGGTTGATGCTCTTGACCCTGCTTGGGCCGGTGCCCCTGCTCCTCGATTGGTGCCGGCAGCTGTTGCCTGGCTTTTGTGGACTGCTCTGCAGGCGTCTTCTCCCCGGGCGGTAACAGGAGCCGAAACACCGTTCCCCGGCCAGGTTGCGACTCTACCGCCAAACCAGCACCGGAGCGGAGCACAAACTCTTGCACCATAAACATGCCGAGACCGTGTCCGCGTTGTTTGGCTTTGGTAGAGAACAGCGGCTCGAACAGCCTGCGCAGCGTCTCGGCATTCATCCCGCAGCCGGTGTCGGCTACGCGCAGCTCCACATAGTCCCCAGGGTCGAGTTGGCCAACGGCCAATGGTTGCGCTCGAGTCCAGGACCGATGTGCTATACGGATGCTCAGTCTGCCGTCTTCTGGCATGGCGTCGCGCCCATTGAGCGCCAGGTTCAGGAGTGCCGACTGCAGGAAGGCGACATTGGTGTCGGCGCTGATGCCCGGCTCGATGTCGAGCTCGAGCCGGATGCGCGCCGGCAGAATATGCTGCAGGATGCGCATGAGTTCATCGATGGCTGGCTCGAGTGCAGTCGGCTTGATACTGATGCCACCGGCGCGGCTCAGGGAGAGCATGCCAGCGGTGATGACCGTGGCTTGACCAAGCGCGCTGAGGGTCTCATCGATGATCTCGCCGAACTCGTTGATTTCCGGGTGCGGGGGAAGTCGATCGAGCGAGGCCTGCAGATATTGCAGGTTACCATCGATCACTCCGAGCAGATTATTGAAATCGTGCGCGATCCCGCTCGCAAGATGCCCGATGGTCTCGCGTTCTTTGGAAACGATCATGACCTGCTGGACCTGCTCTTTGAACAGCAGCGAGCCCAGCCGTTGCCCAATCAGCCGGATCAGTTCGCGACCTAAGGTCGATAAGCTTGAGAGCGGCTGCAGAGACCAGAAGCTGAGCGCGAGCGTTTCAACTTTACCGTCGGGTCCGTTCCAAGGGATGACGAGCGATAGGGCGCTGCGCCAACCCACCTTCAGGCAGCGTCTCGGCAGTTGATCCGTGCCGATCAGCTGCGGGATGCCGGGCTGTGCTCGACTATTCGATAAGAGCTTATGACCAAGGCTGAACGCTGGCGGTTCCGCCACCTGGGCCGACTTAGACACATGACGCGCACATCGCTGATATTCGATACTGTCTTTGATCAGGCCGAGTTCGCCCAGCTCCACCTGCAGACCATCGCAGCCAAGCGCCAGCAGGGATTGGACCTCTTGATTGAACGGCAGCGAGCGGGCGCTGATATCCACCAGCTTCTCGAGTTGGCACCGATAATCGGCGAGTTCCTGCTCGATCTGCTTGCGCCGCTCGGTCTCTAGCTGGACCTCGGTGATGTCCTCGATCATACCCAGTTGCAGGGGCGGATTGCCGTCTTCTTGCGGTATCAGCACCACGCGTTGATCACCCCAAACGACCTTACCATCTGGCTTTTGCAAGCGTTTGGTGATGCGAAATTGCGATCGCTGGCCTGCAACCAGCTGTTCGTAGAGCTTGCGCTCTTGATTCTTGTCTTCGGGATGAGTGAACTCATCGCAGCGCATGCCGATCAGGCTCTTTGTCTTGCACCCGAGCAACATCTCCAGAGCCTGATTCGCGAGGGTAAGTCGGCCATCAGCATCGGCGATTGCGATGCCGATCGGCGCTTGATTGAAGATCGCACTCAGACGCGCCTCGCTGTCCCGCAATTGCTGCTCCGCGCGATGACGCGCGCTGATATCGATATCAATGCCACGATAGCCTTGCAGTGCGCCCTGGTCGTCGAGGATCGGGAGCCCGTTGGTATTGACCCAGACCGGGCTGCCGTCGGCATGACAGATCACGTTGTTCAAGTCGTGACAGGGCTTGCACTCCTCAATGTACTTCATGGTCTCGACCTTGAGACGCTCACGCTCCGCCGCCGGGAATAAATCATAGAAACGCCACTTGCCGACCAGTTGCTCAGGCCCGTAGCCGATCAGGTCTTCGACGTTTGGGCTTAGATAGGTGTAACAGCCCTGGGCGTCGACCTCCCAGGCGACACTGCGGCTCTGGCGTGCGAGTTGGTCGTAGCGTTCCTGGCTATCGACGAGCGCCTGATGGATACGCGCGCGGTCGAAGGCGCCGACCATCAGGTTGGCGACCACTTGCAGAAACCGAACCTCAGTGGCCAGCCAATCACGCGTTGTAAAAACGGCATCAAAGCCGATGAATCCAGATAGGCGCCCACTGGACATCAGCGGCACCAAGAGCACCGATTGGATATCCTGAAACTCGAGGATCTTGCGCTCTTCCGCCCAATCATCGCTGAGATCGGCGACCCGCGGCACCACCACTGGCTGGCCCGAGAGCATGTGCTGCGTGACCGCCGAAAAGTCATCGACGGACATGTCTTGTAGATGGCTAATCATCGGCTCTACACCCGGGCCGACCCATTCATAGGTGTTGCTCATGCGCATGCCGTCGGGATGGAACTGAAACAAATAGCTGCGATCTGAGTGGGTAAAGTCGCCAACACGCTTAAGCACCTGGTCGATCAATGTGGAGAGTTGTTCGTCTCGGTGCAGCATAAAGGCCGTTGCCACGTCGAGCAGTTCACGCTCGATCTTTTCGCGCTGAATCAGATCCAACTCGGCCTGCTTGCGCTGGGTGATATCGCGCCCCAAAGAGACGATGCTGCGAAGAGCGCCGGTGTGGTCGAGGATGGCGCGGTCGACCCACTGCAGCCAGCGCCAACCCGACTGGGTGTGGACATAGTTCTCGGAACTATGCATGAAGGGGTCCTGCTGCAGTGTCTCCATGGCTTTGCGGCCAGCTTCCGGATCGCTTGAGAACCGCTGTGAGAAGATATCTTGACCGATGAGTTCGGCCTTACAGCGGCCGAAAAGCTGGCAGTACGAGGGACTGACGAACTCCAATCGCCCGAACTGATCGGTGCGTATGAGCAGGTCTTCGAGGTTGTCGACGACGAGTCGATAGCGTTCGCGTTGCTGCGTGAGTGCATCGCGTTCTTGCTGGAGTTTGAGGAAGCTCTCGGCGAGACGGCCGCCCATCTGCTCAATGGCACGCCCGAGACGTTCGATCTCGATCACTGGGACCGGCTTCATGGGCTCGACCGAGTGATTATCGGTGATGCGCGAGGGTAGCTGCGTGGCCGTTTCGATCAGCCGCTCTAATGGCCGCGTCAGCAGGGTGCTGAGCCGCTCGGCGAATAGGGCCGAGATCCCGATTAAAGCAAGCAGGGCGCCAAGCAAGCGAACGATGCGCTCATGCAGTTGATCGATGACCAGGGTGGCACTGACTTCGATGGCAAGTCGCTCCTCCGTTGCCCCCCGCGACGTCGGTATCGAAACCTGATAACGCGCCGCGCGCCACTGCTGCATGCGCGCCGGTAGCTCGTTTTCGGGCAATCGGATCACGAGTCCCTCAATCTCTGACGGAGTAACTAGGTCCGCCTGCTGGGCCTGTTCCGGCAATAACGCGAGGCTCGGCAGAGCCGATGTGGGCAGGCGCGCGGCGAGCATCTGCTCTAGGTCGGCGAGGCTCTTTGGGTCTTGGTTGCCCTGCAAAACGGCGAGACTGGCAAGTTCGCCGAACCAGAGCAGCCGGTCGCGCAGATCGGCCTCAATGCTGACGCGCAGATTCTGGTTCTGCCAGGCTATAACGCCGATCACTGGGATCAGCATCACGGTAAGCAGTAGGCTGAACAGTAACTGCCGCAGTGGCAGTGTCAGACGTTTGTGTCTGAGCCGCGCGGTGCCAAGCAGGATGAGCTGTGCCAGTGCGGCGTTGAGGATGCCATTCAATGGCTGCTTGATCGCGATCAGCACCACCTGCGTCGGCGGCATATTGATCATATGGCCATAGAAGAATAAGACCAATGGCACGCCGACCAGTATCCAATACAGGCAAACCAGCCAAAGCAGCGGGGGCGATTCCTGTCCGCGTTGTCGAGCATGCTGATAGAACCCACCGACGAAGGCAGCCTCGGCGACGAAGATCGCGAAGGCGTAAGGGTGATCCCAAAGCACATAGGTATACAGGCCGGAAGCGGCGGCAACCATAAGCGCTGGGCGCAGACCCAGCCAGATCAGCGCGAGCCAAACCGCCACCGAGCCGAAGATGATGTTGACGCCGAAGAACAGCTCTTGATTGTAGTGGTTACCCGCCACTGCCACCGCCAGCAGGGCAAGCAGTAGCAGAAGCCGCTGGTAGGGCTTCATCGCCAACGGGGAATCCATCAGCTCACTGCCGTTGTGTAGGTCTCGATAAAGGCGTCGATCGGCATTGGCGCACCGAACAGGAAACCCTGCGCGTGCTGCACGCCTTCGGCGGCCAAGAACTTGCGCTGGGCCTCGGTCTCGACGCCTTCGGCAACCAGTTGCATGCCCAGGCTCTTGCCGAACCTGATGATGGCCCGGAGCAGTCGCAACGCCTTGGGCGAGTCGAACATCTCGGTGACGAAGGAGAGGTCGATCTTCAGGGTTTCGAATGGCAGCTCAGCGAGCACGCGCATCGAGGAATAGCCGGTGCCGAAATCGTCGATCGCCAATTGTGCCCCGGCAAGCTCGATGCGCGCGGCCAAGGATTGCGCCTGCTGCGCGGACAGGCAGCAAGCGGTTTCGGTGATCTCAACATGCAAGGCGCAGGTGTTGTTGAGCCCGTTCACTAAGGACTGCACGAGATCGACAACATGCTGATCGATGAGGCAGCTGGCTGATAGGTTGATAGCAATGAACTCGAGCCTGAGTGGAGCAAGCCGTTGTTGCTGGTCCATGAGTGCGTGACACAGCGTTTTGGTGATGGGGAAGAGCAGATCATGTGCTTCAGCTAGCGGAATAAAGTCAGCGGCACCTAAGATGCGGCCATCGGGCAGGCAGAGGCGACACAGGGTCTCAGCCCCGTGGAGGGTGCCGTCAGCGGGATCGACGATGGGCTGCAGATAGGGCAAGACGGCCCCAGCGGCGATGAGTGATCGCAATGAGCCTGCGTCGAGAGATGGCTCCGGCCGTTGGATGCGAGCCGGCGCCGGCTCCTGCGGTGCGATGGGTCTTGAAAGGGTGTGATCGGAGCCCGGGCTCCTGTGCAGGCGTTCCAGCACCGGCAGAAGCTCTTGAGCGAGCCGCGCTTTACTGACGATGCCGAGGACTGAGATATCGCGACCTTCCGCGATGCGCCGCGATGTATCGAGTAGGGAGTCGCCGCATGCAGAGAGCAGCGCGATCGGAGGCTTGAAAGCGCGGTCAGCGAGCCAATGGATGACATCAATTCCGGAATCTTGGCCTAAGCCGAGGTCGAGTAAGACCAGATCCGGAACCGTTTCAGCAAGGCCGCTTTTGAAGTCAAGGACTGAGCAGTCGAAGCGCAGTTCATAGCCCAGGCGGTCAAGGAGACGGTGCAACAGCAGTTCCAGGCGAGGGTCGTCGTCAAGGCAGGTGATTAGCATCTATTTCATTCGTTGTTTTACTGCTCTAGACGCAAGCGATAGCCGTATCCGCGCACCGGCCATATGATGATGTCATTGAGCTTAGCTTGTTTCAGTTTGCGCCGGATATTGCCAATATGCACATCGATGCTGCGATCCACGGGGGCCTTGATTTCACGCGCCATCAACTGTTCGCGACTAACGACTCGGCCATGGTTGATCACAAGTATCGAGAGAATCCGCACCTCAGTCTCAGTGAGGGAAATGCAAATGGGAGGCGAACCTTCACGACAGAAGGTGCGCGCCGTTCGGTCCAGACAAAAGGGACCGATTTCAAACTTGCTCGATTGCGGCAGCTCAAACGAGCGCCTACGCAAGACAGCACGGATTCGCGCAAGCAGTTCATCGATGACAAATGGCTTGATGATGTAATCATCGGCGCCGGCATCGAGTCCTTTGACGCGGTCATCAAGCTCGTCGCGTCCGGTAATCATAATGATGGCGGCGGACGTGGCAGAGCCCAGTTCGACGGCCAGATCAATGCCATCCTCAGCGTCAAGGTTGAGATCAAGCAGAACCAGATCTGGCTGTCGGTGGCGGTAGGCGTTGCGCAGTTCTCGGCCGTTTTCTGCAAGGGTCACATCATAGCCGGCGGCGTTGAGATTTCGCTCCAGCATGCGAGCTATGCGTTTATCGTCGTCGACAACGATGATGTTGGCTGGAACTTCCGTAGCACCACGACTGTCCATTTCACTTCCCCTCCTACACAGATCTTCCAGTTTACCACCCTGCTGTGCGCTGACAGGCTCTAGCTGCGCGTTTTTTGAGCGGGTTCACATGAAGAAGTGTAAAGGTTTATCGCGTGGCATGCCGGGCTGAGGCCAAACCCGCACGCGAGCGTGCGGCTAAACAGCGATTGCCGCAGGGAAATCTGGACAGGGTGCCCCTCTCACAGGGCGGTCGAGAGGAGATCGACTCCCGCGTTGAGAGAGCGGTTGGAGAATCGTTTGATGAAGGTATCGATGGGCATTCCAACGCCGAACAGGTAGCCCTGCGCGAGTTGGATACCTTCGTTGACCAACAGATCGCGTTGCGCCTCGGTCTCCACACCCTCGGCCACCAGTTCGAGGTCAAGGTTGCGGCCGAAGCCGATGATGGCGCGCAGCAGCTGCAACGCCTTGGGTGAATCGAACATCTCCGAGACGAAGGAGAGATCGATCTTCAGGATCTCAAACGGCAGCTCGGCCAGTGCACGCATCGAGGAATAGCCGGTGCCGAAGTCATCGATCACCAGCCGGCTGCCGGCAAGCTTGATGCGTGCGGCCAACGACTGGATCTGCTGCGCAGACTGGCTAGCCGCTGTCTCGGTGATCTCGACCTCAACCTCGCAGAGGGAGTCGAGATCCTGGATCAATGAACGCACCAGCCCGATGGTCCGCTGATCACGCAGGCAGCTGGCTGAGAGATTGACCGCCAGAAAATCTAAGCTGAGTTCGGCCAGCTGCTGCTTTTGAGCCATGACGGAGCGAAACAGCGACTCGGTGATGGGGTAAAGCAGACCCTGGGCTTCGGCGAGCGGTATAAAGTCTTCAGCCCCGAGGATGCTTCCATCGGGCAGGCGCAGTCGAGCCAAGACTTCGGCCCCTCGCAATGCGCCGTCGGCGGGCATCACGATCGGCTGCAGATAGGGCAGGATGGCGCCCTTGGCAATCAGCGATTGCAGCGACTCCGCGTCCAGTCTCGGCTTTGGAGCTAACGGCTGCAAGGGGGCAGCCGTGGCACCCAAGCTCTCCATTGGTAGATGCTCATCCGGCACCAGGGTTGGACCGACATGCTCAAGCACGGTCGGCAGTTCAGCGGCAAGACGTGCTTTGCTGATGACCCCAAGCACTGAGATGCCTTGTCCTTGCGCAACCCGCCGCGTCGTGTCCAGTAAACCATCGCCACGTCCGGAGAGCAGCAGAATCGGTGGCCTTAGGTTGCTAGCCGCAAGCCAATGGATAACGTCGATGCCGGACTCCTGACCTAAGCCTAGATCGAGCAAGACGAGGTCGGGCATGTGATTGGCAAGGTTGGCTTTGAAAGCGCTGACTGAAGAGTCGAACCGGAGGTCATGTCCGATGCGGCCGAGCATGCGGCGCAGGAGCGGCTCTACGCGAGGGTCATCGTCAAGGCAGGTAATGAGCATCTGAATCGCCAAAGGGCTGGGCTAAAAACATTAGGGGGCGGCAATACTCGCCGTGCCGCCGCCACCAGTGCCGCTATCTGTCGCGATGATACCTGAAAGGGCGTCAGCTGCAGGACCTTCGAGACCACCGTCGGCACCTTCTTCGCCGGCTTCGGGAGCAGCATCAGCCAAGGTCGCTTGTGCCTCAGCGAGTTCGACGGCCTCGGTGTTCAAGACATCTGTGCCGGTGAGGCTGATGCCTGAGTTACTGGCCACCGTCTGCGCAAGGCTGATGGTTTCCTGGCTGTTGGCGAGCGCTTGTGCGACGACGCTAGGTGCGGCTTCAACAACATCTGGATCAGTCAAGCTGGGTACAGCGGCGGCAACCAGATCAACGGCGGCTTGGGGGTTGCTCTCGCTGAGTATCTTGGCGATGTTGACCACCGCTAGTGCCGCTGCGGCAGCCGCTTCTGGTGCGTTGGCTGCCAGCGCATCAAGCGCTTGTTGCAGGGCTGCGATCTGTTCCGGCGTTGGCGAGTCTCCCAGGGTCTCACTGATGACCTGTTCTAGGGTTCCGTCGACGAGCGCTTGACTGAGCGCCTCTTCGCTCAGTAGCGTCTGAGCCTGCACGCTGAACGTCAGCAATAAGAGCACCAAGATTGCAGCGAGACGAGGAATCATCATCATAGGGGCCTCTGTCCTATTGGGTTTATGTCCTTTATAAATGTCAACGCAAACTGCAATCCATGCAAGCAGGCTTTAATGAAGTAATGTAAAGATAGAGTGCATGCAGATGCCCCAGGATGGCTTCTCCGAGGGGCACATTGAGCCTTCGCAATGACGATCTGGGGCCACTCTGGCCGATTGATTTTAGCGCGTAAATTATTGAAAAAAATAGAAAATACAACGCACATGCGTTCTGCCCTTGCTCTGCAGGCTGCAGAACTGGCGCGCCCAGGCGCTCGAGCTAGCAGCCAGAATCGCTACCGGTAACAGCCACCAAGCATCTTCGTTAACGGCGAAAATAGGTTTATAGTGCCGTACCGAGCTTTAAGGGTATTCTGATGTTTGCATGGATTCACCGCCGCAAGCCATTGATGAGTTTGGAGTCGGCCCGGACCCCGCCAGGGGTGCGGATCTATGCGGTTGGTGATATCCACGGGCGCGCAGACCTGCTTGAGCAGTTGCAGAGCCAGATCGCGCAGGATACAGCGAAGCATCCGGATAAGGCGCTGCAGCTGATCTATCTCGGAGACTATGTCGACCGCGGACCCCAGAGCCGCGAGGTGCTGGAATTGCTCACTAAGCGCCAGTTGCCCGGCGTGGCCACCCATTTCCTGCTCGGCAATCATGATCAGGTCATGCTGGACTTCCTGCGCGAGCCCCTCGCCGGCGGGTATTGGTTCAACCTCGGCGGCTTGGCAACCCTGGTCTCCTATGCGGTGGGCGATTGGACGGCGGACCCTGATGATCCCGCTGAGACCGCAGCCGCGCTGCGGGCAGCGCTGCCCCCGCACCACCATGCCTTCTTGCAGGGGCTGGAGTTGAGCCACTGTGTTGGCGATTTTTTCTTTGTCCATGCGGGTATCCGTCCCGCGATCCCAATCGCCCAACAGCAGGCCCGGGACCTTATTTGGATTCGCGAGCGATTCTTGAGCTATACCAAGCCCCATCCATTCGTCGTCGTCCATGGGCATCATGTCAGCGCAACGGTTGAGCTGTGCTCGAACCGCATCGGCATCGATACCGGCGCCTATGCCACTGGCCGCCTCAGCTGTTTGATTCTGGACGGGGCGCAGCGCATGTTGCTCGACACGCAGCAAGGCGGTCCGCTGCCGCTGCCGGCAGGAGCACCCTGATGCTTGAAGCCGACCTGCTGGCGCCAGCCCGCGCCCGCAGCGGTGCGCCGCTGCGGGGCCTACCGTTCTGGGTCTTTGCCGCGCTGCTATTGTTGAGCCCGCTGCCCTTTGCCAGTGTCTACCCGGT